>JAFXDF010000108.1 GCA_017521295.1 Clostridia bacterium | reverse complement strand
TCATCTTCATAATCATCTGCGTCGTAATCCGAGTGTTCATGAACATCGTCATCATAGTCCGACTGCGGATCAGCATGGAGGCATAGCTGAGAAAAGCGCCTCTTCCATGCTCATATCCTAAAATCGCTTCATGGAAAGCGATCATGGCAATGCTGTATTCATCATCCTGCTCTGTGCAGAGCCTTGAAATGCATTTGGAGGCTTCCGACCGGATGAAGGGAATGTAGTCCCGAATCAGATCGTCAGCTTTTTGCAGATCTTCTTTTGCCGCATAGACCGCCCGAATGATCTGATGCTCATTTCGCATGGACTCACCTCTCGCATATAGAATACGGATATGTTTTTAGAAAAGTGGGGTACCGCTAAAAACAATTTAAATTACAATATTTTTCCATTTTGTATTCTACAGAGGAATCGCGGCTTTCGAAACCATAGTTCCGTAAAGGATAAGTAAAATATAGGTAAAGCAAAGAAATAACACCCGTTTTTATTACGTTTATCTTAATAAATACGGGCGGTGAGTATCCGAAACTCACCGCCCGTGAAATTCATGATTGTCTCCACACCCAGCAGGAAATCCTCATAAGAGCAGAACGCAGTCGCTCACACGATCCCCATTGCCATTTCTACAAGCAACGCAACGATCACGACAAGGGCAGAAATGATAAAGCCATGGATCATGGGGCGTATTCCGGCTTTTTTCATACTGGTGAAAGAAGTATTCAGACCGATCGCCGCCAAAGCGCAGACCATCAGAAACTTGCTGACACTTTTTGTGCCGGATACAACTGCGGGCGGGATAGGGAGGATACTGGCGACAATGGACATGGCCAGGAAGCCCAGAATAAACCAGGGAAAAATCTTTTTGATGGAAAAGTTCGCTTTCAGATCTGTGCTGTTATGCTGTGCAGCCAGGACCTCTTTCCGCTTAAGGTGCAGCTGGATAAAGGCAAACGTAATAACCGTAGGAATAATGGCAAGGGTTCGGGTAAGTTTGACCATGGTGGCAAAATCACCCGCACCTTCGGAAAATGCATACCCGGTGGCGACAACGGAAGATGTGTCGTTAACGGCTGTACCCGCCCAAATACCAAAGGCCGTGTCCGACATGCCCATGGCTCTGCCCATGATTGGAAAAAGTACGATCATCGCCATATCAAACAAAAAGGTTGCGGACATCGCGTATGCCACATCGTTATCATCGGCATCGATGGTCGGAGCAATCGCGGCAATAGCACTGCCGCCGCAGATACCGGTTCCGGCGGAGATCAGATTGCTGAGCTTCCAGTTCAGCCCCAGAGTCTTACCGATGAAATAGCCCCCGCCGAAGCAGGTCAGCAGCGTAAACACCATAACAGTCAGCGACATTTTGCCTACGGTCAAAATCGTTGAGATATTCAGCGAAAGACCCAGCAGAATGATCGCAAACTTCAGGAGCTTTTTGGATGTAAACTTAAGACCGGATGCAAATACATTCGTGTTATTCAGAAACCGGTTGACGAACATGCCAATAAACATGGCAATTACCGCAGATCCGATCAGATGGATTGGCAGTAAGCTTTCCAGCCAGCAGGCCAGCAATGCAATTGTGGCGGACAACAGAACTCCCGGAAACAATTTGACAAAACTCATCGTGTTTTCTCCTTCTTTTAACAATGCCACTTGATTGTATCCCCAAGATGCGATAAAATCAAATTATCATTTATTATCATTAGATAAAATTAAATTATTGGAGAGTGCTATGCTGGATTATCGTATTGATACCTTCCTCACCCTGTGTGAAGAGATGAATTACCGAAAAACTGCTGAGAGATTGAACATGACGCAGCCGGGTGTTACGCAGCACATTCAATATCTGGAGAAATTCTATGGTGCAAAGCTGTTTGAATATAATGGGCGCCAGCTCACCAAAACCAGGCAGGCAGAGCTGCTCAAACGACATTTTGACAGCGTTCGAACGGAAGAACGTTCCTTGAAGGATAACTTTATCCACGAGGACACGGTACATCTCAGAGTGGGCGCTACCAAGACGATTGGCGAATATGTGATCGTTCCCGCCATTAAAACATTCGTATCGAATATCAATCACCGTTTGGATCTTATCATAGATAATACGGAAACTTTGTTATCCATGCTCTCTCGCAATGAACTGGACTTTGCCGTTATAGAGGGTGTATTCAGTAAGGAAGCATATCCCCACCATCTGTTCAAACGGGAGCGATTTGTGGGGCTTTGCGGAAAAAATCATCCTTTTGCGGGAAAAACCATTTCCCTGGAAGATCTGTTCCAGGAAAACCTGATCGTTCGGGAAAACGGTTCCGGTACCAGGAGGCTTCTGCAGCAGGCCATCTCCGACAGAGGGTATTCCTTAGAAAGCTTTCGCAGATACTCATCTGTCAGCAACTTTTCTGTGATCAGCGAGCTGGTTGCCAATGCCGGAGCGATCACCTTCGCATACGAGCCTGTGGCCCGCAGTCGAAACGACCTGGCTACATTTACAGTCAAGGATATGCAAATTCACGGAGAGTTTAATTTTGTGTATACCAACGCGCAAGTCGCACAACCTCAAATTCACATTTTCATGCCTGACAACGCTTAAAGAACAAAAAACATCCACCGGACTCGTCCAGTGGATGTTTTTTTATGAAGCGTATTTCTCATGATAACTGTATTGGAACTGATTGCCCCTTACCCACAAAAAATACATCCCTATACCCAATCAAAGATAGCAGTTGCGAAGCCCGAAGGCCGGGAAGCACATACAGGCTGTCGGTGCGTCATCGTCAGTTAGGGATGGATATCTACCACTTGATTCTGGATCCGTGGCAGCACTATGCCTAAAGCTATCAGCAATGTTTTAATATAAATTTAATATCCACGTTGGGACACTAATGCCCGTTTCACACCTGGTATGCCATAATGATAGTAGAAAACCGTTCCCGGAGGTGTCGGCATGGGAAAAATTGAAAAACGATTGTCATCCTCACAAATGATCATTCTCGGCTTTGCCGTTATCATCCTTTTGGGCACTTTGCTTTTGATGTTGCCCATATCCAGCAAACGTGAAACATTCAGCCCCTTTCTGGATTGCCTGTTGACATCTACCTCCGCGGTATGCGTGACCGGTCTGGTGGTTTATGACACGGCAGTCCACTGGACCCTGTTCGGTCAGGCTGTGATCCTCATATTGATTCAAATCGGCGGCATGGGAGTCATCACCGTGGCGGCAGCCCTTTCGCTGGCTGCGGGCAGGAAGATCTCTCTGATGCAGAGAAGCACCATACAGGATGCCATCTCCGCGCCGCAGGTGGGCGGGATCGTCAGATTTACCGGATTTATTCTGAAGGGGATCTTTCTCATCGAACTGCTGGGCGCGGTAGTTATGGCCCCGGTTTTCATCCGGGATCATGGATTTGGAGAAGGGCTCTGGATGGCGGTCTTTCACTCCATTTCAGCGTTCTGCAATGCCGGCTTTGACATTGTAGATGATGGGGTGCTTTTCAATTCCCTGATGGGATATGCCTCCGATCCTGTGATCAATCTGGCCGTTATGCTATTGGTCATCGTTGGCGGTCTTGGCTTTTTGACCTGGCGTGACATTTATACCAACGGCATCCATGTAAAGCGGTACCGGATGCAAAGTAAAGTGATCCTTACCATGACTGCAGGTTTGCTTTTAATTCCCGCAGTTTATTTTTTCTTCTTTGAACTGGATCATCTTCCTTTGGCGGAGCGGTTTTGGGGCGCCTGGTTTCAGGCGATGACACCCAGAACGGCAGGCTTTAACACGGTCGACCTGAATGCCATGAGCGAGAGCGGACAGATGCTAACGGCACTGCTGATGTTGATCGGTGGCGCTCCCGGTTCCACCGCAGGCGGCATGAAGGTGACCACCTTCGCTGTGATGGCGGCTGTGGCGGTAGCGGTGTTCAAACGGCGGCAGAATGGTCGCTTTTTCGGGCGACGCATCGATGATGAAACGGTTAAAAACGCCGCAACCGTTTTCTTGATGTACATCGGGTTATTTCTGCTGGGCGGTATGATCATCAGCAAACTGGAGGGTCTCCCCCTTCTTGCCTGCCTGTATGAAAGTGCCTCTGCGGTTGGAACGGTGGGACTTTCCCTTGGGATCACACCGGAATTGGGATGGATCAGCAAGCTGATCCTGACCGCACTGATGTATATCGGACGGGTCGGCGGGCTGACATTGCTTTTCGCAACGCTGCCGGCAACAAAAAACACGATGTCCCGACTTCCGCTTGAGAAGATTTCGGTGGGCTGAGAACAGGAGGTATCTTTTATGAAATCAGTATTGTTGATCGGTTTGGGCCGCTTTGGAAAGTTTATTGCCATGAAGCTGTACAGTATGGGTCATCAAATCATGGCAGTAGATACAAACGAAGAGCGTGTGAACTCGGTACTGCCCTATGTGACCAATGCGCAGATCGGCGACAGCACCAACGAGGCGTTCCTCTCTTCGCTGGGAATAAGCAATTATGACGCCTGCATCGTCGCCATTGGCGATAACTTTCAGAACTCTCTGGAAACAGCCTATCTGCTGAAAGAACTGGGAGCAAAACAGGTGATAGCCCGTGCCTCGCGCGAGATCCAGGAAAAGTTCCTGCTCCACAACGGGGCCGACGAGGTGGTCTACCCGGAAAAACAGTTGGCATCCTGGACGGCGATCCGCTGTTCGTCCGAACATATTCTGGAATACATCGAGTTGGATGATGAATACGCAATTTTTGAACTGGCGGCACCGATGGAATGGGTGGGAAAAACCATTGTCCAGCTGGATATCCGCAAAAGGTTCGGCATCAATGTGCTCGGTATTCGGGAAAACGGCAGGCTCAATATGAGCATCACGCCGGATACCATGCTCTGTTACGACACGTCGCTGCTCGTCTTAGGCCACGAAAAGGCAGTTCATAAATGCTTCCGGATCTGACCTGATCCTTTTGGCACGGCAAAGGAGGTGTTCCGCATGAAGGATCTGTTTCTGATTCCAATTATGCTGGCAGTGTTCGCGGTTGGATATGTGCTTATGGCGGCATTGGAACGCTTCATAAAGAAAGTGCGGCGCCCGATTGCTTCCAATCGTCGGGCCTACCGCGGCAAGATTCGAATTGCCGGAGAAAACCAAATGCTGTTGGATACTGTAGCGCCTGTGCTGGAACGGTGCGCTGCAGATTATCCAAACATGACGGTTTCTACCGACTGTGAGAATGCAGCGCTTATTCTGAAAAAAGTCCTGGAGGAGAAAATCGATATCGCGCTCCTCACGGACCGATCTGCCGCGCAGATCGGTCCGTGCTACGATTCCATACGCATTCCCTGTGAAAACCGAACGATTACGGCAAGTGTTCTGGAACTGCCCGTTGACGTCCTGTATCGGGAAGCCTGGTTCCATGTGGTTTGGAAGAAAAAGCGCAAGTCAGAGATTCGGGACTATGTGATCGCCGCGCTGGAGAACGAACCTTGCAGCGTGAAGTGCGGCTATGCGGACTATTTGGATTGAGCGCTGTTGTATCACTATGGAAAATGCATTGGATTTGTGTTAATATCAGAAAAAACAGGAAGGAGTGAGCAAGATGAATCAACATACCAATGATGGCAAACGAGACCACATTCTCGCCTGCCTGTCTTCCGCTCCCTCCAACGCAAGGATCATCCGCACCGCTGCACGAATGGCAAAGGCTTTCGACGGTCAGTTCACGGCATTGTTTGTGGAAACGCCTGATTTTGCCCTTGCCACCGAGGAAAACAAAAGGCGGCTGGAAGAAAACCGAAAACTGGCAGAGCAGCTCGGCGCGGACATCGAAACTGTCTACGGTGAGGACATCCCTTATCAAATCGCGGAATTTGCCCGCATCTCCGGTATCACCCGAATCGTTCTGGGGCAAAGTGCCGTTACCCGAAAGCATCTGTTCGGAAAGCCTACACTGACACAACTGCTGCTGTCCTATGTTCCGGAACTGGATATTCACATTATTCCTGACAAGGCCGCGAATGCCATCTATCATCCTAAAAAAGCAAGACAGCACAGCAATGCAGATATACTAAAAAATATAATCAAGAGCGTGCTTATCCTTTTGGCGGCAACGCTGTTGAGTTTGCTGTTCTATGAGATCGGCTTCACCAGACCGAATATTATCATGGTCTATATTCTGGGCGTTCTGCTGACATCCATTGCCACAACTCATCGGATCTATAGTCTCATATCTTCCGTCGCCAGCGTTTTTGTTTTCAATTATCTGTTCACAGAGCCTCGCTTTTCGCTGGCCGCTTACGAAACAGGCTATCCGGTGACCTTTGCCATCATGTTTTTGACGGCCTACATCACCGGCACCTTGGCGATCCTCTATAAGGAGCAGGCCAAGGAATCTGCCAAAATCGCTTACCGCACCAAGATCCTGTTTGATACAGATCAGCTTTTGTCAAAGGCCGAGGGCAAAGAAGCTATTTTGCAGACAGCCGGAGAACAAATCAAAAAGCTGCTTGGCAGAGATATCATTTTATTCAATCATGCAGATGGTCAACTTTCCGAACCTATGGTGTTTGCTGACCAGGATGCGTCTTTGTTTAAGAAAACAAACGAGCTGAAAGTTGCTCAATGGGTGCTTGAACACAACCACACTGCAGGGGCAACTACCGAACGCTTTCCGGATGCCCAATATCAGTATCTTGCCATCCGGGTCAATGAGCGTGTTTACGGTGTGGTCGGTATTGATGCGAAGGATGGGGCACTGGATGCTTCAGAAAACGGAATCCTCCTGTCCATACTCGGTGAGACTGCGTTGGCCTTAGAGAATGAAAAAAATATCAGAGAAAAAGAAGCAGCGGCAGTGTTGGCTGAAAGCGAGCAGCTCCGGGCCAATCTTCTGCGTACGATTTCCCACGATCTGCGCACTCCGTTGACCACCATCTCCGGCAACGCAGACAATCTTCTTCATAACGGCCACAGTTTTGATGAAGAAACCAAACGACAGATATACTCTGACATTTATGATGATTCTGTGTGGCTGACCAATCTGGTGGAGAATCTTTTATACTCCACCCGTATTGAAGAGGGGAGCATGGCACTAAAGCCTTCTCCGGAACTGCTTTCCGAAATCTTTGAGGAGGCAATGCAGCATATTCGTCCCAAGCTAAAAGGTCATACTGTCACAGTGTTTTGTGAAGATGATTTTATGCTGGTTCGGGCTGATGCGAAACTGATCGTACAGGTTATCATCAACCTTGTTGACAACGCGCTGAAATACACACCGCCTGAGACCGCCATTCATATCAGCACCGCAAAGCAGGGCGAGATGGCGGAGATCATGATCGCTGATACGGGAAATGGGATCAGTGATGCGGAAAAGAATAAAATTTTTGATAAGTTCTACTGCGGCGAAAATAGAATAGCGGATAACCGCCGCAGTCTGGGCCTTGGACTTTATCTCTGCAAAGCCATTGTAGAAGCTCATGGAGGAACGATTTGTGTTACGGACAATCTCCCACATGGAGCAATATTCCACTTCACCCTTCCGCTGGAGGAGGCAGCATACCATGAGTAAATATCAGATCCTTGTGGTAGAGGATGACGCCCCGGTGCGTAATCTGATCACCACCACACTAAAAGCACGCGACTACCGCTTTATTACTACCGGCACCGGAGAGGGAGCTGTGATGGAAGCCGCTTCGCACAATCCCGATATCGTTCTGTTGGACTTGGGCCTGCCTGATCTTGACGGCGTGGAGGTCATCCGCCGCATCCGAAGCTGGTCCAATATGCCGATCATCGTCATCAGCGCGAGAAGTGAAGACAGCGATAAGATCGACGCTCTGGATGCCGGAGCTGACGATTATCTAACCAAGCCCTTCTCCGTTGATGAGCTTCTTGCCCGCCTGCGGGTAACACAAAGACGACTGGGACTGATGCAGAACGCTGGTGCAGAACAGGCTGTCTATCAAAATGGCTTGTTGCGGATCGACTATTCTGCGGGATGTGCATACCTCGGTGAAGAGGAGCTGAAGCTGACCCCTATGGAATATAAGCTGCTCTGTCTTTTGGCACGCAACACCGGAAAAGTGTTGACACACCGGTTCATTCTGCAGAATGTTTGGGGCAGCAGTTGGGAAAACGATATTGGATCTCTGCGTGTCTTCATGGCAGCACTGCGAAAAAAACTGGAGGGATATCCTAGTGCTCCGCAGTATATCCAAACGCACATTGGAATCGGATATCGGATGCTTAAGCTCGAATAACCCTCTTCTTCAACATTTGCGTCATAATAAATATAGCTATTCCAAGCCTTCTGTGCTATTGTGTATAACTCATCGAAAAACTGAGTAAATAAGAGAGAAAACTGGTACTGCAAAGACCGGATTGCTGAGGATCTGTCCATCGATAGTTTCATCGCCGGTTTTCGTCTGGCGTGGAAACTGAGTCAGGAACTGAATATGTATGACCGAGAGCATCCTGCTTCAACAAGCGACTTCGTTGAGTAGGATGCTCTTGCACGTCCATTGTGTCTGCTTTATCGTTCATAACTTGACACGGTATAAAAACCATGCTATTCCCTAAACAAGATACAGGAACTCGTAGACAATGCCGAAAGTGCTGCAAAAGAGGTCAAGGAAGAATACAACAAGATCTTGACCTGGGCTGATATGTTTGAAGGTAGTACGCTGGAAGGCAAGAAAATGATCATGTGGCAGGTGGTAGAAAAAGTACGCATCTACCGTGACTACAAGTTTGAAGTTGACCTCAAACCCACGATCAGAGAGTTCAAAGAACTCTGGCGCAAACGAAACACGAGTTCCAACGACGGTGCCGCATAAACAAAAATCAGGGAAGTCTGCGAACACAGACTTCCCTGACGGAAAATGGTGGACGATATCGGGATTGAACCGACGACCTTACGGATGCGAACCGTACGCTCTCCCACAGTGTTCGGTTTTTGCCCGTGGGAGATATACGGGCATACGACTGGAGCATCCCCCAATCAGAATTCCTCATATCCTTTTGCGGAAATGTACTGCAAAATCAGTTCTGCTGTTTCATCAAGGCCTACGGACGCATCCACCAGCAAATCATAGTTTTTGCGATCGCCCCATTCATTGCCGGAAATGCTGCGGTAATATGCACTGCGTGCTTCGTCGGAACGGCGAATATTCTTTTCCGCCTCTGCTCTGCTATCGCCGTAGACCTCCATCACTCTGCCGATGCGGTAGTCCTCTTTGGCATACACAAAAACACGCACCACATCGGGATGATGTTTCAAAACATAGTCCGCGGCTCTGCCCACAATGACGCAGCTTCCGTTTTCTGCAATCTTTTCGATCACCTTGTGCTGGGCGACAATGGCGTGCTGGACCACCTTGGTGCTTAAGTACAAATCATGCAAATACTCGGGCGCGTTCTTGTTGATGTCGGAAATGAACTCCCGATCCAGCCCGCTCTCCTGGGCGGCCAGCGCAGTCATTTCCTTATAATAGAAGGGAATATTCAGCTTCTGCGCCACCAGCTTGCCGATTTGCTTGCCGGAAGAGCCGTGCTCCCGGGCGATGGTAATGATCACGCCGGGGCGGGACGGCTTGATGACCGCATGTTCCGCCATCGGTGTCTTTGCATTTGTGGTATAGGGGTGCTTCAGGAACTGCCGATAATACCGAAACCCCACGGACGTGGTAAGAACCTCCGTTACAGGGAAGGTCATCCAAAACCAGTTCAGCCCAAAACGGGAGAACACAAATCCCAAAGGTACGAACAGCACAACGGTACGGATGACTGTCAGCAGAGAGCTTTTTAGGCTGGAACCCACCGCTTGAAAGAACACCGGGAAGATCAGGGAGGTCACCATGGGAAGAAAGCTGATGCCCACAAAGCGGAAGCCGACCCTGCCGATCTCGATCACCAGTGCATCCGATGTGAACACCCGCAGCATTTGTGCCGGGATAGATACGAAACACAGGGTTCCAACCGCCATCAACGCAATGCTAAAACCGATGGCCGTCGTCAGTGTCTTCTTGCATCGGTCAATATTTCTGGCGGCATAATTGAAGCTGATGATGGGGACGATACAGGTCTGCATGGCACCCAAGGGAATGAAAAAGAAGGTCTGCCATTTATAATAAAGGCCCAACGCCGTGACCGCCTGATCGGAGAAGGTCGCAAGGATCAGATTCAGGCCAAGAATATAAAAGGTATAGGCCGACTGCATCAGCATGTTGGGGATGCCCAGCCGGAAAATTTTCCTTACATGGTGAGGGTACTTTTTCAGAGCGGGAGACTTGCGGCGCCCCTTTTTCATAACGACCAGCGCGGCCACCGTTTGCCCGGCCACCGTTGCCACCGCCGCACCGGCAATACCCATTTCCGGCAAGCCGAACATGCCGAAGATCAGCAGCGGGTCAAGGATGATGTTGGTAACAGCGCCGGCGATCTGCGCGACCATAGGGGTTTTCATGTTTCCCTCTGCCTGCAGCACTTTGGTCCAAATGCTTTCCAGAAACAGACCAAAGCTGAACACACAGACGATCCTGCCGTAGACAATGATGTCGGCGATGACTTCCGGAGAATCGGTGGACATTCTTGCGTAAAAGGGCATGATGGCAAAGCCCATCAGGGCAAAGAGAAACCACATGACAACAGCCAGCAGTGTGCCTGTTCCAGCGTACTCCACGGCAGCTTTTTTTCTGCCGATACCCAGTTTTGATGCCATGACGGTGTTGATGCCCACGCCGGTGCCCACCGCCAGCGCGATCATGAAAAGCTGAATTGGATAGATGATCGACAGTGCTGTTAAACCGGAATCGGAATACCGGCCCACAAACAAACTGTCAATGATGTTATACAGCGCCTGGATCAGCTGCGCCAGCATGACCGGCGGTGCCATTTTCAGAAGGATCTTACTGATCTTCTCGGTTCCGAACAGCTGAGATGTCTCCATTACAGTTACCTCGATTCCTCCAATGCCCGGTTCAGCGCCTGATCGTACTCCAGCATCAGGGCAGTCAATGCTTCCAGCTTTTCCGACCCCAACAATTCCACGGCTCTGTTTTCTACCGTGTTCATAGAATTCATCAGAGGCTGTGCATAATCAACACCTTTTGGGGTCAGGACAAAGGCCTTTTCACGACCGGCGCTGTGCTCCGCGCTGATTTCCAAAATACCGTTCCTGCGAAGCGTCGTGATCACGTTGTTCATAGTTTGCCGAGGTAATATGTAGCTGTCACAGATCTGTTTCTGGGTGCAAAAGCCCTTTTCACGGATGGTATAGAACACCAGCATTTCATGATAGCTGATATTGTGCTGGGCAGACCAGGCAGAGTAGATTCCGCGGAATTTAATAATTGCCCGGTTGACATCATTCAGCAGCTGCAGCGTATGTTGATCCATTATGGCGCCTCCAAATTTATAATCCCATTTGGGATTATACTGAATTTCTCTTGAAAGTCAAGAACCTTGCCTATAAAGAAAAAACACCGCCAAACTTGGCGGTGTTTTTCTTTTGGTGGACCTGAGGAGATTCGAACTCCCGACCCCCACAATGCGAATGTGATGCGCTCCCAACTGCGCTACAGGCCCAAACATTACATATTATATGCGAGCGGCGGCAAAAAGTAAAGAGGCTCCGGACAAAAACTTTGGCACATATTTTGCGCCTGCCCGAAAAAACTACACCTAATATAAGAAAGGAGGCCCGCTATGCTCATTCCGTTTTTTCGGACGCTGATCCTTTATTTCTGCATCATCTTAGCCGTGCGGCTCATGGGCAAGCGGCAGGTGGGGGAGATGCAGCCCGGTGAGCTGGTCATCACCATTCTGGTGTCGGCGGTGGCCTCGGTGCCTATGCAGGATATGGATATCCCGCTGGCGCACGGCCTGGTGCCGGTGTTCACGCTCATTGCCGCGGAGGTGCTGATTTCCGCGCTGACCCTGAAGTGGGTCCCCTTGCGCCGCATGCTGTCGGGGAAACCGGTGGAGGTCATCCGGGACGGCAAGGTGGACCGAAAAGCTCTGTGCAGCCTGCGGATGAACCTGGATGATCTGATGGAGGATCTGCGCCTGGAAGGGGTGTTTGACCTGCGGCAGGTGGCCTTTGCCCAGGTGGAGACCAATGGCCGCCTGTCGGTATTGCTGCGGAACGAAGGCCCTGGACCATTTTACCTGCTGGTAGCCGATGGGTCACCCGATCTGACTGTGCTTGCCCGCTTGGGGAAAACGGCCGATTGGCTGGAAAAAGTGCTTCGGTCTTACGGGGTGTCCGACTGTAAGGAGGTCTTTTTGTTCTGTGCCGATCAAGCGGGGAATATGATCTTTTTGCGGAAGGAGGAAACTGCATGAGATGGCGGGTGCTGACGGCAGTGCTGCTCATTGTTGCGCTGCTGGCCGGAGGGATAGCCTTTCGCTGGGTGGTGGATGATACCTGCCGCCGGGTCGAAAACCTGCTGCGGCAGTCCGGACCGCTGGAAGAGGCGCAGGCCCTGTGGGAGCGGCGGCTGCCGCTGCTGTCCTGTGTGATAACACACGACCGACTGGAACGGGTAGGGGAGGGCATTGCCCGGGCGAACGGCTATCTGCAAACAGGGGAACAGGCCGGATTCCGGGTGCAGATAGAGGGACTGCTGTATTTGCTGGACGATATTCGTGAATATGACCATATCAATGTGCAAACATTGCTGTAATTGGAAGAAAATGAGAATTTTTTAACGAGTTGGCAAATGATGGGGTTGTAGTTCATTTTGCATTTTAAACACTTGACAACTGCCGTTGTTGTGCATACTATACAAAAAACGGCCTAAATTTCGTCGGGTTCAACGAAAAAAGCTGCATATTTGTTGAAAATGCCGAAATATCTTCCGCAATTTTGTTGGTAATGCCGTTGTAATGCAATCTTGTAATCGAGTTCATAATGTGTTAACATAATATCATTAAAAATCTCGCAGGATAGTTGATGTTTTTCAGCCAACCTGCGTGATAAAACACATAAGGAGGGTTCTTATGCAATTTATCGCTGATCTGAACAGTAAGATCAATGGCATCGTCTGGGGCATTCCTATGATGATCCTGATCCTGGGTGCAGGTATTTACCTGTCTGTTGGCTGCGGCTTCCCCCAGTTCACCCACTTCATCCACATTATGAAGAATACCTTGGGTAAGGCGTTCGAGAAGAGCGAGAAGAAGGAAGGCGCTGTCTCTCCCTTCAAGGCCATGTGTACCGCTCTGGCAGCATCCATCGGTACCGGTAACATCGCCGGCGTCTCCGGCGCTATCGCCATCGGCGGCCCCGGTGCTGTTTTCTGGATGTGGATCTCCGCTCTGCTTGGTATGTGTACCAAGTACGCCGAAGTTACGCTGTCCATCAAGTATCGTCAGCGTAATGAGGCCGGTGACTGGGTTGGCGGCCCCATGTACTACATCACCAACGGTCTGGGCAAGAACTGGAAGTGGCTGGGCGCTGTCTTCGCCGTCTTCGGTGCTCTGGCTGCCTTCGGTATCGGCAACATGACTCAGATCAACACCATCGCCGGCACCATCAACACCGCTATTTCTCAGTTCGTTGAGACTTCCGCTTCTCAGCAGACCATCATCGCCTGGGTGATCTCCATCATCTGCGCTGTCATCGTGGCCATCGTTCTGCTGGGCGGTATCCAGCGTCTGGCTGACGTTACCGCTCTGCTGGTTCCCGTCATGGCTATCATCTACATCGTCGCTGCTCTGATCGTTATCATCGTCAATATCGGCGCCGTTCCCGCCGCTTTTGCCGCCATCTTCAAGGGCGCTTTCCGTCCCGCTGCCGTCTCCGGTGGTCTGGTGGGCGTCACGCTGAAGACCGTTATCACCAAGGGCGTTGGCCGCGGCATCTTCTCCAACGAGGCCGGTCTGGGCTCTGCTCCCATTGCCCACGCTGCTGCTGACGTTGAGCATCCTGTTCAGCAGGGTATCTTCGGTGTCTTCGAGGTCTTCATGGATACCATCGTTGTCTGTACCATGACCGCTCTGGTCGCCCTGCTGGGCAACGGCCTGGACGGCATCGTCTGGGGCGAGGACATCGGTGCCAACCTGACCATCAACGGCTTCATGTCGGTCTTCCCCGGCAAGGTCTCCGCTACCTGCGTTGCCATCTGCCTGTCTCTGTTCGCCATCTCTACCGTTCTGACTTGGGCTCTGTACGGCACCCGCTGCGTGGAGTTCCTGTTCGGCTTCAAGGCCTCCAAGATCTATCAGATCATCTTCTGCGGCTTCGCCTGTATCGCCGGCGGCGTCTCTCTGAAGCTGGCCTGGGATATCGCTGATACCCTGAACGGTCTGATGGCTATCCCCAACCTGATCGCTCTGCTGCTGCTGAGCCCCGTGGTCATCAAGCTGACCAAGGAATACTTCCAGAACGTCAAGGCTGGCAAGTAAATCATAGCTGCATAAAAACCCCGGTGCATCGCACCGGGGTTTTCTTTTTTGATTGTTACCGAATAAAGTCGGTAGACACGCGGGGCTCGTAGATGGGACGGGGCTTGTCCTTGGTGTGCTCCACCAGCCAGGCGATGTTCTGGCCCAGGGTACGCATGGTCTGGAGGCCCTCTTCGTCCTTGCGCACATCGTCGGGGGTGTAGCCGTGGACCTGGTTCCAATACTGGGAGGGTGCCACCGGCATATTGCTGATGGTAAAGTACTTGTTCAGCCGGTCAAAGGCGGCGCTGGCACCGCCCCGGCGGCAGGACACCACCGCCGCGCCGATCTTGCCGCTCCAGCGGCCGCAGGAGGCGTAGAACAGCCGGTCCAAAAAGGCGCACAGCTGGCCGTTGGGGCCGGCGTAATAAACGGGGGAGCCCACCACCATGCCGTCGAACTCGTCGGTCCGGCGCAGCAGCTGGTTGACACCGTCATCAAAAACGCAAAGGCCGCCTTTTCCTTTGCACTTGCTGCAGTCGATGCAGCCCTGGACGGCCTTTTGACCGATCCAGAAGATCTCGCTTTCCACGCCGCAGGCGTTCAGCGCTTTGGCAACTTCACTTAGCGCGGTATAGGTGCAGCCTTCCTTGTTGGGACTGCCGTTGATCAATAAAATTTTAGCCATGGGAATCCCTGCCTTTCTGTTTTCATTGTACCCAACTTCCCGGCAAAATGCAATCTTAAAGAATTGCATATAGATTTTAACGTGTATTTGTGCTATATTTGCATCAGGAAGTGATAACATGCGATATTTTCTGGAAACGGTAGATACCATCGAGCCGGGCCACGGCTTTACCCATTTTGACGGCTATCATATTTTGTGGCTGGGCATCCTGGTGGTTTTTGCCGCCTTTATGGCGGCGCAGTACCGCAAGCGGGACGCCGAGACCCGGACCAAATGGCGCAAGCGCATGGCGGTTGCCATTCTTTTGGACGAGGTGTGGAAGATGTTCTGGCTGACGGTAGGGGGGACCTATACCCTGGAATACCTGCCGCTGCACCTGTGCTCCATCAATATTATTCTGATCGCCATCCATGCCTGGAAGCCCAACAAAACCCTGGACAATTTCCTCTATGGCGTCTGCATCCCCGGCGCTCTGGCTGCCATGCTTTTTCCCACCTGGTATACCTTGCCCACACTGAACTTCATGCACCTGCACAGCTTTACCATCCACATCCTGCTCATCACCTATCCCGTGATGGTGACGGTGGGCGGCGACATTCGCCCCGACTGGCGGCAGCTGCCCAAATGTATCCTGTTCACCCTGTGTATGGCGGTGCCCATTTATCTGTTCAACATGGCCTTTGACACCAACTTTATGTTCCTGATGTATGCCGAAGCGGGCAACCCGCTGCTGATCTTTGAAAACCTGTTCGGCAATCACCTCATCGGCATCCCGGTGCTGGGCGTGGTGTTCGTGGGTGCCATGTATCTGATTCTTTATTTGTGCCGCAGAAGCGTCCGGAAAAAACGGGAGGTGTCCCGATGAAACCGGTCAAAATCGTTGCGATCTGCGCAAGCCCCCGAAAAAAGCCTCTTACTATGTGGCTGAAAAGGCTTTGGAAGCTGCCGCCGCAGTGGATCCGCGCATTGAGACCGAGCTGATCGGTTTCGTTTGATCAACTGAAGGATGCCGATGGCATTCTGGTGGTGTCGCCGGTGTATACCATGGCGGCAACACCGCAGCTGCACGCGTTTTGTTCCCGGATGCGGCCCGCCATGCACTGCTTTCCGGATATGCTGCGGAACAAGTTTTTTGCGGCAGTTGCCGTAGGCGGAACCCGGAACGGCGGGCAGGAGGCTGCCGTTATGGATATTATCAATCTGTTCGGCACCCGAACGATGAATCTGGTCACCAACGAAGTGGGCGGATACACCGGCGGAAAGGTGTGGAGCCGGGATCAGGGCGCCGAAGGCGCTGCTGAGGATCAGATCGGCATGAAAACCGTTGTTGATCTGGCTGCGAAGCTGGCAGAAGTCTGTCTGACATACCGTCTGGGAAAAGAAGCCCTTGCCGCGGAAAAACATAAAAAACAAACCGCTGTGAAGTTCCACAGCGGTTTTTCTGTCAATATGAAATATTTACGAAAAAAAGCACAAAAAATCGTTGACTTACAACAAAAGGTGTGCTACACTAATAAACTGAATCAATCTGGGAAAGTTTGCAGTTTTTTAACAAGAGTATGATAGCAAATCCCGTCGGAAAAAGCAAGGGGATATGCTCAAAAACGCACAACCGCCCCGGGCGTATCAATTGTTTGTGATTATTTGAAATAGAGAAATGGAGTGAGGCAACCGATGAAAGATCTTCGCTGCGGAAAAAAGATCCGTAAGAGTTTCTCCCGGACCGATGAGATCCTGGAGATGCCCAACCTCATTGAGGTACAGAAGAAGTCCTATCAGTGGTTCCTGGACGAGGGCCTGCGTGCCGTGTTCAAGGATGTTGGCGCGATCACCGATTACACCGGCAACCTGGAACTGACCTTCCTGGACTACACCCTGGACGAGACCCCCAAGTACAGCATCATCGAGTGTAAAGAGCGTGACGCAACCTATGCCGCCCCCCTGAAGGTGCGCATCCGTCTGCGCAACAAGGAGACCGAGGAGATCAAAGAGCAGGAGATCTTCATGGGCGACTTCCAGCTGATGACCGACAGCGGTACCTTTATTATCAATGGTGCCGAGCGCGTCATCGTTTCCCAGATCGTCCGCTCTCCCGGCATGTACTACGGCATCAACAACGACCGCCCCGAAAAGACCTGCCACACTTCCACCATTATCCCTTACCGCGGTGCCTGGCTGGAGTATGAGACCGATGTGAACGACATCTTCTATGTCCGCATCGACAAGAACCGCAAGCTGCCCATCACTTCTCTGATCCGCGCTCTGGGCGTGGAGACCGACGCCCAGATCAAGGAGATCTTCGGCGAGGATGAGCGCATTCTGACCACCATCGAAAAGGATACCGCCGCCAACACCCGTGAGGAGGCCCTGATCGAGATCTACAAGCGCCTGCGTCCCGGCGAGCCCCCCACGGTGGACTCTGCCCAGACCATGCTGCACAACCTGTTCTTTGATCCCAAGCGCTACGACCTGTCCGCTGTTGGCCGTTACAAGTTCAACAAGAAGATGGATCTGTCCAAGCGTCTGTACGGCCACAAGCTGGCCCGTCCTCTGGCCAACCCCATGACCGGCGAGGTGGTGGCCGAGGCCGGCGAGTCCCTGTCCCGTGAGCGCGCCGAAGAGATCGCCCGCATGGGTATCAACGAGGCCTGGCTGGACATGGACGGCAAGGAGATCAAGATCTTTGCCAACGGCATGGTCTGGCTGCATGACTTTGTGGAATGCGACGAGAAGGCTCTGGGCATCCACGAGCGCGTTTCCTTTGCTCTGCTGCAGCAGCTGATGGAGCAGTATGAGGGCGACGAGCTGCTGGACGCCATCCGCGACAACGCCGCTGACCTGGTCCCCAACCACATCACCGTGGACGACGTGCTGGCCTCCATCAACTATATGTGCGGCCTGGTGTACGGCATCGGCAATGTGGACGACATCGACCATCTGGGCAACCGCCGTCTGCGTTCCGTGGGCGAGCTGCTGCAGAACCAGTTCCGTATCGGCTTCAGCCGTATGGAGCGTGTCATCCGTGAGCGCATGACCATCCAGGATCTGGATGTGGTCACTCCTCAGAGCCTGATCAACATCCGTCCCGTTACCGCCGCCATCAAGGAGTTCTTCGGCTCCAGCCCCCTGTCCCAGTTCATGGACCAGACCAACCCCCTGGCTGAGCTGACCCACAAGCGCCGTATGTCCGCTCTGGGCCCCGGCGGTCTGTCCCGTGACCGTGCCAACTTCGAAGTCCGAGACGTTCACTACAGCCACTACGGCCGTCTGTGTCCCATCGAGACTCCCGAAGGTCCCAACATCGGTCTGATCTCCTATCTGGCCACCTACGCCAAGATCAACGATTACGGCTTTATCGAAGCTCCCTACCGCGTCATTGACAAGGCCACTGGCCGTGTCACCGACGAGGTCCGCTATATGACCGCCGATGTGGAAGACGAGTTCATCATCGCCCAGGCCAACGAGCCCCTGGATGAGAACCACTGCATCAAGGCTCCCCGCGTCACCTGCCGCCGCCGCGCCGACATCATCGAGGTCGACCGTGAGCGTGTGGATCTGATCGACGTGGCTCCCAAGATGATGGTGTCTGTGGCTACCGCATCCATTCCCTTCCTGGAGAACGACGACGCAAACCGCGCTCTGATGGGCTCCAACATGCAGCGTCAGGCCGTGCCTCTGATGATCACCGAGGCTCCCTTCGTTGCCACCGGTATGGAGTACAAGGCCGCTGTCGACTCCGGCACCGTGCCTCTGGCCAAGGATGACGGTATCGTCACCCGTGTTTCCGCCGACTCCGTTACCATTAAATATGACACCCTGGGCGAGCAGACCCACAAGCTGATCAAGTTCCTGCGCTCCAACCAGGGCACCTGCGTCAACCAGCGTCCCATCGTGGACTTTGGCGAGCGGGTCAAGAAGGGCGACGTCATCGCCGACGGCGCCTCCACCAGCCTGGGTGAGATCTCTCTGGGTAAGAATGCCCTGATCGGCTTCATGACCTGGGAAGGTTACAACTACGAGGACGCCGTTCTGCTGAACGAGCGTCTGGTCCGCGAGGACGTCTATACCTCTCTCCACGTGGAGGAGTATGAGATGGAAGCCCGCGACACCAAGCTGGGCCCCGAGGAGATCACCCGCGACATCCCCAACGTGGGTGAAGATGCCCTGCGTGATCTGGACGAGCGCGGCATCATCCGCATCGGCGCCGAAGTCCGTGCCGGTGACATTCTGGTAGGTAAGGTCACGCCCAAGGGCGAGACCGAGCTGACTGCCGAAGAGCGCCTGCTGCGGGCCATCTTCGGTGAAAAGGCCCGTGAAGTCCGTGACACCTCTCTCCGTGTGCCCCACGGCGAGGCCGGTACCATCGTGGACGTGAAGGTCTTCTCCCGCCCCAACGGCGACGAGCTGACCCCCGGCGTCAACATGAAGGTGTGCTGCTACATCGCTCAGAAGCGCAAGATCAGCGTGGGCGACAAGATGGCAGGCCGCCACGGTAACAAGGGTGTCGTTTCCCGCATTCTGCCTCAGGAAGATATGCCCTTCCTGGCCGATGGCCGTCCTCTGGACATCGTGCTGAACCCCCTGGGCGTGCCTTCCCGTATGAATATCGGTCAGGTTCTGGAAGTCCACCTGGGCTACGCTGCCCGCGCTCTGGGCATCCACGTGGCCACTCCCGTCTTTGACGGCGCCAAGGAAGAGGACATCACCAACCTGCTGAAGGAAGCCAAGCTGTACCGTCCCGTCCTGCGTGACGAAAACGGCGATCCCATCATTGCCAAGAAGGAACTCTTCGAGGAGATCGTGGACGAGAAGGGCGAGAAGACCTGGCGTACCCTCACCGAGGAAGAGAAGGCCAGCTTCGAGTACCGCGAGGAGCTGCGTCTGCGCAACGCTCTGAAGATCTGCGACGGTAAGTCCATCCTGTACGACGGCCGTACCGGCCAGGCCTTCGATAACCCCGTTACCGTCGGCGTCATGTACTACCTGAAGCTGCATCACCTGGTCGACGATAAGATCCACGCCCGTTCCACCGGTCCCTACTCTCTGGTCACCCAGCAGCCTCTGGGCGGTAAGGCCCAGTTCGGCGGCCAGCGTTTCGGTGAGATGGAAGTTTGGGCCCTGGAGGCTTACGGCGCTGCCTACACCCTGCAGGAGATCCTGACCGTCAAGTCCGACGATATCGTGGGCCGTGTCAAGACCTACGAGGCCATTGTCAAGGGCCACAACATTCCCAAGCCCGGCGTGCCCGAGTCCTTCAAGGTCCTGGTGAAGGAGCTCCAGTCCCTGGGTCTGGATATCCGTGTGCTGGATAAGAACATGGAAGAGATCGAGCTGATCACCGACGACGATGATGACAGCTACGAGAAGATCCTCCGCGAGGATTCCTACGGCTCCGACAAGGAGTTCGCCGCTGCCGGCTTCGGCTTTGAGGACGAGAACGGCGATCCCGAGACCGCCGAGGATGCCGAGGATGAGGATGCCTTCGACTTCGACAGCGCCATTGACGGCCTGGGCGAAGATTTCGACGAATAAGAAAGGAGAAGAGAAACAATGGCTGATATGACTTTCGAAGCGATCAAAATTGGTCTGGCTTCTCCCGATATGATGAGAGAGTGGTCTTTCGGCGAAGTGAAAAAGCCCGAGACCATCAACTACCGCACCCTGAAGCCCGAGCGCGACGGTCTGTTCTGTGAGCGCATTTTTGGACCGACCAAGGACTGGGAATGCCACTGCGGCAAGTACAAGAAGGTCCGCTTCAAGGGCAAGGTGTGCGACCGCTGCGGCGTTGAGGTCACCAAGGCCAAGGTCCGCCGTGAGCGCATGGGCCACATCGAGTTGGCTGCCCCCGTGTCCCACATCTGGTACTTCAAGGGCATCCCTTCCCGTATGGGCCTGATCCTGGATATGTCCCCCCGTCTGCTGGAAAAGGTCCTGTACTTTGCCAGCTACATCGTCATCGAGCCCGGTGACACCCCCCTGATCAAGAAGCAGATCCTGTCCGAGCGGGAGTATCAGGACTTCCGCGAGAAGTACGAGGATGATTTCGTCGCTGAAATGGGCGCCGAGGCCATCAAAAAGCTGCTGGCCGAGATCGACCTGGAGCAGCTGAGCGAGGAGCTGCGCGCCGAACTGAAGGACGCCGCCGGCCAGAAGCGTATGCGCATCAGCAAGCGTCTGGAAGTGGTGGAAGCCTTCCGTGCCTCCGGCACTGCCAAGGCCGGTATGATCGACGATGTGATCCAGCCTGCCAACACTCGCGCCATGATTATTTCCGCGCTGGAAATGCTGGCCTCCAAGCGGGAGTCCAACCCGCCGAAGAAGCACGGCAACCTGCCGATGTAAGACCGAAAGGAAGGTACATCGATGGAGAATATCATCTTTGGTCTGGGCGTTGCCGCTCTGGGTATGATCACGGTTTTTGCCGGTCTGGTCATTCTGATCGTCTTCATCAAGCTGCTCACCTCCTTTACAGGCGGCAGCAAGAAGAAGGAAAAGAAGCAGAAGGCTCCCGCCAAGGCGCAGCCCAGCAAATCCGCCAGCACTGATGAAGTGCCCGGCGAGGTTCTGGCGGCCATTACCGCCGCGCTGGCCATGAACAACGAGGCCGCCTCCGCTGAGGTGGTAGCTGCCATCTCTGCTGCCATCACCATGGTGATGGGTGGCGAGAAGTTCGTGGTTCGCCATGTGAAGCGCATCAGCAATGCGCCCGCGTGGAACCGTGCCGGTCGTGAAGAACAGATCTATAGCCGTTTCTAAGCTTTGGTTTCCATAAAAGATCGATTGATAAATTTGAAGGAGGACCCTATCATGCGTCAGTTCAATGTTACCGTTAATGGTGTTGTGTACTCTGTGGC
>JAFXDF010000017.1 GCA_017521295.1 Clostridia bacterium | reverse complement strand
TTTCCGTTGTTAAATTCTGATTGGGGGTGTTGGAATATAAATTATACCGCAAAACAAAAAGGTTGACAAGTTTCTCTCGAAACTTGTCAACCTATCTTGGTGGGAGCGGGTGGATTCGAACCACCGTAGACATAGTCAACAGATTTACAGTCTGCCCCCTTTGGCCACTCGGGAACACTCCCATATTCCCATGCGTTCTGTCCACCGTGAATGGAGCTGGTGGACGGATTCGAACCCCCGACCTGCTGATTACAAATCAGCTGCTCTACCGGCTGAGCTACACCAGCACATCAGGTTTTTCTCTCGAACGCAAGATGTATATTACCATATCTGAAAGAAAAAAGCAATACCTTTTTTCAATTTTTTTCGTTTTCCGGCGAGATTTTTTCGTCCACGCCGTGCAGCAGGGACAGCAGGGAAGGGGCCAGCCGGGGCCAGTTCTGCTGAACGTGCTCCAGAGACATATCCGGGTCGCTCTGATGGCCCTTGGCGGCCATGCGGCGCATCTGGGCTTCGCACTTTTTCATCTCGGCGTCGCACAGCTCGGAGAACACGTCCTGCTGGGTGGCGAAAGCCTTTTTGCTGCTGTCGTCATCCATGGCGTACAGCAGGCGGTAGGCCTTGTAAAAGGCCAGGCCCAGATAATCGCTCACCGAACGCACCAGGGAGCGGTCCTGCTTGCCAGTCTGCTCGTACAGCAGGGAGGTGGAGTTCACCAGCAGTTTTTTGCTGAGCATCACCGCGGCAGAGCCCTGGAGGACGTTGTCCTTTTCGGCGCTGCTGTCGGCCAGATCCTCGGCCAGGATGGCACCGCCGTCCCGGGCCATGGTACGGCCCAACAGAAAATCTGCGGACACGCCGTAATAGTCAGCGGCGCGCACAACGAAGGCCAGACCGGGTTCCCGGACGCCGTTTTCGTAGTGAGACAAAAGCGCCTGGGAAACGCCCAGTTCCCCTGCCGCTTTACGCTGACTTATTTTCTTCTCTTGCCTCAGCAGACAGAGTGTCCGCGGAAAATCATTGACCATAATTTACCTCACCGAATGATGTGTTAACAGTATACCCCCCTGATTCCCGAAAGTAAAGTCTTTTCGTCGAAAACGGAATGTAATATTTTTACCGAAATTTTTGGTGAAATTTCTCTTATTTTTGGCTTGACAAAACTGCCTGTTTTACACAAACCACAAAATCACCGTTTTGCGAAAAAAGACGCGTCATCGCTTCATTTTTGACTTGCGGATGACTTATCCCCGGGGTATAATGGAAAAAAGCTGGTTTGGAGGAAGTCATCATGTCCATCGACAAGGTTCGGGCCTTTTTGGAGCCCTTTGGCAAAGCAGACAAGATTCAGGAATTTCAGGTGTCCAGCGCCACGGTGGAACTGGCGGCCCTGGCGGTGGGGGTGGAAGGCGCCCGCATCTGCAAGACCCTGGCCTTTCAGCACAAGGACGGCAGCTGTATTCTCATCTGCGCCGCCGGCGACGGAAAGGTGAGCAACAAGGGCTTCAAGGAGTTTTTCGGCTTCAAGGCCAAAATGATGGCCCACGACCAGACCGCCGAAATGTGCGGCCACGCCGTGGGAGGCGTGTGCCCCTTTGCCCTGCCCGATTCGGTGCAGGTTTATTGTGACGAAAGCCTGCTGCGGTTTGAAACGGTGTTCCCGGCGGCGGGCAGCAGCAACTCTGCCGTGGAAATGACGCCCCAGGAACTGTATGACATCTCCGGAGCCAAGGCCTGGGTAAAGGTCTGCGACCTGCCTGCGGCGGAATAAGGAAAACAAAACAGGGTGAGCCAAAAGGCTCACCCTGTTTTTATATGCGGGTTATTTCTTTTTCTTGCCGAGAATTTTCACCACACCGGCCAGCGCGGCAACGGCGGCTACGGTGCCGGCAACCAGCGCGCCGGTCTTGGCGAACAGCTGCAGCTTTTCCTGGCGGGCCTCCTCCTCGGGGGTCACCAGATCGGCGGGGTCAAAGACCTGATGGGCGGTGGCCACGGCGGTGTACACCGTGTCGCAGTTGTCCAGCACCAGCAGCTTGACCGTCTTGCCCTCGGCCAGCAGCTTGCTCATGTCGTCGCCCTCGAAGGACAGATAGCCCTCTTCGGTGACGGTGATGCCGGTATAGCGGAAGGCATGGTTGGCGGTGACACGCTTGCAGGTGTTGGGGATGGCGGTGATCTCGTCATCGGCGTAGTAGCAGATGGTGCCGTGCTGGCCAAAGGCCTTGCGCTTGTCCTGCTGGAAGTCCTGGGGGATACGCAGCAGGCTGTCCTCGGTGGTCAGGGCCCACAGACCGGGCTGCTCCTTCACGGGCATCAGGGTGGCGGACACATAATCACGGACATACAGGCCGGCGCCGGCCTCCTTGCCGTGGATGAAATAGGCGGCGCGGCGGTACCAGCACTTGTCCAGCTGGGATTCCCGGTACTCCCGGTGGGCAACCTCGGCGTCGGTCTTGGCGGCCGGATCGTTGGAGCAGTAGACGTACTCGCCCAGCTCCTGGCTGTAGTAATAGCCCACGATGGTGATCAGATGACCGGCCACCCGCTGGGGAGCGTTCTCCAGATAGGGCTGGTCGTCATCGGGCTTGTTGCTGTACTTCACCGACAGGGCCACGGCGTAACCGCGGCTCAGTTCCTGGCGGATGGCGGCAAAGCTGGAATAGGACACATAGGCCTCATAGCCGTAAGCACCGGCAGCAGCGCAGGTAAAGCTCCAGTTGCCGTTGCCGCCGAAGCCGTGGTCATAGCCCAGCAGGGTCACATCCTCGGGCAGCAGGTCTCCGCCCAGACCGTTCATCAGCATGGTGGCGCAGGTGGCCGAGCAGATCACGCCGGCGTAGTCGGGGTCCCGGGCCTTCTGGGAGATGGCGGGGGTGTCCAGCAGCACCGAGGGAGCGCACTCCACCGGCTCTTCGGGATAGGTGCAGTAGCTCTGCCAGTCGGGGTCGTTGGTGTTCTTCCAGGTGGCGGCCAGCAGACGCAGGGCGGGCAGAGCCTGGCAGTCCTCCTCGGCGTGGAGCACCACCTTCAGCTGGAAGGCCGAGGCGGTGTAGTCGCCACGGATGTTCAGGGAGCTGTCGCCGTAGCCCGGCTTGGAATAGGCAAAGGCCCAGCCGTTGGTCTCCTCGCTGTCCTTGCGGGGATGGGTGTCCTGGCAGTCGGGGCAGTTGCGGGCGATGTGGGTGCTCCACTGGCCCCAGGTGATCCAGTCGGTCCAGCCGTCATAGGTGTTGCCGTCCCGGTCGCTCCAGCCGTCGTATTCGGGCAGATAGGCCCGGCCGAACACCTCGGCCCAGGTGCCTGCGGGGGTTTCGGTGTTCCAGGAGGCGATCAGATCGTTAAAGGGGCGCTCGGGGGCAAAAATGGGGGAGATAAAGAGGGCTTCGCCGTGCTTTTTCATGCGGACGGCGCCGTCGCCCAGCTTGTCGGTGTAAACCAGATTCACCAGCTGGCCGGCGGTAAAGGCCTCTTTGGTGGTCATCTTCACATGGTTGCCCACAATGGCCACGGGGGCGATATCGTGCTTTTTCATATGGGATCACTCCTCAAAGTGCATATTTACAGATACACAATCATTATAACAGATGGAAAAAGGCCTGTAAAGAGACGGTTTGTGAACAGAAACTCTTAATTATTCTTAAAAAACACAAAAACCGCTGTTTTGACCGGAAAAATATGCTACAATAAACCCAAGAATCCCCTTTGAAAGGAGCGAGGCCTGTGAGTGAATCTATCCGCATCCTTGTGGTGGATGACGAAGCCGATATCCGGGAGATCCTGCGGATCCTGCTGGAAAGCCGGGGCTATGCCGTCACCTGCGCCGCCAACGGCAGCGAGGCCGTTTCTCATATTGCCGCCCATCCCGACACCGATCTGGTGATCATGGACATCATGATGCCCGGCCTGTCGGGTGTAGAGGCCTGCCGGGAGATCCGAAAGCACTCTCCCGCACCTATCCTGTTCCTTACCGCCAAGACTATGGAGACCGACAAGGCTGAGGCCTACGCCTCGGGCGGCGACGATTATCTGGGCAAGCCCTTTTCCCAGGGCGAGCTGCTGATGAAGGTGGAATCCCTGGTGCGCCGGTACCGGGTCTACCGCGGCAAGCCCAAGCCCCAGGCCCCCAGCCAGCGGCTGGTGCTGTGCAGCGAAAAGGGCTACGTTCTCCGGGATGGGGAGGTCATCCCTCTCACCAACAAGGAGATCGACATTCTGCAGTATTTCCTGGACCACCGGGGCGTCATCGTGGACGCCCGGGCCCTTTACGAAGGGGTCTGGAAGGACAAATATCTGCCCTCTTCCCCCAACACCGTCATGGTACATATCCTGAACCTGCGGAAAAAGCTGGAAGCCGACCCGGCCAACCCCACCCTCATCCGCACCGTCTGGGGAAAGGGGTATCAGTTGGATGAAGAATAACCGATTGAGCCTCAACGCCAAGCAGATGATGGTCCAGCTGGGCGCTTTGTGTCTGGCTCTGGCGGTCTTTCTGGTGGGTATGGTAGTGGGCCGCTGGCTGCTGAACACCCAATACCTCAATGACGAGGCCGTTCTGGCCCGGGAGCACAGGCTGGTGCAGGATCTGGAGGCCTATGTGCGGCGCTACGGCCTGGCCTCCACCGACGCCGAGGCCCTGGAGGCCTGGACCCGGGGGCATCAATATGTATACCTGGCCTTGTACAAGGGCGAGACCCCTGTTCTGGAAACCGACGGCTATGACACCGACCTGCGCCAGGCCGGCAGCAGCCAGCAGGAGCTGCTTGCCACAAACAACACCGCGAAAGCAGACCTCACTCCCGATGAGGACGGCTATTATCCCCTGGCCTTTTCCGATGGCAACTTCCGGGTGAGCATCGTGGAGTTTTCCGAAACGCCCTACTACGACCTGGTGGTGATTTTTTCCCTGGCGGCCGCCTGCATGACCTTGATCGCCGTCAGTACGGTCTATCACCGCAGCGTCACCCGCTCCATCATCCGCCTGTCCCGGGAGGTGCAGTGGGTGGAGCAGGGCAACCGGGAGGCCTTTATCCACAGCGACCGGGGCGACGAGCTGGGGGACCTGGCCCGGGCGGTGGAGCGTATGCGCCAAGCCATCATCCAGCGGATGCAGAGCGAGCAGGATGCCTGGTCGGCCAACAGCGGGCTGATCACCGCCATTTCCCACGATATCCGCACCCCGCTCACCTCCCTCATGGGATATCTGGACCTGCTGGAGGGCAAACAGTACCAGAACGAGGCCCAGATGGAGCGCTACCTCCATGCCAGCCGGGACAAGGCCCAGCAGCTGAAGGAGCTCACCGACGAGCTGTTCCGGTACTTTCTGGTGTTCGCCACCCCTCAGGTCAAAATGGACCTGCAGCCCTATGACGGTCCCATCCTTATGGAGCAGCTGCTGGGCGAGCGGATGGTGCGCCTCAGCGAGCGCGGCTTCGAGGTGCAGACCATCCCGCTGGAAAAGCCCTGTACCGTCATGGCCGACGTGCAGTATTTCCAGCGGGCCCTGGACAATCTCTTTTCCAACATTGAAAAACACGCAGACCCCGCCAAGCGTGTCACCCTCATGGCACGGCAGGAGGACGGCCGGATGGTCGTGGACCTGGTCAACGGCGTGCCCGACCGGCCCAACCCGGTGGAGAGCACCAAGATCGGCCTGCAGACCGTCCGCAAGATCATCCAGGACATGGGCGGCCTCTTCGAGACCCAGATGGAGGACGGAAAGTTTTTGGCAGAGATCTCTCTGCCCTGCGTAAAGGAGGAAAAAGCATGTTGATTTTTCAGGCTTGGGAAGTGGGTGTTTTAGAGGGACTGGTACGGCCTGATGTGCTGCCGTTGTTTGTGGGAGCATGGATCTTTCTGTTGCTGGGTATGGGAATACAGATATTGCTGTTAAATCGACACAACGGCCGCAAATGCTGGCGGCTGGCGGTGGCCGTGGTCGCAATGCTCTTGCTGGCGGAAATCGGAGTCCGACTGTTGCCCAACTGGCACGGTATAGGTTTTGTTGTGTTCGTTCGCTATGCTGTCTATTTGCTGCCGGGCGCGGGCCTGGGCTGGCTTTTGTGGCGCTGGAAAAACCGCGCATAAGGAGGCGGCCGTATGAAAAATCTGTTTCTGACAACCATAGCCATCAAAACCTACACGGTGGTCAGGGATGATTCGGTGGGTGCCGCCATGCGGGAGGCGGGCATACCCTTTGCCATCCTGGGGGTGCTGCTCATCCTGCTGGGCCTGCTGTATGTCCTGCGCCCCAAACTGGCGTGGAAGATCAGCCATTGGGGCAAACGGTGGATGTACCGGGATGCCGAACCCACCGATGGTGCCATCATTTTTATGATCGTCGTCGGTGTGATCGCCATCCTGGTGGGCTTGTTTCTGGCAGTGTTCCCCTTTATACCGTGGTGATCATCACAAAAGGCGCATCGTTCGATGCGCCTTGCTTTTTTCCGCCGTTGGCGTTACAATATTCCCAACACCACACCGAAGGAGCGAACGCCATGCAGCCCTGGAAGCATTTTTGCACCATCACCAAACACCGCCACGCGGTCATCCGCCACTGCTTCAAGGCCGGCATCGGCTGGCAGGGCCTGGGACATGACCTGTCCAAATACAGCCCGGTGGAGTTCTGGAACTCCTCCAGATTCTACCAGGGCGACCGCAGCCCCAACGACAAGGAGCGCATCGTCCGGGGCTATTCCCTGTCCTGGCTGCACCACAAGGGCCGCAACCGCCACCACTACGAATACTGGACCGACTACAGCAATGTGACCCACAAGGTGGAGCCGGTGAAGATGCCCCTCAAGTACGTCATCGAGATGTTCTGTGACCGGGTGGCCGCCAGCAAGATCTATCAGGGGGACAAGTACAACGACCGCAAGCCTCTGGAGTATTACCAGTGGGGCAAGGGCCGCCACCTCATGCACCCGGAGACCGAAGCCTTTTTGGGCAAGCTGCTGCTGATGCTGGCAGAGGAGGGGGAGGACAAAGCCTTCGCCTGGATCCGGGATTATCATAAAACACATACAGACTATTAAAAAAGACGGCCTTTCGGCCGTCTTTTCGTTTAGTCTTCGTCCAACATACCGGGCACGTCGCCCAGGTCATAGAGCAGCTCCAGCTCCTGAAGGATCTCGTCCACATTCACCGCCGAGAGGGTGTCGTCTTCGTCCAGCACGAAAAACACCTTGTCGTCCAGGATCTCTCCCTGCTCGGGGTCATAGGGGTACAGGACGGCGTACAGCTTGCCCTGGAACTCCAGGGTGGCGTCCAGCAGGAAGGACAGCTCCCGGCCGTTTTCTTCGGTGAGGGTCACCAGCTCGGGCTCGTTTTCAAACAGATCGTCGGGATCGCGCATGGTTATTCCTCCTCATCGTCCTCGTTGAGGATGGTGAAGATCTCCAGCAGGGTGTTCAGCAGCTCTTCGTCCTCCACGGGGTAGAGGGCCTCTTCCTTCACTTCAAAAAAGTACAGGGCGGTGCTTTCCTGCTCCTCTTCGGTATATTCGGCGCCCACCAGATACTCGGCGCCGCCGTAGCTCAGCTGAGACAGCACCTCCAGGGTGATCTCGCCGCCGTCCTGGGTCTCCAGGGTCAGCAGCTCGGGCTCATATTCTTCTGCCAGCTGCTCCAGCAGCTCGTCGTGTGCATGTTCGTTCATGGGAAAGACCTCCTTTGGAGTAGATACTCCCAGTTTAGCGGGTTTTGCGTTGCCCGTCAAGGGGTCAGAAGCGCAAGCCGCCGCCGCGTTCAAACAGAAACCACAGGGCGGAAAGCGCTTGCCGGAACCGGCGCTGCTTTTCCTGCGCCAGTCGCTGAGAAAATGGAATACGGTCGGTTGCTTTCATAAAATCGTGCTCCTTTACGTGATTTGGCACGATCGTATCATTGGCAACCGCCAAAAAACAGGGAGCATCCGTTGAGATTTTCCAACCAAAGTGGGGAAAATCCCTCAACGGGAGGTTGGATCAGAGCCAGACGGTGATGTGGCCACCGTCCTTTTCGGCGATATCGGCCAGCGGCGTGCCGTTCAGACAGCGCTTGGCCTTTCGCAAAGCCCGCGGCAGGAGGCAAAACTGGGAAAACGTCAGCGAGACATTGTACTTTCTTAGGTATGGCTTTAGCAAGATAAATGCAAGGGGCGCTGTCAGCCGATTGAAAAACAGACCGACGGGGAGCGGAATGCGGAGGGCGGCACCATCTTTTTCGTGGATGTAGACACGCATCAGTCCACGACCACCTCAATGCGACCGCCGTCGGCTTCCTCCATTTCCACCAGTTTGCCGGACAGCCCCATTTCCGCCATCTGCAGGACCTTTTCCAGGTCGATATGTTCCAGGCCCCTGCCTGCGATCTGGGGCAAAGACAGGCCGATCTCCAAGGCGGCCCGAACCAGCACCATGGGAAGATTGATCCGGATCCTGTCACCGTTCGCATCGTTCATAATGATATGCATCACCAGCTGATCCAGCGGCTTTCGGCTTCCCTCGGGGATCAGCTGTACCGCGGGAGACTGTTCCCCGGTAAGGAGGGTGTCTATACTGATGCCCAGCAGGCCGGAAAGCTGGGGCAGCAGCAAAATGTCCGGACAGGTTTGATCGGTCTCCCATTTGCTTACTGCCTGGGAGGACACTCCCAGCTTTTCGGCCAGGTTCTCCTGCGTCATATTCTGCGCTTTGCGGTATTGCGCGATGCGTTTGCCCAGTGTTTCGTTCATAAAAAATCGCTCCTTTCGGTTGATGGCCTCAATGTACCATCAAAAAAGGCACAAATACAGCGACCGGCAGTTGGATTTTCCCAACCAAAAGGCGGAAAATCACCCAACTGCCGGTTGAAATTGGCTCAAGCCTTCAAAAAAGCCTGGGCGGCGGCCACAAAGGCGGCGCTGCCCTTCCAAAGAACGTCCTCGTCAATGTCGAACCGGGGGTTGTGATGGGGTACGCAGGTGCCCTTTTCCCGGTTGGCCGAGCTGAGGAACCAGTAAACGCCGGGGACTTCCTTCTGGAAGCAGGAAAAGTCCTCGCTGCCCATATTGGGGGTGAAGTCGGTGAGCAGCATCCCCTCTCCGGCCACCGGCGCCAGGGCCTCTTGGGTCAGGGCGGTCAAAGCCGGGTCATTGATGACGGCGCCGGTGCCGCCGCCCACCCGCAGGTCGCACTCGCCGCGGAAAACGGCGGCGGTGGATTTGGCGATCTCCTCGATCCGCTTCAGGATAAACTGCCGAAGCTCGGGGGAGTAGGTACGCAGGGTGCCGTCCAGTTCCACCTGCTCGGGGATGATGTTGAACACATCGCCGCCCCGGATGCGGCCCATGGTCAGCGCCGCCGTCTGGGAGGCGGGGATCTCCCGGGCCAAAATCTCCTGCAGGTTGATGACGATGTGAGAGGCGATGGTGATGGGGTCCACGCCCTTTTCGGGGGTGGAGCCGTGGCAGCCCTTGCCCCGGACGGTCAGAAAGAGATAGTCGGCCGAAGCCATGGCGTTGCCCGGCTTCACCGCAAGGGTGCCCGAGGAAATGTCCGGGCCCAGCAGGTTGCCGATGTGACAGCCAAAGGCGGCGTCCACGCCTTCCATGGCGCCCTCTTTCACGGCGAACTTGGCTCCCGACACAGCCTCTTCGTCGGCCTGGAACAAAAACCGCACCCGGCCGCGCAGCTGTGCCCGGTTGTCCAGCAGCACCCGGATGGCGCCCAGCAGCATGGCGGCGTGGGCATCGTGGCCGCAGGCGTGCATTTTCCCCTCATGCTGAGAGGCAAAGGGCAGGCCGGTGGCCTCCTGGATGGGCAGGGCGTCCATGTCGGCCCGCAGCAGCACCGTTTTGCCGGGCAGGCTGCCCTCAATGTCGCCCCACAGGGTGGAGTGGGTGGCCGACAGGGTGTAGGAAAGGCCCCAGCCCTCCAGCACCTTGCGGATATAGGCCTGGGTCAGAGGCAGCTGGGTGCCCACCTCGGGGATGCGGTGCAGGTCCCGGCGGAAGGACACGATGGCCTCCTGCAGCGCTTCACACTGTTTCCACATATCAGCAGTCCTCGAAGTTGCAGAACACCTGCATCTTGCCGCCCTGCAGCAGCACACGGCCCAGCGCGATGGTGGTGTCGATGTTCAGCTGCTCATCCAGCAGCAGGATATCGGCGTCTGCACCGGGGGTGAGGCAGCCCTTTTTGCCCTCCAGGCCTAGGGCCTTGGCGGGGTTGCAGGTGGCGATGGTGATGGCCTCTTCCAACGGCAGCTTTTCGTAGTTCACAAGGCCCTTGACGGTCTCATGGAGGGAGGAGACCTTGCCGGCACCGATGCCGATCATCTCCTTCTTTTCGTTCCACACGGGCAGGCTGCCGTTGCCGTCGGTGGACAGGGTGACAGAGCCCTTGGGGCACTCGATCATGGCACGGTGGATCAGCGCGCAGCGCTTTTCCATGTTGTCGGGGTCACAGGTGATGTCGATGAAGCCGCCCATGTTGGCGAATTGGATGGCCTGGTCGATCTTGCCGGCCACGTGGGTGGGGCGGAAGGTGGCGATGGGCACCTCGGAGTGCTCCAGCGCCTCAAAGATGATGTTCAGCTGATCCTTGCCCGAGCCGGTGTGCAGATGGACGATGCCAGGCTTGCCCGACAGCACGCCGGCCTGGTGGGCGTCGGAGGCCAGGCGGATGAGCTCCTCCCGGGTGATGGTGGCCGAGCGGTGATCGCAGATGGCGATCTTCACGCCGATGCACTCTTCAATCATCACGATATCCCGGCGGACAGAGCCGGTGACGTTGGGGGAGGGGTACTGGTAAGCGCCGGTGAGGCAGTAGCAGGTGAGGCCCTGTTCCCGGAAGGCCTTTGCCTTGGCCACCAGGCTCTCCACCGAGCGGGTGGTGCCGTCGGTGCCCAGCAGGCCCACGATGGTGGTGATGCCGGCCTTTACGGGAGCGCTGAACTTCAGCGGGGGCACCTGGTTGGAAAAGCCGCCCTCGCCGCCGCCGCCGGTGATGTGGATGTGCTGGTCCATATAGCCGGGGATGGCCCGCATACCGCCGCCGTCGATGACCTCCATGCCGTCGTATTCACAGCCGATCTTGTCGGCAACGGCGGCGATGCGCTTGTCGGCGATGAGCAGCTCGGAGGGCTTCCATTGGCCGTCCCGGAAAATCTGTACATTCTTCAAAAGTTTGACCATAATAGACTCCTTTTATGAAAATATCCGCCCGATTTGGGCGGATATCGGGTGAACGTGGTTATTTGGTGCCAAAGATCCGGTCGCCTGCGTCGCCCAGGCCGGGGACGATGTAGCCGTGCTCGTTGAGGTGATCGTCCAGCGCGCCGGTGTAGATATCCACGTCGGGATGCTCCTCCTGGATGCGCTTGACGCCCTCGGGGGCAGCTACCAGCACCAGCAGCTTGATGTGCTTGCAGCCCCGCTTTTTCATCTCGGCGATGGCGGCGGCGGCAGAACCGCCGGTGGCCAGCATGGGATCCACGATGATGATGTCACGGTCGGCGATGTCCTTGGGGGTCTTGCAGAAATAGGTGTGGGGCTCCAGCGTCTCCTCGTCGCGGTACATACCGATGTGGGCCACACGGGCGGAGGGGACCATGCGCAGAACACCGTCCACCAGGCCCAGACCGGCCCGGAGAATGGGACAGACGGCGATCTTCTTGCCTGCCAGAGTGGGCTGCTCGGTCTTGCACAGAGGCGTTTCGATGGTCTTGGTGGTCAGCGGCAGGTCACGGGTGGCCTCATAGGTGATCAGCATACCGATCTCGGAAACCAGTTCCCGGAAGTCCTTGACGCTGGTGTGCTTGTTGCGGATGATGGTCATTTTATGGGCCACCAGCGGGTGGTCCATCACATGCAGAGTGCCCATAGAATATCCCCCTCTTTTTTAAAATCAGTTGTTTTCCAGATCGCAGATCATGTCCACGCGGGTCTGGTGACGGCCGCCCTGGAAGGAAGCCTCCAGCCAGGTGTCCACGATGCGCATGGCCAGGCCGGGGCCAACGATGCGCTCGCCCAGGCAGATGATGTTGGAGTCGTTGTGTTCACGGGTGGCCTGGGCAGTGAAGCAGTCGGAAACGGCTGCGGCGCGGATGCCCTTGACCTTGTTGGCGGCGATGGACATGCCGATGCCGGTGCCGCAGATCAGCACGCCCAGATCGGCGTCCTTGTCAGCCACGGCGTAAGCCACCTTTTCGGCATAGACGGGGTAGTTGCAGGATTCGGTGTCGTGGGTGCCCAGGTCCAGTACTTCGTGACCGGCCTCCACCAGATGCTTTTTGATGATCTCCTTCAGAGAGAATCCGCCGTGATCGGCGCCCATTGCGATTTTCATTGTTCCAACCGTTCCTTTCTCAAACGCTCCGCCTGGGAAAGCCGAAGATAGGCGGGCAAAATTTCATGACAATTCTGTAAGTTTCCGGACTGTGCCTGCATCCAGGCGGCCTTTGCCGCGCCGGAGGCCCGCTGGCAGTCCCGCAAAAAGACCGTGGCGCCGTGCATTGCGGCGGCGGCCTCCATTTCCTCGTCCTTGCCCACCGTATCCTCGGTGAGGCGGATGAGAAAGCCCTCTTCCCGCTGAAAAAAGGCGTAAAAACTCTCGCCGGGCCGGGCCTTCAGAGAACAGCACAGAATGCCGTCCTCCCGGCAGTCGCAGGCCATGGCCTCCAGGGAGGAAATGCCCGCGCAGGGCTTGTCCTGAGCCCAGGCAAAGCCCTTGACGGCGGCGGTGCCGATGCGCACGCCAGTAAAGGAGCCGGGGCCGGCCACGGCGGCGAACACATCCACATCGGCAAAGGTCAGCCCGTGCTTTTGCAGCAGCTGTTCACACAAAGGCAGCAGCAGCCGGCTGTGGTCCATCATGGAATCCTGGGCCACCGTTTCCAAAAGTGCGCCGTCCCGCAGCAGTGCGCAGGAGGCCATTCTTCCGGAGGTGTCCAGTGCAAGTATCAGCATAATCTCACCTTGATCTCTCGAGTTTCATCGTCGATGCGGGAAAAATGGATCTCCACGGTGCCGTCGGGGAACACGCCGGGAACGTTTTCGCTCCACTCGGTGACGCAGAGGGCGCCCGAGTCCAGATAATCCTCCCAGCCGATGTCATAGAGGGCGTCGGCATCCCCCAGACGGTACATGTCAAAATGACAGATCTTCCGCTTGCCGGGGTACTCGTTGACGATGGTATAGGTGGGGGAGCTTGCCTGGATGGTGCAGCCAAATCCCCGGGCCAGACCCCGGGTAAAGGCCGTCTTGCCCATGCCCAGGCCGCCGTACAGCGCCAGGGCGGGCACGTTCCAAAAGTCCTTTGCCAGGCGCTCGGCCAGGGCTTCGGTCTCCTGTACGTTATGGGTGATATACACACGTTCTTCCAAGGTACAAACCTCCCCAATCTACTGCTCTCATCATAGCACAGCGGGGCGTTTTTGGAAAGGCGTTTCTAAACTTTTTTTAATTTCCGCCCCCGTCGGTTGCATATCGCTCCCCGGGGTGATAAAATACAACTATTACCAAGGAAAGGGGGCGGGCAGATGCTGCGCAGGCTCAAAGAAGGCATCCGTGACTATTTACAGACAACCGATGTGCTGCTGATGGTGCTGGCACTGGTCATCTGCCTGTTCGGACTGGCGCTCATCTGGAGCGGTTGTCAGGCCCAGCAGTACAAGGTCAACCCCGAGCGGGTGATGATGGTGCAGTGCATCGGCATCGGCCTGGGCTTTGTGGGACTGGTCATCCTTTCCTATATGGATTTTGAGCGGTTCCCATGGCTTTGGGTGGTCATGGCGGTGTTCAACGTGCTGTTCCAGCTGTCCCTGTATTTCATCGGCAAGACGGTGGAGGGCAACAAAAGCTGGATCGAGCTACCCGGCGGTCTGAACGTACAGCCCGGTGAGGTGGGCAAGGTCATCTTTATTTACACCATGGCCTCCCACATGAGCCTTTTGCGGGAGAAAAAGAACAGTTTTTGGACCATGGTGCAGTTAGTGGGGCACATGGGTGTTACCACGATGGCGGTGTTCATCATCTCCAGGGATCTGGGCGTGTCGTTGATGTATCCGCTGATCTTTTTGGCTATGCTGCTGGCCTACGGCGTGTCCCTGTGGTGGTTTGCCGCCGCCCTGGGCTGTGCCGGCGCCTGCGCGCCCTTTTTGTGGAAGATGATGAGCCTGGGCCAGAAAATGCGAATTCTGGTGGTGGTGGCTCCCGAATATGCCCAGCAGCTGGACGCTGCCGAGGCGGCCCGCCGGGCCTACCAGGCCAAGCATACCGTGGCGGCGGTGCGCAACGGACAGCTTTTGGGCCAGGGCTATCTCCAGGGCTCCCGCAGCCAGACCGGCTGGGTGCCCGAAAGCCACACCGACTCCATCTTTACCGTGGGCGCCGAGGAGCTGGGCTTCGTGGGCGCTATCCTGCTGATGGGTCTGCTGGTGCTGCTGGTGCTGCGCATCTACTACGACGGCTGGCGGGCCACCGACACCTTCAGCTCGCTGGTGTGCATCGGCGTGGGCAGCATGTTCATGTGGCAGATCGGCATCAACATCGGCATGAACCTGGGTGTGTTTCCGGTGATCGGTCTGACCCTGCCGTTGGTGAGCTACGGCGGTACCTCCATGATGACCACCCTGGCCTCGCTGGGCCTTGTGTGCGGCGCGGTGCGGCGCATCAAACCCAACTGGCTGCGGTCGGGTGACGATTAAAAGAAAAAGCGCTCCGGGCATTCGGCGGGGCTTCGTAAGACAGTTTAAGCCAAGCTGCAAAATGCAGCTTGGCTTTTATAGTTACTCGCACTACATAGCAAAATGCAATATATAGAAGTGCGACCTTGCTATTCGACAAATAGGAACTTGTTGTGGAGAAAGTTTTATCTTTTCTTAAAAAACAAAATAAACTGTGCAACCGCACTACCTGAACAAAGTGCCAGGGAAAAGCATGAAAGCCCCAACTCGATACCAGTTGGATTAGATGATACAACCATCAACCAGCAAAATGCCGCTACTGTAAAACAAATTGCAGCTATCAGATGTCCTTTTTTCTTTTTTGAAATTAAGCACTCATTTTCCTGTGTTGCATCTTGGACAGCGGGGATATCCTTGTCACTTTCATAATCATCATTCAACAGATAATCTGTTGTAACTCCGAACAGTTTACTGATCTGCAATACATTTTGTGCATCAGGCAGTGCGGTTCCATT
>JAFXDF010000107.1 GCA_017521295.1 Clostridia bacterium | reverse complement strand
GCGGCAACGAGATCTCCATGATCTTCCAGGATCCCATGACCTGTCTGAACCCCGTCTTCACCATCGGCCACCAGCTGAGCGAAGTGTTCCGGCTCCACCAGGGCATGAACAAGAAGGAAGCCTGGGAGGCCTCCATCAACGCCCTGCGGATGGTCAACGTGGCCATGCCCGAAAAGCGTGTCAAGGATTACCCCTATCAGATGTCCGGCGGTATGCGCCAGCGTGTCATGATCGCCATGGCTTTGGCCTGTAAGCCCCAGCTGCTCATTGCCGACGAGCCCACCACCGCTCTGGACGTTACCATCCAGGCACAGGTGCTGGACCTGATGCGCAATCTCCGTGACGAGACCGGCACTGCCATCGCATTCATCACCCACGACCTGGGCGTCGTGTCCGAAATGTGCGACCGTGCTATCGTGCTCTACTGCGGCGAAGTCATGGAAGAGGCCTCCACCGAAGAGCTGTTCCGCAACCCCATGCACCCCTACACCGAGGGCCTGCTGAACGCTCTGCCCAAGGCAGGACAGCGTGACGGCAAGCTGTACGTCATCCCCGGCATGGTGCCCCCCGCCGGCAAGTTCCCCAAGGGCTGCGTATTCGCTCCCCGCTGCAAGTACGCTACCGAAAAGTGCCACGCCGAAAAGCCCGAGGTCAAGATCGTGGGCGACGGCCACGCCGTCAGATGTTTCCGCTATGAGGAGGTGCAGGCAGAATGAGTGAAAAGAAAGTTCTGGTGCAGGCCAGCAATATCAAAAAATGGTTCCCCATCAAGAAGTGGTTCTTTGAAAAGCAGCGCTATGTAAAGGCTGTGGACGACGTCACCCTGACCCTGTACCGTGGTGAGACTTTGGGTATCGTGGGTGAGTCGGGCTGCGGCAAGTCCACCATGGCCAGAACCCTGCTGCGCCTTATCGAGCCCACCGCCGGCGATATCACCTACGACGGCAAGGATCTGACCAACATGAAGAGCGGCGAGCTGCGTGCCCTGCGCAAGCACATGCAGATTGTGTTCCAGGATCCCTACAGCTCCTTGCATCCCCGCATGAAGATCGGTGAGATCATCGCCGAGCCCATGCTGATCTCTGGTATCCATAAGACCAAAAAGGAATGTATGCCCCGTATCTACGAGCTGCTGGACATGGTGGGTCTGGACAAGAATTACGTGGACCGCTATCCCCATGAGTTCTCCGGCGGCCAGCGTCAGCGTATCGTTATCGCCCGCGCTCTGGCTACCAATCCCGAGCTGCTGATCTGCGACGAGCCTGTTTCCGCCCTGGACGTGTCGGTCCGCGCACAGGTGCTGAACCTGCTGGAAGAACTGCAGGAGAAGTTGGGTCTGACCTATCTGTTCATCTCCCACGACTTGTCTGTTGTTGAGCATCTGTGTGACCGCGTGGCCATCATGTATCTGGGTCAGCTGATGGAGATCGGCACCGTGGATCAGATCTATGACAATCCCCAGCATCCTTACACCCAGGCCCTGCTGTCCGCCATCCCCAAGGTGGGCCAGCACGACAGCACCGGCCGCATCCTGCTGGAAGGTGACATCCCCAGCCCGGCCAATCCGCCCTCCGGCTGCCGGTTCCGCACCCGCTGCCGCTTTGCCACCGAGGCCTGCGCCCAGGGCGCTTCCACCGTGGAAGTGGAGCCCGGCCATTTCGTCACCTGCCGCCTGATGACCGAAAAGGAGTAATTTATGGAACTGCATAACGTGGAATACACCTTTCAGCTGACCGGAAGCCAGCTGTTTGACATGGTGATGTACAACACCGCCAAGCAGCTTTGCAACGATTTCCCCGGCCTGAGCTTCGACTATGACAAGACCACCATCCGCATCCACGGCGAGCTGAACGACTACTGGTACGAGCGCTATCAGAACGTCATGTTCGGCAACAAAAACTAAGGCTGCCGCAGCTAACTGCTGCAATCCGGTTTAAAGGAGATAACATCGCTATGACAAGTATTGCTTTTACCGGAGACATTACATTTTCCAAATATGTAGCGAACGCATACCAAAAAGCTGACCTTGTGGATCGGAAGATCACAGATTTTCTGTGTTCTTCCGACCATGTGGTGGCAAATATCGAGGCTCCGGTTACTGCGGGTGAGGTGGAAGGCGAGCGGAAAATGAGCCGTGCCAATCCGCCGGAATCGGTGGAAAAGCTGTTGTCCCTCAACGCACGTATCTGGAACCTGGCTAATAACCACGCTACAGACTGCAAAGCTCCGGGGATTCGGGATACCCTGGACATTGCCGAACAAAACGGTATCCGCGCTTTTGGCGCGGGTCTTTGCAAAGCAGATGCCGCCCGCTTTATCGAACTGCCCGGCAGCGGCGGCATCGGCATGTTCGGTGTCACCTATTATCGTGATTTTCTCAAAGCCGGTACGGATACGGCGGGCTGTATCACCTGGGAGGATGAAGAAACCATCCGGGCCAACATTGCAGAAATCAAAAAACAAAACCGCTGGTGTGTCATCGTGGCACACTGCGGACAGGAGTTTTCCAATATTCCCATGCCCTATGTCCGCCGTCGTTACCTGCGGTGGCTGGAGCTGGGCGCTGACGTGATCGTTGGACATCATCCACATGTGGTGCAGAACTATGAGCAGGTGGGGGAGAAGCTGATTTTCTATTCCCTGGGCAACTTTATTTTGGACACCGATTACCAGCGTAAGCAGAAGTATTCCGAATATGGCGTTCTGGTGAAGCTGAACTTTACCGAGGATCGCGTTACCTGGGAGCATCTGGGCACTTGGCTGGACCGAGACAATAGCCGGGTCGAATCCTGTGCGTCCACCGCCATCTTTACCAACATTGATCCAAAAGAATATCGCCGTTTATTGCCCCTGGGCGTCCGCGATTATCTGCGCAACCACCGGGTCGCCCGGATCTACCTTCGTTCCCAGCGGGCGCAGTTCAATGCTCTGCAATGGTTCAAGGACGACCTGGATTATTTCGGCACTTCGACTACTCTGGAGCTTTACGCAGGTTATGCCCTGGCCTATCTGGGCCTGTGGAAGCGGGCAGACAAAAAGTTGGTGGACTACCTGCGGTAGCTCTACCGAAAGGAGCAAACATTATGAAATACATCAATCAGCTGGAATATCCTCATTGGCTGTATACCACCCATGTGGAGGATGAGGGTGGCCGTCACAGTACGGTGCGGTCTTCCGGATGCGGCATCTGTTCGGCTATCATGGTGGCTGACCGTCTGCTGCCTAATTGCACCTTTGATTTAAAAGACGGCATCGAGCTTTCTTATTCTGTGGAGGCCAACCATCTGGCAGGCACCGACTACCAGCGTTTTGCCCCTGCCTTTGCCGAAAAGATGGGCTTTAAACTGGAAATGACCAATGACCCCGAAGCCCTGCGGGCCTGCCTGCGCACCGGCGGCGCCGCCGTTATCCATGTGGGCGGCGACTACGAGGGCCATATCGGTGTGTTCAGCCACGGCGGTCACTATGTTGCGGCCATCGGTGAAGAGCCCGACGGCCGCATCGCCATCCTGGACCCTTCCTACAAGCTGAACAAGTACGAGGAAGAGGGCCGCAAGGGCAAGGTGGAAGTGAAAAATGAATTCATCGCCCTGTGCGATGCGCAGCTGTTGGTGGAGGACACCGCCACACGGGATCCCGGCTTCTATCTGTTCTGGCGGGCGTAAGTTAACGTTTTCAAAAAGGGAGCAAATATTATGAGAATTCAGAACGGAAGGCTGGTCACCATTGAAAATGGGACCTTTGCCTGCGGTTATGTGGATTTTGAAAAGGGGAAGATCACCGGCTTCGGCGATCTTGCCGATGCCCCTGCCTACGAGGGGGAAGTGCTGGACGCCAAGGGCGGTTGGATCATGCCCGGCTTCATCGACGCTCACACCCATATCGGCATCAACGAGGAAATCATCGGCAGCCCCGGCTCTGACTGCAACGAAAAGTCCGACCCGGTGACCCCCGATATGCGGGTGGTGGATGGTGTAAAGCCTCATGACGGATCGATCGCCAGGGCCATGAGAGCCGGTGTCACAACGGCGGGTGTTTCTCCCGGCAGCGCCAACGTCATCGGCGGACAGATCGCCGCTCTGAAGATGCGGGGCGACCGGGTGGAGGATATGATCCTCAAAGCGCCCGCCGCCATGAAGTTCGCCCTGGGCCAGAACCCCAAAGGGGTCTACGGACCGCGCAACAAGGCACCCGTTACCCGAATGGCTGTGGCTGCCATCATGCGCAAGACTCTTACCAGGGCGCAGCGCTACGCAGCCAAACTGGATGCCGGTGAGGATGTGTATGACCCCGAGCTGGAGGCGCTGGTGCCTGTGGTGAAGGGTGAGATCCCCGTGCATTTCCATGCCCATCAGGGGGATGACATTCTGACGGCCATTCGGATCGCCCGTGAGTTCCATTTGAAATATTCGATTGTCCACGCCACCGGCGCGGGCACCGTTTTAAAATATATGGCCGAGGAAGCCGCTATCCCGCTGTTGGGCCCTCTTGGCCTCCGTGTGGGAAAACCGGAGATGCGAGATCTGTCCTTTGACGTTGCCGGGCGGCTGGAAAAGGCCGGTATGGAGATCGCCATCACTACCGATCACGGTGTGACGCCGTTGTGGCTGTTGCCCACCTATGCCGGTCTGTGCGTCCGGGAGGGTCTGTCGGAAGAGGCCGCGTTCCGGGCCATCACCATCAACGGCGCCAAGGCCCTTGGCGTGGCTGACCGGGTGGGAAGCATCGCCCTTGACAAGGACGCCGACCTGGTGGTATTCTCAGGTCATCCATTCCATTGGCTGACCAAGACCGAGGCTGTCTTTATCGACGGACAGCGCTGCAAATAACGGAGGTAAAATATGGAAGAAACATTTGTCCCTACTGCCGAAGGCCTGGTGGAGTATGTAAAGGCTTGTATGCACACGCCTCATGTCTATCTTTGGGCCGGCAACGGCGAGTATCTGACCGATGCGGAACTGGATCGCCTGGAGGCAAAGTATCCCACCTGGTATACCGAGGAACTGGCCGCCGTGCGCCGTTCTCTGGTAGATCGCGGCATCCGTGGCTGGGACTGCCTGGGGCTGATCCTTTCCTACAAATGGGGGGATTACCATCAGGGAAACACCGCTCTGTACAAGCCGGAAGAGTTCATGGGCACCACCCGCCTGTTCAAGCAGGAAGGCCTGGTGAAAGGGGAGATCGAAACCCTTCCCGAACGCCCCGGCCTGGTGGTCTATATGCACGGCCATGTGGGTGTTTATATCGGTGACGGCTGGGTTATCGAATGCACTCGAAAAAACGTGAAAACTTGGGAGTATGAACTGATCGGCGGCATTCATCAGACACGTTTGTCTGATCGCCCTTGGACACACTGGCTGGAAATGCCCGGCATTCGCTATTGATCCGATGATACGAACCTAACGATGCCGTCCCTGTTTCGGGGGCGGCATGTTGCGCTTGCCCCTTTGAAAGGAGAGATCCCCGTGCAGGCTTTTTTGGAGCTGTTGGATACTTTTAATCCTTGGTCGGTGTGCTTCCGGCTGCTGCTGGCTGCCTTTTTGGGCGGTTGTATCGGCGTGGAGCGGGGAAGACACGGCCGTCCGGCGGGTCTGCGCACCTATATTCTGGTGTGTGTCGGCGCCTGCCTCACCACGCTGATGGGTCAGTATTGTGTCCAGGTGCTGCGCTATAACGGCGACCCGCTTCGGGTCGGCGCCCAGGTGATCTCCGGCATCGGCTTTCTGGGTGTGGGCACCATCATCAGCGACCGCAACGCCCATATCACCGGCCTGACCACCGCGGCGGGCCTTTGGACTGCCGCCTGTATGGGCCTGGCCATCGGCGTGGGCTTTTACTGGGGCGCTCTGGTGTCTTTTGCCATCATGCTGGTGGCCATTGTGGTCCTCAGCCGGGTGGAAAAAAGCCGCAAGACGCAGCCTGCTGCCGTCTACTATCTGGAAATCACCTGTATGGAACAGGTCAACGCCGTCTGTGCCCGGCTGGAGGGCATGGGCACGCTGCAGATCATTCCGGCTAAAAGCAGTCTGCCCGGTCACGTGGGCCTGCTGCTGACGGCAGAGGAAGGCGATCTCCTGCGGCAGCTGCAGGAGATGGAGCATGTGGCTGCGGCAGTTGCCACAAGGTTATAAAGAAAGATACTGTTTTCTGACAGATAAGGAGGAAACTGGTTGATGTACGATATTCTGATCAAAAATGCCCGCATTGCTGACGGCACGGGCAATCCCATGTATCACGCCGATGTGGCGGTGAAGGACGGCAAGATCGCAAAGATCGGCTATCGCCTGAAGACCCAGGCCGAAACGGTCATCGACGGCACCGGAAAGGTGCTGGCACCCGGTTTTATCGACGCCCACAGCCATCTGGACAAGAGGATCGAGGCAGTGCCTCATTGCGCCCATATGCTGCGGCAGGGCGTCACCACCATTATCGGCGGTATGTGCGGCGGCTCTGCCGCGCCTATCAGCAAAGAGCATTTTGAGGACGGTCTCCGGGTCACCGGAAGCAACCACAGCGAGGAGAGCATCCAGGCCCGTTTTGACCTGGAAAGCTATATCCGGCATCTGGATCGGATCCCCCTGGGCAACAACGTAAGCTTCCTCGTCGGTCACGGCAACATCCGCGTGGCGGCCATGGGCTATGTGTCTGACAAGGCCACCCCCGCCGATCTGGACAAGATGCGGGAGCTGACCCGGCAATGCATGGAGGCCGGTGCCATGGGCGTTTCCTTCGGTCTCATTTATCCCCCCGGAAGCTATGCCGACACCGAAGAACTCATCGCCGTGGCCGAAGTGGTGGCCGAATACGGCGGCGTCATCACCGCCCATGTCCGCGGCGAGGGCAATCAGTTGATCGAGGCGGCTGACGAGCTGCTGCGGGTGGCCCGGGCCACCGGTGTGCGCACGGTGCACTCTCATCACAAGGCCTCCGGCGGCCCCATGAACTGGAACAAAACGGCGGCCACCCTTTCCATGATGGAAAAGGCCATTGCCGACGGATTTGATATCTTCTGTGACCAGTATCCCTATACGGCCTCTTCCAACGGCATGAAGGCCAACATTCCCCAGGAACTGCACGCTCTGGGCGTGGAAAAGATGATCGAAATGGTCACCGATCCCGTGCAGCGGGAAGAACTCAAGCCGGTCATTCTCAACGGCAAGACCGCTCATGAACGGTTCCAGTACATCATGATCGGCAATTCGGCTTCTCATCCCGAATATGCCGGCCGGATGCTCAACGAGATCGCCGACGAGCTGGGGGTGGATCCCTACGAGCTTCACTGCGATCTGCTGAGGGACGACAAAATGGGAACCACCGCCATCTATCACACCGCCTGTGAGGAGGATGTGGAGCGTGTGCTCAAGTGGGACCGCACCATGATCGGTTCGGACGGCGGTTCGGGTGAAAAGCCCACCGGCCATCCTCGCACCTTTGGCACCTTTGCCCGGGTGCTGGGCCGTTATGTCCGGGAAAAGCAGATCATCACCCTGGAAAATGCCGTGCGCAAGATGACCTATCTGCCTGCCATGGTGTATAATCTGTCCACCAAAGGCCTCATCCGGGAGGGCATGGACGCCGATCTGGTGCTGTTTGACCCTGAAACGGTGGGTGACCGGGGCAATTATGCCGAGCCCGCCCTGCCCAACGTGGGCTTTGCCTGTGTGTTGGTGAACGGCAAGATCGCTCTGGAAAACGACCAGGTCACCGGCGTTCTGGCCGGCAAGACCCTGTTTCGGGAGAAAGTGTGAAAAACATGTGTGAATATGATCTTTTGATCCGCAATGCCCGGGTGATCGACGGCACAGGTGCCCCTGCGTTTACTGCCCACGTGGCGGTGCGGGAGGGCAAGATCGTCCTGCCGGTGCCCGAAAACGCACGGGGCAGGGAAGAGGTGGATGCCACCGGCCTGACCCTCTGTCCCGGTTTTATCGACGCCCATTCCCACGGCGACAGCATCTTCGGCACCGAGGCCGGCCGCCTGTGCAAGGTGAGCCAGGGCATCACCACTGAGATCGTGGGCCAGTGCGGCACCACCAGGTGGCCGGTTTCCCAGGAGACGGACAAGCGGGAACTGTTCCGTCAGCGGATGGGCAACTTGCCCGATGGATGGGAGCGTTTTACCTCCCTGGACAACTATCTGAAGTGGGTGGATACCCAGCCTTTATCCAGTCATTTCAAGACCTATATCGGTCATGCGCCTTTGCGTATCGCCGTTATGGGTTATGACAACCGCAAGCCCACCGCCGAGGAACTGGAACGCATGAAAGCCATGGTGCGGGAGGCTATGGAGCGGGGTGCACTGGGCCTCAGTTCTGGTCTGATCTATGCCCCCAGCTGCTACGCTGATGAGGAGGAACTGATCGAGCTGTGTAAGGTGGTGGCCGAATATGACGGCATTTACGCCACCCATATGCGCAACGAGAGCGACCGGATAGAGGAAAGCGTAGCCGAGTCCATCCGCATCGCCGAAAAAGCCGGCTGCCGCCTGAATATCTCCCATCACAAAATCAGCGGCAAGAACAACTGGGGCAAGTCGGAAAAAACGCTGAAGCAGATCCAGGACGCCATCGCCCGCGGGGTGCCCATCACGGTGGATCAGTATCCCTATACTGCCTCCTCCACCGGCCTGAACGCCAGCCTGCCCAAGGATGTGTTTTCCTGCGGCCCGGAAAAGCTGCGGGAAAAGCTGAAGGATCCGGCTTTTCGTGCCTCCATCAAGGAGCAGACCGAAGCAGGTCGGGCACGGAGCTGCGGCGGATGGAGCGGTGTCTTGATCAGCAGCGCCGTCAACACGCCCGAAGCTGCCGGCCTTACCATTGTGCAGTACGCCGAAAAGATCGGCAAGGAGCCCTTTGAGGCCTGCTGTGACATTCTGGCAGCCGGCAGCGCTACCGCCATCTATTTCTCCATGGATGAGGGCGATCTGCTGCGCATCGGCGCCTTTGAGCACACCGTTGTGGGTACCGACGGCCTGGTGCGTGATCTGGTGACCCAGAGCCATCCCCGTGGCTTCGGCAGTTTCCCCCGGGCCTATCGGTTGTTTGTCCGGGAGCACAAGCTGCTTTCCGCCGAGGAAATGATCCGCAAAATGACCGGTCTGACGGCAGAGCGGTTTGGATTGAAAGGGAAGGGCATCATAGCCAACGGTATGGACGCCGACCTGGTGCTGGTGAACGAGGAGACACTCTCCGACCGGGCCACCTACGGCGACGGCCTTGCCCTCAGTGAAGGTGTTGAACGGGTCTTCGTTTCCGGTAAAACAGTCTATCGGGACAAGCAGCTCACCGACGAGACCCCCGGCCGGTTCATCCCGCATTGTATGGACTGAAATAAGAAAAGGACGGTGTTTACACCGTCCTTTTTTGCTGGGCAAACTTGTGTTCAGTTTGCTTTTTCGCTTTCCCTGGGGATCAGATTATACTCGGTAATTTTTCTGGAAAGGGTCGCGGGCGAGGATTGCAGGGCGGCCGCCGCCTTGCGCAGACTGCCGCACCGCTCGATATACTGATTGATGATCATGAACTCGTAATCCTGCACGATCTGCTTGAGAGACTTAGCAACAGGCGGGCGGGGTTCCGCGCATTCCGTAGACTGCAACTGTCGGTTACCGGTCAGACACCGATTGAACAGCGCCACCGAATCTATCACCCGGTTGTCGCTGAGGAATGCCATGCGTTCTACCGTGAGGGTCAGCTGCCGCACGTTTGCGGGCCAGCTGCAGGACAGCATGGTGCTCATCACCTCGGGGCTTATCGCACGCTCAATGTGGTATTCCTCCCGCACTTTCTGCAGCTGCTGAAGGGTCAGCAAAAGGATATCCTCCGGCCGCATCCGCAGGGGTGGGATCTCGAACACCATGGTATTGAAATAATCCAGCATCTGCTCGCTCAGGCTCTGTTCACGCGAGTTGCGCAGGCAGATGATATACCGCACATCGCCGGGCTTTCCCTGGGTGGCACGGATGTGCTCCATCAGCTTGTATTGCACATAGGCGGGCATCATATCCACATTTTCAATGTAGAAGCTGCCGCCGCTGGCCTGGCTCAGAAGGCCCCGGTCACTGGGGCTGGCGCTGCCAAACAACTCCATCTGCATCCGTTCCTGGGGCAGATAAGCACAGTTGGTTTTGATAAATGGCGCACCGCTGCGCCGGGAGACCCGGTGGGCATACTGGGCGATAACATCTTTGCCGGTGCCTTTCTCACCCAGAATGGTCAGCGGTACGTTGCCCTGACCGGCACGCTCCAGAAGCTCCAGCTGCCGGAGCATTTCCCGGTTGTCGGTGACGATCTCACCCCGGGTGAATTGCCGCAGGGGCGTCCGCAGCTGAAGCGCGCCTCCGGCTACATCACAATAATCCTGGATCCGCATGATCAGAAAAACAAGCCCATATCCTCAGCCAACGCGTCATAAGCATCCAGCTGAGAGATGAGTTTTTTCTCATCCTGCAGACCAAGATTCAGCAGAATGGCATTGATCAGCGTCATGCCTGCCGTATAGGAGTCCACGAAGTCAAAACACTGTACCGGAAGGAAAAAGTAGTACTCTGACAGGTCCACAAAGGGCGAATCATGCCGATCGGTAAAGGCCACCACTCGGTAGCCCTGCTGCCGCAGACGGCTTACCCGAAGAATCGGGTCTTTGGAATACCGGGCGATGCCAAAAGCCACCACCAGGGCAGATCGGTCCTGAAGTTTCATGAAGGTCACCAGGTCATGGTGGTTTTCAAGACGGCGAGTGCGGATGCCCAGTTTGCTCAGCATACGATTGAAATAGTAACTGTAGGGCGTTGCGCCGCCGCCGCCGATCACCACCACTTCAGACGCGGTAGTGATCTCCCGGGTCAGTCGGTCGATCTTGTCGTAATCCATGTCCCGGAGCAGATCGTTGAGGTTCTGCTTTTCGTTGTTGATCATTTCGGAAACGATGCTGGAGATCGGCCGCTTAGCGACCCCTGCATCGTGCGTTTCATGATAAAACACGTTGCGAAGGATGGTTTTGAAGCTGTTCAGAGAATCGGCGCCAAAGGCCGCCATCAGTTCGTAGATCTGTTCTTCGCTGGCGCCCGAACGGCTGCAGAAGCGCTCCATGGGCCAGAAGGGGATCACGTGAGCATTTTCCACCACATAGCGGAACAGATCTTCATTCACTTCCCCTTTGAGATAGCTTCGCAGGGTTTTTTCGGTACTGGTATTCATTTTATGTACCTCCCAGATTCCATATTGGTTATAGTAAACCACTCCTGTTCATAAATGTCAATGAAAATGTTTCATTTTTGAAACACAAGTCGTTGAAACGATAAAATGCACGGGCTATAATCAAAACACAATCTACAAAAAAGCAGCGATAGGTTTTAAGGTTTTCTATTGCTCATGGTTCTCCTTTCTCTCCCCTGTTGCTGCTTTCCTTTTATTTATCCGTTTCATGCATGTGCATGAGGAAATAAAAACGCAATTGGAGGATATCGTATGAGTAAGAAATTGATGGCCCTGCTGCTGGCCGCAATGATGCTGCTGTCTCTGGCCGCTGCCTGCGGCAATGACAAGCCTGTTGAAACGCCTACCACCCCCGCGCCTACCACTCCCACACCCACCACCCCCGCACCCACTGAGCCCGCTCCCGCAGAACCCAAGAT
>JAFXDF010000106.1 GCA_017521295.1 Clostridia bacterium | reverse complement strand
TGTGCGGGAAGAAATCACGGTGCGAAGATAGGAAAGGAACAGATCGACCATGGTGTTATCTAATTCACAAAAGCGGTCAATACAGTGTTGGTTTGCAAACTCTGCGAAATGACGGAATCGGAAAAGATCTTGCTGCAGCTTCCACAATGTCATGTTCCCTGTTTTCCGGTTCTGCCACACATAATCTTTCACCACAGACTTCATTTCTTCGCTATGGATATAGGAAAAGTCGAAGTGGAAGGTTCGTCCGTAATGCTGAGAATCCGCATCATTGTCCTGCAAATGCCATAGGTCTCCCACAGGCTGGTTATTCAGCATCGAAGCCACCTCCAATCAAGGTGCTTTGGCTCCAATACCGGGAAAGACTGTCCTCAATGTATGGATCTGACAGATGGGTATATTTCTGTGTGGTAGAAATATGCTCATGACCCATAATGATTTTGGCCACACTGACATCCATACCGGATTCAATCAGATTGGAACAAAAGGTATGCCGCAGATCATGGAAATTAAAATCTACGCCAACCTCTGCCTGCACCTGTTTCAGCTTGTCATAAGCAGCGGAATAGGTAAGCTGCTTTCCAAGCTGCTTTTTCTGCTCCGAAACAAAGATATAGCTGTGATCTGTTTCAATTTGGCTCCGCTCCTCCATGATAAACTCGTCAAGCTCCGCAAGAAGAGGCATGGGAACATAGAGGTCCCGGCATTTGCCCTTGGACTGGATCTGCTGCAATACGCCAATGGATTTTGACATATCTGGCACAGGGACAGATTCAATTTCCAAATCAAGGATTTCCTGTATTCTGGCACCTGTAAGATAGAGCATCTTATACAGCAAAATGTCCCTGCGCTTAGTGAGTTTACTCAGAACAGCTTCCATTTCTGCATCGGTAACAAGATGCACCACATGGCTGCTTTCTTTCAGCTTAAAAATAGACTGCTTGGTTTTATTGTCTGTTCTGGCGTGTTCCAGAATCCCCTTAAACATATTTAGCGGCCTGTTGACTTCGTGCATCAGCATAGGATTGTCGATTTCCTGCATATCCGCTTGATACTGATAGAAAGTATGCACGGTGCTGAGAATACGGTTGATGGTACGATTGCTTCTGCTGCTTTCCTTGTAGAGTGCCAGCATATCATCACCACCACGGAGGAAGTCGATGAACTCGGCAATCATTCGGGGTGTAACCTGATCGTAGGCATACCCATTCTTTTCAAGAAATGTCCAGAACAGGCACAGGTCTCTGCCATTAGCAAGCAAGGTGTTATCCGTTTTACTTTTCTGTTGCTGGAATTTAAGGAAGTCATATACAGGTTTAACGATCTTCATATCGTTATCCAGTAAAACAACTGTCACCTTTCCAGCGTCTAAAACATGAAGTTCCACGCTATTTCTCCTTCTAACTGTTTTGCACTTACCAAGTACCAGAACAAGTGTTCGTCTTATGGGTACATTTTACCATTTGTTCGGCAAAAGGTAAACAGTTATTTTACTAAAAAATATTAACTTTTTGTGACTGGTTCTAAGCAAGTGTCGATACACTCATAGAATCCAGAAAACCCTTGGTATTACTTGCTTTTTTGTGGGTAGCACTACCGCCTAACAGCTTAGACACTACTCACTAAAGATAACATAGAATATCCTTCCTTTCAGCAATCCCCCGCCGAAAAACGGCGGGGGATTTCCAAAACGCTTGTGAAATAACGGTTTATCGGGGCCACTTGCCGGCGGCTTCCAGCTCGCGGCGGCGCTCCACCAGGAAGGTGGCGTCGTGGATACCCTTGGTGCCGCGGCCGAAGCCGGCGTCGGCACCCATCTGAACAGCGATCTCAGGAGTGATCTGAGTACCGCCAACCAGGAACATCAGGCGGTCACGGACGCCCATTTCCTTTGCCAGACGGTCAATGTTGGCAATGTTCTTGTAGTGGATATCATCGTGGCTGATGATGGTAGAGGCCAGAATGGCATCGGCATCCAGCTCGATGGCGGCGTTGACCAGCTTTTCCACAGGAACAGAGGTGCCCAGATAGTGGACCTTGATACCGTACTTCTCGATACCGCCGTGCTTGATGTCAATGATCTCACGCAGACCGACAGAGTGCTCGTCATTGCCGATGGTGCCGCAGACAACGGTCATGGGCTTGCGCTCAATGTCCGCACGGATCTCGGCGTCGGTAAGCACATGAGGCTCCTCGGGGATCTCCAGATGGTCGATATCCAGATCGAAGTCCACACGGCCCTTGATCTCCACGCGGGTGCCTTCGGCGCCCTGCATGATCTCGCGGCTGATGACTTCCACTTCCTGCAGACCCATGCGGCGGCCCACCTCGATGGCGGCGGCCTCGGCAATGCGTTTGGAGGTGGGGAAGAACATATTGATCATGACGATACCGTCGGCCAGCCATTCCATCTCGGGCTTGAGGGTCTTGCAGTTCTTGCCGCGATACTGGGCAGTCTCGGCCATACGGACGTTGACGTTGTCCTCTTCGTCCAGCTCGTCGATGTAGATGATCTTGTCGGGATTCTCAAAGGTACAGCCGCCGATGAGCTTGGAGGGATCCTCCACAGCAGATTCGTCATACTGTGCCACGTTGTTGTAACCGAAGTGAGCGGTGACAGGAGCCATATAGTCCTCGGCACGCTCAAAGACGGTACCGGCGCCAACGCCGCCGGCGATCTCACGGCAGATACCATCGCCGTTGCGCTCGGGATAGATACCGGAGTCCACGAAGAAGCCCTGCTCCACGGCGTTGAAGTAGCCGCCGGCGGCCAGGATTTCCTCGAAGAACAGCACAGCGCGCTCCTTCAGCTCACGGGCGTTCTCACGCAGGGGGCCGTCCTTCTTGAGCTCCACCATATCCATCAGACCGTCCATGCCAAGTAGGGTCTGCTTGGCGGTGTCGCAAGCCTCGATGTTGTAGATGTGCCAGGGCACGTTACGGCCCTCGTCAGGGGTGATGGTGGACTGAATGTCGGCAGAGGTCAGCTTGGAGATCAGCATATTCAGCACGTGTGTGACCGTTGCATCACGGGTGGAGGACTCCACGTACTTGGTGTTCATCTGGGCACGCATACGGTACTCGGTGAACAGGTCGCGCAGGGCCACGGCATAGGGCAGATCCATGAACACGCAGGGTGCGGGAGTGGCCGTGGGAGGCACGGTGGACAGGCAGATCTGCTTCTTCTGGATGCCGACGCTGGCGGAGAAGGCGGCGTTGATGGCATGCTGGACCATCAGCTCGGGCATGACCTTCCAGGCCTCGCGGGCGGTGGCGTTGGCGTTGTGTGCGCCGTCGATCTG
>JAFXDF010000105.1 GCA_017521295.1 Clostridia bacterium | reverse complement strand
ATGGCAAAGACGATGGTAGGCAGGGCGTTGATGCCCTCCAGAATACGCATGATGATCTTGTCAGCCCACTTATAATAACCAACAATTAGACCCAGGCAGGTGCCGATAACGATGGCAAGGATGTTCACCGTGATACTGATAGCCAGCGACACTCTCGAGCCGTAAACAATGCGGGAGAAGATGTCCCGCCCGAACATATCGGTGCCCATGATATGCTCCTCACTGGGCATCTGATTCATTTTGTAAATGTCGGCTTCGTGGGGGTCATGGGTGGCTACGGCAGGAGCAAAGATGGCCACAAGGAAGATGCAGATCAGTACAGCGCCGGCCACCATAACACGGATATATCTTCTGATAAACGCGCCGGGTTTCATTTTACGTTTTTCCATAATGATACCTCCGTATTAGTCAAATTCGATGCGGGGATCCAGCATCTTGTAGACGATGTCCAGAAGGATGTTGGTCGCCAGCAGCAAAATGGTGGTGAACAAAAGGTTTGCCTGCTGCTGAGTATAGTCACGGCGCATCAGGGAGTCATAGGTCAGCTTGCCCATGCCGGGGATGTTAAAGACGGTCTCGGCAATGGTGGCGCCGCCCAGCAGAGCGGCGATGGAAAAGCCGATGTTGGTGACGACAGGGGCCAATGCGTTTTTCAAGGCGTGCTTGTAGTAGACCTTACCCTCGATCAGACCCTTTGCCCGTGCAGTACGGATATAGTCGTTGTTGATAACATCCAGCATCATGGTACGGGTGTAGCGGGCCAGCGAGCTGACGTGAGAAAGCGCATAGGCGATGGCAGGCATGGTCAAAGAGTACAGCGCGCCCTTGAGGCCGCCTGCTTCCATAAAGGTATATCCCTGTACCGGGAACCACCGCAGCTGGACACCCAGATAATAGACCATCATCAGACCTACCCAGAAGCCGGGGGCAGACATACCCACGGCGCTGAAGAAGGTCAAGCCATAGTCCGCCAAACTGTTACGCTTTTTCGCGGCGATGATGCCGATGGGCACGCCGAGGAGTACCGCGAGAGTCACCGAATAGATGGTCAGCAGGATGGTAGGCTCCATGCGGCTGCGGATATTTTCAAAAACAGGTACATTGTTATAGAGGGATTCGCCCCAGTCTCCCTGAACGATGCCCTTGAGGTATTTCACATATTGGACCAAAATGGGGTCGTTGAGGCCCATGCGCTCCCGCAGGGCTTCCACATCGGCGGGGTCGGCGTCTTCGCCCAGAATGTTCAGGGCAGGATCGCCGGGAATGACGCGGATCATAAAGAAAATCAGCGTGCTAACGACAAAGAGTACCGGTATCGCTGATAAAATGCGTTTGATCACGAATTTGAACAATGTGCTCGCTCCTTTCTGAAAAGGCTGCAAATAAGGATGGCGGCAGCCGCAGAACGCGACTGCCGCCAGATAGACAGGATTTACTTGGCAAAATAGGTGTTCCAGTAGTAGCTGTGGGGGCCCTGATAGTTCAGTTCAACATTGGGCTGGGTGTAGGTGCTGGAGATGTGGGTACCGAAGCCGACCCAGGGCACTTCTTCGGTAATCAGATAGCACAGATCCTTATAGGCCTGGATAGAAGCTTCAGAGCCGGTGGGATTGGTGCGCATGATTTCCAGCAGCTCGGTCTTCTTGTCGTTGCTCCACCAGCCAGTAGTCTGACCGGTCATAGAACCGCACTCGTAGGGGTTAGCAAGACCCTTCTGGTTCTCCCAGGCGCCGATGTCATGACCGGTGGCGGGGTCAGCGCGCATAGAGCTGTGGGAACCGGCGTCAACAACTCTCAGGTCGATCTTGATGCCGACTTCTTCCAGCATGGGAATAGCGGCCATGGCAGCACGGTAGAAGTTGCCGTTGGGGTTGACCAGCCAGACGATAGGCTCGCCGTTGTAGTTGGTCTTAGCCAGATAGGACTTGGCCAGCTCCTTGTCGGCGATATTCCACTCGACGGACTCAATGATATCGTTGTAGTAAGCGGTGTTCAGGGGCGTGACGGGGCTGCAGTTCAGGTCGATACGCTCGGCATCGCCCTGCAGGACAGACAGCATGATACCGTTCATATCCAAAGCGGCACGGAAAGCCTTACGGAAGTTGACGTCGGCAACGGGACTGTCGGCGTTGGACTCGTCCAGGTTGAAGAAGACGGCGTGGGTCCACTGGTTATGCAGCAGGGTGCGCTTCAGGCCGATCTGCTCGGCATAGGCCTGCATCTCCGTCAGGATGCTGCCGATATGGTAGTCACCGGCGATCATGGCAGCGGTAAGGGAAGCGGAGTCGCCGTTAACAGCGAACTTGATGGAATCCGTGTATGCCTTTCTGGTGGCGGCCATGCCGGTAGCGTCACCATTGTCGGTAGCAACGTAATTCTCGTTTCGCTTCATGACGATCTCAGTATCGGGCTTGTAAACATCCAGCACATAGGGGCCGGAACCGATGACGTCCTTAATGTCGGTAATCTCGTTGGTACCATACTTTTCACAGATGGCCTTGGGCATGATCCAGCCGGGGCCGCGGCCATCGGAGATCTCCTGCATCATGGTGACGTTCATCTCGGAGAAGTAGATGGTGGCAGAGTCGCCTTCGATCTTGATTTCACTGACGTAATCCATGACTTTGGTAGCAAAGGAACCGCCGATGGCGCCGGCACGCTCCCAGGAAGCGATGACGTCTTCGATGGTGACGGGAGTACCGTCAGAGAACTTCTTGCCTTCCACCATGGTCAGCTTCAGGGTCAGACCGTCAGCGGCGTACTCATAGGAGCAGGTCATGGGATAGTACTGACCGTCGGCACCCATGGCAATGGTGGTTTCATACACATTCTGCATCCACTGATAGTTGGAAGTGGCACCGGCAGAATGGTGGGGGTCCATGGTGTAGGACACGGAAGAGGTGGCAATCACCAGATCGCCGCCGTACTTTTCGGCGTCGGGATCAGCGGGCTGGGTGGGTGCGGGCGTGGTGGGGGTAGTAGTAGCGGGAGTAGTGGGTGCGGGGGTGGTGGGCTGCGTGGGGGTCTCTGCGGGGGCATCTTTGCCACAGGCAGCGGCCAGAGACAGCAGCATCATAGCCGCCATCAACAGGGCGATCAATTTTTTCATGGTTTCTCCTCCTTGTAACGTTTCAAACGTGTTCAATCGGATCATCCATATAACGTTATATGTGTTGATCCAGATCATAACCATTGTCTGCATTATAGTAAAGCGGTAAGGGCAATTCAACAATTTGTGGTCAAAATATTGTCCATTTTTCAACTTTTTCTATTTATTTTTTTGTTTTTTGACCAAAGAGACATTTGACGATATCGGAAAAGAATGGTATTCTTTATCTATACCCCTATGGGAGGAGGAACCTTATGCCAACAAATATGACCGTTGCCATGCTGCGGGAATACCTGCACAGCGAGGCAGACGAGCGCCTGCTGCACTATGTTGCCGCCAACGCCCACAAGGTGCTGTATATTTCTTTAGAGCAGTTGTGTGAACGTACCGGCATCACCATGGCCGAAGCTATGCACTTTTTTCGTGCGTTCAATGCGGAGAGTTTCGTTGCTTTTAAGTATATTCTCCGCAAATGCCTGTATTACGAAGTCACTGACCGGGGTGTCGCCAAGCGCTCCCTCTCCAGCCTGCTGGATGAAAACATTCGCTTCGAACTGCATAACCTGATCACTTTTTGTTCCAATCTGGATTGCAACAAAGTGGAGCAGCTGGCCCGTGATATTTGGGCGGCCCCCGAAGTAAATTTATTTTGCGCAGGCTCCACCAGACCGTTGGGAGCCACGCTGCAGCGTTATTTGTCCATTTTGCATATCCCCCACCGGCTCTTTGGTCCCAGTGAGAACCCTGAGACGCTGGAGCAGCTGCCCGCCTCCGGCCTTGTGCTCGTGTTTGGCTTCGCCCGATACCACGCCCGGCTGCTCACCCAGATGAAGCTGCTGCATCAGCGGGGTTTCCACATCGTCTGTGTGACCGATTACCCCGATTCACCGCTTATTCCCTTCTCGGATTATCATTTCCTCCTGCCCGCCAGTTCCTTTGACTTCACTGACGGCTACGGGGCCGGAATAGCCCTGATCCATGTGCTGAGCATGGCACTGGGTATGCAGCGGGAGGAGTCGCTGTTTTCCTATATGCATGCCTGGGACGTAGATACCCAGGAAACCAATATGTTCTGGTGAGTTATGGTAAAGATTGAAGAATACTGTGACATTGTGGACGGCGGTTTGGTGCTGCGCCAGCAAATACAGCATTATATCCGGCAAAATATCATTACCTGTGATCCTGTGATGAACAGCCAGCTGGATATGCTGGACCGTCTGGGCAAGTCCAACGTCCCGCTGACCATCCTGGGTGAAACTGGCTGCGGCAAAGACGGCATTGCCCAGTACGCCCACGAAGTTTCCACCCGCAAAAACAAGCCGTTTTTAAAGATCAACTGCGCATACCTGACAGAAGATTTGGTTTCCACAGAACTATTCGGTTCCGGTAGCCATACGCCAGGTCTGCTGCGCCGCGCCGCAGGCGGTACCCTTTATATCGAAAATATTACCCTGCTGTCCAGCCAAACGCAGCGCCGGTTGATAGAATATATCCGCACTACCGAAGGAACGGCAAATGATATCCGGTACATCATCTATCCCAGCAACGAGGGTTCTGTGCGAAATCAGCAACTAATCGAGCCGCTGGCCGATCACTTCAGCGCCGCGCCCTTTGTGATACCGCCACTGCGAGAGCGGTCGGCAGATATTTTGCTGCTGACGATCCAGCAGTTGCGGTATATTCAAGATAATTTGGGTTTGAAGCGCACGGTCAGTCCGGCGGTAATGACCGCCATGCTGGAATATGACTGGCCGGGAAATATCCGGCAGCTGACCTCTGTTCTCGAGCGTATGGCATTTATGTCTGACAACGTGCTGATGGATTCGGTACCGCTGCTGCAGCGGTGTCTGTCCGCCAACAAACAGTTCCAGCGAATGCAGACCGCCGAAGAACTACCGCCGCAGCCCAAAACACTGAAAGAACTGATGGCGGAATACGAGATGAAAATCATCCATCAGCATATCGAGCAATACGGTACTTTGCGTAAAGCGGCTTCCGTCCTGGGTGTTTCTCATTCGCTTCTTTCCTATAAACTGAAAAAGTATCATGAAGCAGCTTCCAACGGTGAGCCTTTAAAGTGATATTCGTGTACCTAAGTACATGTATTTTCTTTATTAAGACAAGAAAATCCTCGCACAGCAATGCGAGGATTTTTCGTTTATTATTACACTTTTGAGTATGGACGAAAAGGTTTCATCTTATAAAGTTGGCCTTAATTCGCAACTGTTTCTTTTTTCGTCCGGCGGCGTTTCGCCAGCATTGTTGCGCAGGATTCCCTTCATCTGCACTCAGCCGAACAATCCCTCCCCTATGAAAAATACGGTGTAATTCTTCCTTCTCCCGCATAAAGTTTGGATAACGACCAAATCAAAGGAGGAGACTTTATGAAATTATCCAAACTGCTCCGGGGAAAGCACGGCAAGAAGTGGACGGTGGCCGCCGCCTGCGCCGCTGGGCTGGCGCTGGCCCTGCTGTCCATGGTGCCGAAAGCCGTCATGACCGCCGCCACCCAGCGGGATCTGCCCATCTACTGCGTGCAAAAGGACAGCAAGGTGTGCTCGCTGACCTTCGACGCGGCCTGGGGTAATGAGGACACCCAGCAGCTCATTGACATTCTTGGTAAATATCAGGTAAAGGCTACCTTTTTCGTGGTGGGCGAATGGGTGGATAAGTTTCCTGAGTCGGTGAAGGCCCTCCATGATGCCGGACACGAGATCATGAACCACTCGGACGATCACGCCTATTTTACCAAGCTGAGCGCCGACCAGATCAAGACTCAGCTGGACAGCTGCAACAGCAAGATCGAGGCCATCACCGGCGTCCGCCCCGATCTGTTCCGGCCGCCCTACGGCGACTATAACGACAGCGTGGTGTCCACCGTGCGAAACTGCGGCATGTACACCATCCAATGGGACGTGGACAGTCTGGATTGGAAGAACCCGGCGCCCGAGGACATCACTGCCCGGGTGCTCAAGCGGGTGCAGCCCGGCTCCATCGTGCTGTTCCACAACGCCGCAAAAAACACCCCTGCCGCCCTGCCGGGTGTTATCGAGGGGCTGATTCAGCAAGGCTATACCATCGTTCCCGCCTCCCAGCTGATCCTGCGGGAAAACTATACCATGGATCACACCGGTCGGCAGATCCCCGGGCAGTCCTGAAGCCGCTTCTTCCCTTCCCTGCTGTTGACAACCTTCTTTTTCGATGCTACCATAATCACACTGATTTAGTAATACGCGTCGTTCCCATAGCAGCCGGAAAAGGAGGAGTTATGCTGACTGTAAAGATCCCCGGACGTGAGGATTTGTGCCTGTCCCATCTGGTGCTGGATTACAACGGCACCATCGCCCTGGACGGCCAGATCATCCAGTCCATTGGCCCCCGGCTGGAGCAACTTTCCAAGCTGCTGGATATCTGTGTAATCACCGCTGACACCCACGGCACGGCCGCAGAAAACTGTGCGGGGCTACCGTTGCGGGTGCTTACCTTCCCCACCGATCATGTAGGTGAGATCAAAGCAGAACAGGTAGCCAAACTGGAGGGTGGCGTTGTCTGTATCGGCAACGGTTACAACGACCTTCTGATGTCCGATGTGTGCCAACTTTCGATCTGTGTGATCGGCAAAGAGGGCTGCTGCGGTGCCCTTTTGCAGCACTGTGATATCCTGGTCACCTCCATTGAGGATGCACTGGATCTGCTGCTGAAACCCCAGCGGCTGCGTGCAACTTTACGCGCCTAAACGCGAGTCCGATGATAGGATTCTATCATCGGATTTTTCGATTTCGCTTGACAGTTTACATTCCAAAAGACTATTATTTAATCGTATAATTTATAGTTATTATGTATAGAAAAAAGCAATAGAAGTCGAATGATTGATTCGGGAGAGACCGTTTTTTCGGCGCCGAAGAGGTAATTCTTTCAGGCAAAAGGACCGGATCATGACGACACTCTGTAAAGTACATCTGTACGCCCAAGGTGCAACCTGCCTCCGGCAGGGAATCTCTCAGGCTCGAAAACGGAGGCACAAACGATCCCCGGGGATGGTTTGTGCTTTTTTCATACCCAAAGGGAGGAATCACTATGGCAGATTTCCTGCTGCCCGCGGCATTTGAGGAATATTCCGACGCCCGAAAAGCCGGTTTTCTCAAAGTAAAAGCCGCAAAAGAACAGGGCCGGAAAGTGGCGGGGTGCTTTTGCTCCTTTACACCGCTGGAGATCCTGGACGCAGCCGGTCTGCTCACTGTCAGCTTGTGCGGCATGAGCCCCGAGACCATTCCTGCAGCCGAGACCGAGCTGCCCCGCAATCTTTGTCCGCTGATCAAGTCCAGTTACGGGTTTTATCTCACCGACAAGTGCCCCTACACCTATTTTGCCGATGTGATCGTGGGCGAAACCACCTGCGACGGCAAGAAAAAGATGTACGAGCTGTTGGGTCGCGGCAAGAACACCTATGTTCTTCACCTGCCCCAGGGCCGGGATGTACCCTATGCCCGGGAGATGTGGACCGAGGAGCTGCGCCGCTTCGTCCGATACCTGGAAGAAACATTTTCGGTGCAGATCACCGATGAAAAGCTGCGGGAGGCCATCAAACAGCGCAATGCCCTCCGGGCCGCCCGCTGTCGCTTGATGGAGCTGCTCCGGGAAGATGATCTGCCCATTTCGGGTACTGAGCTGTACACTTTTCTGGACGGCATCGGCTTTAACTTTGACATTGATGACGCCATTGCAAAGACTCTCGCGCTTGCCGACGATCTGTCTGCTCAGAAAAGCCAGAAGGTCACCCCCGGCGGAAAGCGTGTTCTGGTCACCGGATGCCCCATCGGCGGTGTGTTCCAAAAGGTGGTGGGCGCCGTTGAGCGGGCCGGCGGCAACGTGGTGTGCTTTGAAAACTGTTCCGGCATCAAGCCCTCCCGCTGCATGGTGGATGAGCAGGCCGCCGATCCCATTCAGGCCATCGCAGATGCCTATCTGGACATTGGCTGTGCCGTCATGACCCCCGACAGCAAGCGGTTTGAAACCCTCCCCGCCCTCATGAAGGAGTTCCGTGCCGACGGCGTGCTGGATGTTGCGCTGCAGGCCTGCCACACCTATCTGATCGAAGGCAGATCCATCCGGGATATCTGCAAGGAACAGGGCGTGCCCTATATGGCCCTGGAAACCGATTATGCCACCGCCGACGCCGGCCAGATCGACACCCGGATCGCGGCCTTTATGGAAACCCTGGGCGAATAAAGAGAAAAAGAGGACATACATTATGAATATCAGTCTGAAGCAGCTGGAGATCTTCGTCACCATCGTGGAATGCGGCAATTTTACCGAGGCCGGCCGCAGAATGTACTTGGCCCAGTCCACCGTTAGCAGCCACATCAGCGCCCTGGAGGAGGCCCTCCGGGTCTCCCTCTTCCGCCGGGAGTCCAAGCGCTCCATCGAGCTGACCGCCGACGGCAAGCGGGTTTATGAATACGCCAAGGATGTGGTATCTAAGTGTGCCGCATTGGAGTCCTCCACCGTCGGAGAGACCCGTCGTGAACTGGTTCTGGGCGCCTCCAGCGCCCCCTCCAAGTGCCTGCTGCCCAAGCATGTGCTGCAGTTCACCCAGGAACATCCCGAATGCTGCTGCGTGGTGCGCGGCGGCGACAGCCAGCAAATCCAGCAGATGGTGCTGGACGGCGATATCCAGATCGGCTTTGTGGGCAGCACCGATGACCGTCAGTCGCTGATCTATGAGCGTGTAGCCGAAGACCGTCTGGTGCTCATTGCCCCCAACGATCCCCGGTTTGCTCAGCTCAAGGCCCGTGGAATCCTTGGCCGTGATCTGCTGCGGGAACCCATGGTTTTCCGTGACAGAGGCTCGGGCACCCAGAAAATGATCGACAATTATCTGAGTACTCGGAACATCGACGCCAAGGAAGTGCAGGTACGCCAGTACGCCTCCGACCCCGAAATGCTGCAGGAGCTGGTGGCTCTGGGAGCCGGCGTTTCCATCGTATCTGCCCTGTCGGTGGACGAACAGGTCCGCGCCGGCAAGCTGCTGACCTTTGAAATGGAGGAACAGCCCTTGTACCGTCATATTTATATGGTTTATCGCAAAAAAGGCGCTCTGAGCGAACTGGCAAAGGCCTTTGCAGAGCAGATCCGCAAATCGGTGCAGTAAGATGAAATACGCCATCGGTATCGATATCGGCTCCACCTGTGCCAAGGCAGCGGTGCTGGACGAAAACAAAACCGTGGTTTTCCGTTTGGTGCAGCCAACCGGCTGGAGCAGTGTGGACACCGCCGAGAGTCTGCGTAAGGCTCTTTGTGTGGCCGGCTTTGACCCGGCAGATCACCCCGTAGTCGCCACCGGCTACGGCCGCATTGCCGTGCCTTATGCCAAAAAGGCCATCACCGAGATCACCTGCCACGCCCGTGGCGCCTGCCGTCTGTTCGGGCTGGAGGATCTGACGGTCATCGATATCGGCGGCCAGGATACCAAGATCATCGCCGTAAAGGACGGCCTGGTCCAGGACTTCCTCATGAACGACAAGTGCTCTGCCGGCACCGGCCGGTTTCTGGAGGTCATGGCCAACACCCTGGCCCTGCGGCCCGGCGAGCTGTGCGATCTGGCACGGTTGGGCGGCAACACCTCCATTAGTTCCATGTGCACTGTCTTTGCCGAATCGGAGGTTATCTCTCTCATCGGCCGGGGCGAAAAGCGGGAAAACATCGCCTTTGCGGTGGTGGATTCGGTGGTGCAGAAGGTAGTCTCCCAGGCCGGAAAACTGGCTGAAGCTACCGGAGCGGTCTGCCTGACCGGCGGTCTGTGCCAGTGCGACTATGTCCGCGAGGCGCTGGAAAAAGCCCTTGGGCGGACGGTGACAACCTGTGCCGACGGCCGCTTTGCCGGCGCTGTTGGCGCCGCGCTCAGCGGACTCAAATTATAAGCAAATGGGCGATCCTTCAAGAGGGGTCGCCTGTCTCCGTATTTTGAGATATTTCAAATTGAAAGGAAGCGTTATCGATGAGCAGCATTTTTGTAAACGCCATGGGCGACCAGTGCCCCATCCCCGTGGTAAAAACCATGAAGGCCATCGCCGCCATGACCGAATCCGGCACCCTGGAGATCCATGTAGATTACGAAGTTCCCGTCCAGAATCTGACCCGTTTCGCCAAGGACCGCGGCCTGCCCGTTTCTTCTGAGAAGATCGACGACAAGCACTATGTGGTCAGGATGGAAGTGGCTGACCCCAAGGCCGCCTCTGCCAAGGAAGAGCAGCCCGGCTGCATCCCCGATCTGCGTGGTGACACCGTCATCGCCATCGCCTCCGAATGCATGGGCAACGGCGCCGACGATCTGGGCGCTACCCTGATGAAGGGCTTCCTCTACGCTGTTTCCCAGCAGGAAGAGCTGCCCCGCACCATCCTGTTCTACAACTCCGGCGCAAAGCTCACCGCCGAGGGCGCCGCCACCATCGAAGATCTCAAGAGCATGGAGGCCCAGGGCGTGGAGATCCTCACCTGCGGCACCTGCGCCAACTTCTTCGGTCTGGAGGGCAAGCAGGCCGTTGGCTCCATCACCAACATGTACGTCATCGTGGAGAAGCTGACCTCCGCCGCCAAGGTCATCCGTCCGTGATCTATCTGGACAACGCCGCCACCACCCTGAAAAAGCCCGACTGTGTGGTGGCCGCCGTCACCGAAGCCCTGTGCAATATGGGCAATTCTTCCCGGGGTACCCATGACAGTTCGCTGAAGTCGGCCCGGGCGGTTTTTGCTGCTCGCAGCAGTCTGGCAAAGCTGTTCAACGCCCCCGGCCCCGAGCAGGTGGTGTTCACCCAGAACTCCACCGAAGCGCTGAACATGGCCCTTTGCGGCCTGTTTTGCAAGGGGGATCATGTGATCACCACCGCGCTGGAGCACAACTCGGTGCTGCGGCCTCTGTACCGGCTGGAGGATGAGGGCGTCATCTCTCTGTCGGTGGTGCCTGCCGACAGACAGGGTCGGCCCGACTATGATGCCTTTTCCCGGCTGATCCGGCCGGAAACCCGGGCCATCGTCTGCACCCACGCCTCCAACCTCACCGGCAATGTAATGGATCTGGAGCGGGTAGGCGCCATTGCCAAGAGCCACGGCCTTTTGCTGGTGGTGGACGCCTCCCAGACGGCAGGCGCCTATCCCATCGACATGAAACGCATGAACATTTCGGTGCTGTGCTTCACCGGCCACAAGGGCCTCATGGGCCCCCAGGGCACCGGTGGTATGTGTCTGGCCCGGGATGTTCGTATCCGGCCCTTCAAGGTGGGCGGCTCGGGCGTCCAGTCCTATAGCCGCGCCCATCCAGCCGAGATGCCCACCCGGCTGGAGGCCGGCACCCTCAACGGTCACGGCATCGCCGGTCTGGGCGCAGGCGTGGATTACATTCTGGAAAAGGGCGTGGATGCCATCCATGCCTATGAGATCGCCCTGGCAAAACACTTTTATGAAGGCGTCAGGGATATCCCCGGCGTGACGGTCTACGGCGATTTTACCAACTGGAACCGCACCGCCGTGGTGACCCTCAACATCGGCGATTACGACTCGGGCGCCGTATCCGACGCTTTGTGGGAGGACTTTGGCATCGCCACCCGCCCCGGCGCCCACTGTGCCCCGCTGATGCATCACGCGCTGGGTACCGCCGAACAGGGTGCTGTCCGCTTCAGTTTTGCCCTGTTCAACACGCTGGACGAGGCGGACGCCGCCATCGCCGCTGTAAAGGAGCTGGCACAATGCGACTAAAAAAGCCCCGTCTCATCGTCACCTTTCACACCACCACCGCCGCCATGGGAATGGAGATCGCCTGCAGCCGCGCCGGCCTTCCAGGCCGTCTGATCCCCGTTCCCCGGGAGATCACCGCCGGCTGCGGTATGGCCTGGTGCGCTCCCCCCGAGGCACAAGCCGACCTGGAAGCCTTTGTGACAAAAGAGAACATCACCACCGCCGGGTGGTATGAATTAACGCTTTAGCCCCCAAAACAATTTGAGGAGGAAAAAAATATGTCCAATTACGTGGAAATGTGGAAAGACCTCGGCATGGATCTGGAAAACCATGACAACCTGTGTGCCGTTCTGCCGGTAGCCTTCGGTGATGTGTACCTGTCCCAGGAAAACCGCCCCGAAGGCATGGGCTTCTGGGACTTCGTGGTGTCTGAGATTCACGGCATCCGCCCCGCAGAGCTGGTGGAAGCCCGCAAAAACGGCCAAAAGGTTTTCGGCACCTTCTGTGTCTATGTTCCCGATGAAGTGGTCATCGCTGCCAACGGCATTGTCACCGGCCTGTGCGGCGGCTCCCAGTTCTGGGTGCCCGACGGCGAAAAGGTGCTGCCCAAATCTACCTGCCCCCTGATCAAAGCCTCTGTTGGCGCCCGTCTGGGCAAGACCTGCCCCTTCTTCCGTCTGGCCGACATGTACGTGGGTGAAACCACCTGCGACGGTAAGAAAAAGGCCTGGGAGATCCTGGGCGAAGACGTTCCCATGCACATCATGGACATCCCCCAGATGAAGCGCCCCGAGGACATCGAGCGCTGGGCCGGCGAGATTAAAAAGTTTGCCAAGGTAGTGGAAGAGCTCACCGGCAACGAAATCACCGTGGAAAAGCTCAACGAGGCCATCAAGACGGTCAACGAAAAGCGCAAGGCCATGGCTCGCGTTTATGAGGCCCGCAAGGCCGACAAGCTGCCCATCTCCGGTAAGGACGCTCTGCTGATGAGCCAGATCGCCTTCTTTGACGATCCCACCCGCTGCGCTCAGATGTGCAACAAGCTGGCCGACGAGCTGGACAAGCGCATCGAGGACGGCGTCGCCGTCTTCCCCGCCGGCACCAAGCGCATCCTGCTCACCGGCACGCCCCTGGCCATCCCCAACTGGAAGCTGCACCACATCGTGGAGACCTCCGGTGCCGCCGTGGTCTGCGAGGAGATGTGCACCGGCACCCGTTACTTCGAGAACCTGGTGGCCGATGACAGCAAGACCCTGGATGAGGCCTACATGGCCCTGGCCCAGCGTTACATGAAGACCAACTGTGCCTGCTTCACCCCCAACACCGGCCGTATCGACGATCTGCTGCGCCTGGCCAAAGAGTACAAGGTGGACGGCGTCATCGATGTCAACCTGAAGTTCTGCTGCCTGTACGATACCGAGGGCTACAATGTGGAAAAGGCCATGAAGGCCGCCGGCATCCCCGTTCTGGGCATCGAGACCGACTATACCGACACCGACGCCGAGCAGCTCAAGACCCGCGTCCAGGCTTTCGTGGAGATGCTGGGCTAATATGGCCGAAGAGATCAACTATTACATCCTGTTCGCCAACTATACCCAGGGACTTGCCCTCCAGGAACTGCTGAAAAGCGAGGGCCTCCGCGCCCGCATCGCCCCTACCCCCCGGGCGGTCCAGGGGGAGCTTTCCTGCGGCATGAGCCTGCTGGTGCTGCCGGAGGAAATTGACGCCGTCCGGGAATGCATTGCCAGGCACAATGCCCCCCATCACAGCATCGTTCCCCTCCCCTGCCAGATCCGCCCCGGCCGGGGCCGGTTCTGTTGATCCGAACACCTTCCAATCACCGCTGCACACCGTTGCAGCGGTGATTTTTTTGTCAAACAATCCGATAAATTCGCCTTCTTCCCGGATTTTTGGATGATGCTTGACGGAGATTCCAAAAGCAATTATCATTTATTTGATAACTTGATACATTCGGATGAGGGATTCGGGAGAGACCGTATAAGCGGCGCCGAAGAGGTTACACTTTCAGGCAAAAGGACCGGATCCGGACGAAACTCTGCAAAGCACACAAGTGCGCCGAAGGTGCAACCCGGAGCAGCTCCGGGGAATCTCTCAGGTTTGAAACAGAGGCACAGAACTTTTCTGGTTCTGTGCCTTTTTCATTCGATTTTTTCGATAAATTATATGAAAACGGAGGAAATACCAATGAGCGAATTGAAACGTACCCAGTTCTTTGACATTCACGTGGCAGCCGGCGCTACCATGGTGGATTTCGGCGGCTGGGAAATGCCCGTCCAGTACCCCACCGGTATCGTGGCCGAGCATCTGTACACCCGCAGCGACTGCAGCCTGTTTGACGTCTCCCACATGGGCCGTCTTCTGATCGAAGGCCCCGAGCGCGTCAAGTTCCTGCAGTATGTCCTGTCCAGCAACGTGCTGGCTCTGGAGCTGAACACCGCTCAGTACTGCATTATTCCCGACGAGAATGGTTATGCTATCGATGATGCTTACCTGTACATGTTCGAGGAAGACAAGCTGCTGCTGGTTGTCAACGCAGCCAACACCGAGAAGGACCTGGCTCACCTGCTGCCCATCGCTGAAAAGTTCGATGTGAAGGTCACCGACATCACCCCCGTCTGGGCTGCCATCGCCGTTCAGGGCCCCCGCAGCCGTAAGATGCTGGAAGTTCTGTCCGGCGGCGTCGCTCTCACCGAGCCCGTCAAGAATGCTCTGGGCACCGTCCAGCTGGAAGGCCATCTGGCTCTGGTTGCCAAGACCGGTTACACCGGCGAGCCTCTGGGTTACGAAGTCTACGTCAAGAGCGAAGATGCCGCCTGGCTGTGGAACCGTCTGATCGAGCTGGGCGCCAAGCCTGCCGGTCTGGGTGCCCGTGATACCCTGCGTACCGAAGCCGTTCTGCCCCTGTACGGCCACGAAATGGGCAAGGATCCCTCCGGTAAGGACATCCCCATCTTTGCCGTGCCTCTGGCCAAGTTCGCCGTCAGCTTCAACGAGCAGAAGGGCGACTTCATCGGTAAGGAAGCTCTGCTGAAGCAGCAGGCCGCCTACAAGCGCATCCGTGAGCATGATTTCAGCGATATCGCCGATCTGCCCAAGCGCATCATGCCCATCTGCCTGGTTGACCGCGGCGTTATCCGTCCCGGTATGCCCGTCTACAAGGACGGTCAGGAAGTGGGCTGGGTCACCTCTGGTACCATGGTTCCTTACTTCAACGAGGAAGGCTCCGGCCTGTCCACCAAGATCCTGGAGACCTCTTCCAAGCGCTCCATCGGTCTGGCTTATCTGCATTCCCCCATCCAGCGTGAGGATTACGTGGAAGTCGACGTCCGTGGCAAGCGCCTGAAGGCCGTCATCCCCCACTACCACATGCGTGTGGATGCTCCTCCCTACGCCCGTCCCATCATCTGGAAGGAGCCCGAAGCAAAAAAAGCCGCTGAGGCCGGTGACCGCCGCGCCGCCGCCCTCAAGCTGATCAAGGATGCCACCGACAACCACGAGTGGCGTCAGAAGCACTGCATCAACCTGATCCCCTCTGAGAACAGCGCTTCCCGCGCCGTCCAGCTGCTGTGCGCTTCCGATCCCGCCTTCCGTTACGCCGAGCACAAGAAGATCTCTTCCTTCTATAACCAGGAGATCTTCTACTACAACGGCACCAAGTTCATCGACCAGGTGGAGCAGCTGGTTGTCGACCAGATGCGTCAGTACTTCGGCTGTACCGAGGTTGAGACCCGCGTCATCTCCGGCCAGATGTCCAACATGGCCGTGTTCTCCTCTCTGATGGATTGGAAGAACCGCCTGAACCGCAAGCAGACTCCCCAGCGTCTGGGCTACATCATGAACAACCACATCATCAAGGGCGGCCATCTGTCCGCTCAGCCCATGGGCGCTCTGCACGATTACGTGGCGATTGACCCCGTCACCGAAAAGCCCGCCATCGTGAACTTCCCCGTCTGCAAGGACAACATCTATAAGATCGATGTGGAAGAGACCAAGAAGGTCATCGAGAAGTTCAAGCCCGAGTTCATCATCTTCGGTAAGTCCATGGTCCTGCATAAGGAGCCCGTGGCCGCCATCCGCAAGTTCGTGGACGAGCAGGGCATCAACACCACCATCATGTACGATATGGCCCACGTCCTGGGTCTGGTGGGCGACCACTTCCAGAAGCCCTTCGAGGAGGGTGCCGAGATCGTCACCGGTTCCACCCACAAGACCTTCTTTGGTCCCCAGCGCGGTGTGGTTGCCGTCAACTACAAGGAAGACGAGCTGAAGTACGGTCTGTGGAAGACCATCGAGAGCCGCGCCTTCCCCGGCAGCGTTTCCAACCATCATCTGGGCACCCAGCTGGGTCTGCTGATGGCCGCTTACGAAATGAACACCTTCAAGGATCAGTATCAGAAGGCCGTTGTTGAGAACGCCAAGCACTTCGCCAAGGCTCTGAAGGCCGAGGGTCTGAACGTCCAGGGCGATCCCGCCAACGACTATACCGAGACCCACCAGGTCATCGTTTCCGTCGGTTACGGCACCGGTCCCGACGTGGCCGACCGTCTGGAACAGAACAACATCATCGTCAACTACCAGGCTACTCCCGATGAGGAAGCCTTCACCGCTTCCGGCGCTCTGCGTATCGGCGTCAACGAGATGACCCGCTTCGGCTTTGGCAAGGAAGAGTTCACTCAGCTGGCTCAGCTGATGGCCGACGTCATCCTGAGAGGCAAGGATGTCAGCGAGGATGTGGAGAAGCTGCGCGCTGCTCACACCAAGATGCAGTACTGCTTCGACGATGCCGAGTTCGAGGAGGCCCTGGGCGGCTTCCTGGGCCAGATCGGTCTGTAACAACATTTAAAAGACTGGGGATTGTGGAAATCCGCAATCCCTCAGTCTGCCCTCTGGGCAGCCAGCTCCCTTTACACAAGGGAGCCAAAATGGAATCAACTATTTATTATTTGGAGGTAACTACTATGAATTTCCCCGCTGAACTGAAGTATTCCAAGGACCACGAGTGGGTCAAGTTTGAAGGCGACACCGCCATCATCGGTATCTCTGATTTCGCTCAGGACGCTCTGGGCGACGTGGTTTTCGTCAACCTGCCCGGTGAGGGCGACGAAGTCAACGCCGGCGAGGCTTTCGGCGACGTCGAGTCCGTCAAGGCTGTTTCCGACCTGGTTTCTCCCGTTTCCGGCACCATCGTTGCCGTCAACGAGGAGCTGGCTGACGCTCCCGAAACCCTGAACTCCGATCCCTACGGCGCCTGGATCATCAAGGTCGAAGGCGTTACCGCCCAGGAAGAGCTGCTGGACGCTGCTGCCTACGAGGCTTTCTGCGCTGAGGAGGCCTAAAAAATGGGAAGCTATGTGCCCTCCACTCAGGCGGAGCGGCTCGAGATGCTCAAGGCCATCGGTCTGAACGATTATAAAGATCTGTACCGCGATGTGCCTGCCGAGATGTATCTCGACGCCCCCCTGAACATCCCCCAGGGGATGAGCGAGATGGAAGTGGCCAACGCTGTTTCCGCCATGGCGGCAAAGAACAAGGTTTTTTCCACCATTCTGCGCGGCGCCGGCGCTTATGACCATTACATCCCCAGCATTGTCAAGTATATTCCTGCCAAGGAAGAGTTCCTGACTGCCTATACCCCCTATCAGGCCGAAATGAGCCAGGGCATCCTGCAGTCCATCTTCGAGTATCAGACCATGATCTGCGAGCTGACCGGCATGGACGTTTCCAACGCCTCTGTCTATGACGGCGCCACCGCCGCCGCTGAGGCCGCCGCCATGTGCCGTGACCGCAAGCGCCGCGTGACCCTGATCTCTGCCGCAGCCAACCCCGACACCATCAGCACCGTCCGCACCTACTGCTACGGTACCAACGACGAGCTGCGCGTCATCCCCGCCAAGGACGGTAAGACCGACCTGGAGGCTCTGAAGGAAATGCTGACTCCCGATGTGGCTTCTGTCTACATCCAGCAGCCCAACTTCAACGGCCTGTTCGAGGATGCCGAGGCCATCGGTGAGGCTGTTCACGCCGCCGGTGCCATGTACGTCATGGGCTGCAACCCCACCGCTCTGGGTATCATGAAGACCCCCAAGGACTGCGGCGCCGACGTTGCCGTCGGCGAGGCTCAGTCTCTGGGTATGCCCCTGAGCTACGGCGGCCCCTATCTGGGCTTTATGGCCACCACCACCAAGCATATGCGTAAGCTGCCCGGCCGTATCATCGGTGAGACCGTTGACAGCAAGGGCGACCGCGCTTACTGCCTGGCTCTGCAGGCCCGCGAGCAGCACATCCGCCGCGAGAAGGCCAGCTCCAACATCTGCTCCAACGAAGCGCTGTGCGCCCTGATCGTTGGCGTTTACTGCTCTGCCGTCGGCCCCGACGGTCTGGCTTCCGTTGCCACCCAGTCCATGTCCAAGGCTCACTACCTGGCAAAGGAACTGTGCAAGATCCCCGGCATCTCCATGAAGTACACCGGTGAGTTCTTCCACGAGTTTGTTGTCGAGATGCCCAAGGTGGACGAAGTGCTGAAGGCCCTGGAAGAGGCCGGCATTCTGGGCGGTCTGCCCGTGGACGGCGGCGTGCTGTGGTGCGCCACCGAAAAGGCCAGCAAGGCCGTTCTGGACAAGACGGTTGCCATCGTGAAGGAGGTGTGTGCAAAATGAAGCTGATTTTTGAGAGAAGCGTGCCCGGTCGTCATCTGGACCTGCTGCCCGCCTGCGATGTGGAGCTGATTGAGCTCCCCGCCGCTCTGAAGCGTGAAGTTGCACCCGCCCTGCCTGAGGTCAGCGAGTCTGAGCTGTCCCGCCACTACACCGAGCTGAACAAGCAGGTTCACGGCGTCAACTCCGGCTTCTACCCCCTGGGCTCCTGCACCATGAAGTACAATCCCCGTATCGACGAGGAAATGGCAGCCCTGCCCGGCTTTGCCAACATCCATCCTCTGGCTCCCGCCCACACCACCCTGGGCTGCCAGGAGGCTCTGGAAACCACCAAGAAGTACATGTGCGAGATCTTCGGCATGGATGACTGCACCTTCCAGCCCGCTGCCGGCGCTCACGGCGAGTTCACCGGCGTTCTGCTGATCAAGCAGTATCACGATGCCCGCGGCGAGGGTCAGCAGCGTACCAAGATCATTGTCCCCGACTCTGCTCACGGTACCAACCCCGCCACCGCCAACATGTGCGGCTATCAGGTGGTCAATATCGCGTCCGCTCCCGACGGCTGCGTGGATCTGGAGGCCCTGAAGGCCGTTCTGGGGCCCGACACCGCCGGTCTGATGCTGACCAACCCCAACACCGTGGGTATCTTCGATGAAAACATTCTGGAGATCACCCGTCTGGTCCATGAGGTTGGCGGTCTGTGCTACTACGATGGTGCCAACCTGAACGCCGTTATGGGCGTTGTCCGTCCCGGCGACATGGGCTTTGACTGCATCCACTCCAACCTGCACAAGACCTTCGCTACGCCTCACGGCGGCGGCGGCCCCGGTGCCGGTGCTGTGGGCTGCAAGGCTCATCTGGCTGCCTATCTGCCCAAGTCCGCTCTGCTGGGCGGCGGCGACAGCATCCAGGTCCGCAGCTTCAACGGTAACTTCGGCGTGGTCCTGAAGGCCATGACCTACGTCATGACCCTGGGCCAGGAAGGTATCCCCGAGGCTGCCAAGAACGCCGTTCTGAACGCCAACTACCTGCAGGCTAAGATCAAGGGCACCTTCGAGCCCGCCTTCGACCGCATCTGCATGCACGAGTTCGTTCTGGATCTGTCCAAGTACAAGAAGGAAACCGGCGTTTCCGCTCTGGACGTGGCCAAGACCCTCATCGATCATGGTATGCATCCTCCCACGATCTACTTCCCCCTGATCGTTCACGAGGCTCTGATGCTGGAGCCCACCGAGACCGAGACCCGCGAGACCCTGGATTGGGCTGCCGAAGTGTACCGCAATCTGTACGAGCTGGGCTTCAAGGATCCCGAGTACATGCACAACGCTCCCCACAGCGCCTACATCGGCCGTCCCGATGACGTCCGTGCCACCCGTACTCCCGTGGTGCGCTGGACCAAGGCATGATCTCTTCCCTGTATATTTATTCCGCTTCCGGGTCAGACCCTTTCGAGAATCTGGCCCGGGAGCAAGTTTTGTTGGAGCGGGGCCCTGCCGACGGCGTAGTGCTCTATCTCTGGCAGAACCAAAACACCGTGGTCATCGGCCGCAATCAGAATGCCTGGAAAGAATGCCGCCTTTCCCTTCTTGAGGAGGAGGGCGGCCGTTTGGCACGCCGTCTGTCCGGCGGCGGTGCGGTATTTCACGATTTGGGCAATCTGAACTTCACCTTTTTGCTTCCCCGGGAGGATTTTGATATTCCAAAGCAGCTGCAGGTCATTTGCAATGCCTGCCGCTCTTTTGGTATTCCGGCCGAGATCTCCGGCCGCAATGATCTGACGGCAGCAGGGCTGAAGTTTTCCGGCAACGCCTTTTACAAAAGCGGCAGCCGGGCCTATCACCACGGCACCTTGCTGCTGAATGCCGACCTGGACAAGCTGACCCGCTACCTTTCCCCTCCCAAAGCCAAGCTGGAGGCTAAGGGGGTAGCCTCGGTCCGCTCCCGTGTGGAGAACCTGTGCGTCATGGAGCCTTCTATAACGAAAGAAGCCATGATGCGGCAGCTGATCACAGCTGCTGAAAAGGTATATGACTTTACAGCGCAGGAGCTGGTTTTCACCCCCGAAATGACGGCTGAAACCGCTCGTCTGACCGAAAAATATGCAAGCCGGGAGTGGCGTCTGGGTGCCAATGTTCCCGCAGCCTTCTCCTGCCAGCAGACCTTTCCCTGGGGCACTGTTTCCCTGGAACTGCAGGTGGAGCGAGGCATCATTACCCACGCCGGTGTCTTTACCGATGCCATGGCCTGGGAGCTTTCCCAGCTGATCCGGCAGGCCCTGGAGGGCCGGGAGTTTTCCCGTTCCGCCATGCAGGAGGGCCTGCTTTCTATCCAAATCCAGCCGGATATCCGGGACGATGTTCTTCGGATGCTGGCAGAACAGGAGATTTAACCTATGGATTACCAACTGATCGTTATCGGCGCCGGCCCCGGCGGCTACGTTGCTGCCCTCCGCGCTGCCAAGCTGGGCCTGAAGGTTGCCGTTGTGGAGAACCGCCAGGCCGGCGGCACCTGCCTCAACCGCGGCTGCGTGCCCACCAAGACCCTGCTGCACTCCTCTCAGATCTATCATGATATCCGCACCGGCGAGCATGCCGGTATCACTGCCGATACCGTCAACATCGACATGAACGCCATTTTCGCCCACAAGCGCGCCGTCTCCGAAAAGCTGTCCTCCGGTATCGAGGGCATGTTCAAGGGCGCCAAGGTGGACCTGATCCGCGGCACCGGCACCATTCTGGGTACCGGTAAGGTATCTGTCCGGACCGAAGAGGGCGTCAAGGAGTACACCTGCGAGAACATTCTGGCTGCTACCGGCTCGGTTCCCGCCCGTCCCCCCATCCCCGGTCTGGATCTGCCCGGTGTTCTCACCTCTGACGAGCTGCTGGAGGGCTGCGACCACCTGTATCAGTCCATCGTCATCATCGGCGGCGGCGTTATCGGCGTGGAGTTCGCCACCTTCTACAACGACCTGGGCTGCGATGTTACCATCATCGAGGGTATGGACCGCCTGCTGCCCACCATGGACCGTGAGCTGGGCCAGAACCTGGCACAGATCCTGAAGAAGCGCGGCGTTAAGCTGCACCTGAACTCCATGGTGAAGAACGTGGAAGAGACTGCCGAAGGCACCACCGTCAACTTCGTCACCAAGGACACGGACGGCGCTGCCACCGGCGAAGTGGTGCTGTGCGCCATCGGCCGCAAGCCCTATCTGGACGGCCTGTTCGCCGAGGACTGCAAGCCCGAGATGAACGGCAAATCCATCAAGGTGGACGAGCGTTATCAGACCTCCATCCCCGGCGTTTACGCCATCGGCGACGTTTCCTCCAAGATCCAGCTTGCCCATGTGGCCTCTGCCCAGGGCACTGCCTGTGTGGAGATGCTGTGCGGTGAGGAAAACCACGTCAGCCAGACCGTGGTCCCCAGCTGTATTTACAGCCGTCCCGAGATCGCCGTGGTGGGCCTTTCCGAAGCCGAGTGCAAGGCCGAGGGCATCCCCGCCAAGGTTGGCAAGTGCACCATGTTCGGCAACGCCAAGACCGTCATCATGGACGGTGACCGTTCCTTTATGAAGGTGGTGGCCCACGCCGACACCCACAAGGTGCTGGGCGCGCAGCTGATGTGCGAGCACGCCACCGACATGATCTCCCAGATCGCCCAGGCCATCGCCAACGAGATGACCGCGGAACAGCTTCTGCTGGCCATGCGGCCCCATCCCACCTTTGAAGAGGTGCTGAGCGAGGCGCTGGAAGAGCTGGTCTCCAAGCTGAACAAGTAACCTTTCCGGCCGGCCTGTCCCTGCACATCAGGCTTCTCTCATGTTGATGACTACAGTTACTCATGTATTTTTCCCTCTTCCTTTGTGCAGAAACCTTTTCTTGACCCTGATGTGTGGGAACAGGCCGGCCAATTTTTCAAGAACAAAGCACCCCCTGCGTCGTTTTCGCAGAGGGTGCTTTCATTTTACAGCGTTTCCAGCTGTGCCTGTATCTCAGAAAGACTTCCGGTAGGTGTCCGGCAGGCGCCGTTGGTGCAGAGATAGTACTGCATCCCCTGCTCCGGAATGGGATATTCCCGGGTAAAGGGTGCCAGTTCGGACAGCCGGTGCCTGTTTTCCGGCGTTTTTACCAGTACGCGCAGGGCGTTGCCCGTGTAGTTCCGAAGAAACGCCCGCAGCTCGGCAGGGATCTCTTTTCCGGCGCAGATCAGCTGGGCAGATGGCCATAATTCTTCCACCATGGCCAGCATGGAAAAACTGTACCCGGCCGGGTATTCCCGGACAGCGCCTGCCAAAAAGGAAAACTGCAGTCGGGCGGCTTCACGCCATCGGCCGTTCCCGGTAAGCCGGTCCAGTCGGGAAAACACCAGCGCCGCCACGCTGTTGCCCGAGGGCATGGCTCCGTCATGAACTTCCTTAGATCTTGTGATCAACTGTTCATCGTCCGATGCATAGGGATATACTCCACCTTTCTCCCAGTCGAAAAAGTCCCCCAAAAGGCGCGCTGCCAACCGCTGCGCCTCAGAAAGATACCGAAGGTCCAAGGACGCCTCATACAGTTCCAGAAGCCCCCAGCAATAGAAGGCATAATCATCCAGCTTTCCGTTGATAGCGCGCTCTCCGTCTCGCCAGCGTACCTGCAGCCGGCCTTGTGGGTCCGTAAGGTGCTTTTTGATAAATTCCACCGCACGCCCCGCGGCATCCAGGTACTGCGGCATTTGGAAAACCAGGCCGGCCTTGGCAAGCGCGGCGATCATCAAACCGTTCCAGGCAACGAGAATTTTGTCATCTTTGTGAAGTGTGGTCCGCTCCGCCCGCCATCGCCGCAGAGCTTCCCGAATGGCATCCATTTCTTCGGGCTCCCGCTCCGGATCTTCTGCCCCGATGAGGTTGGGAATGCTGCCACCTTCAAAGTGATCCTTTTCCGTGATACCGTAGCGGCCACAAAAGATCTTGGCCCGGTCCTCGCCCAGCGCTGCCCGAACCTCCGCCGGACGAAAAACATAGTACTTCCCTTCCACCCCTTCACTGTCGGCATCCTGTCCGCAGAAAAAGCCTCCGTTCGGGTTTTCCAATTCCTTCAGGATATATTCTGCGGTACGACGGGCCACCGTTTCATACAGCGGCCGTCCGGTGCGCTGAAAAGCCTCGGCATAGGCAAACAGCAGCAGCGCGTTGTCGTACAGCATTTTTTCAAAATGAGGCACCAGCCAGCGGCTGTCGGTGGAATAACGGGAGAATCCCCCGCCCACATGGTCAAACAATCCGCCCCGATACATGGCTTCCAATGTTTTTTCCGCCATATCCATAGCCTTTTTCTGGCCGCTGCACCGGGCATAGCGCATCAGGAAAATCAGATTGTGGGCCATGGGGAACTTGGGTGCCGCTCCAAAGCCGCCCCATTTTTCGTCAAAAGACCGGGCAAACCGCTCCATGGCTACGGCAGCCAGCGCCCGGCTGGGTGTGCCCGGGCCGACTTTGCTTTTCTGCCGCAGATAATCGGTCAATTGCGCTCCCGTGGCGAGCAGTGCCTCCCGCCGGTTGTTCCACAGGTCTTCCACCTGAGCGAGCAGCGACAACAGGGCAGCTTTGGGCAAATAGGTCCCTGCCCAGAAGGGCTTTTGATCGGGGGTCAGCAGTACGGTCAGCGGCCAGCCGCCCGAGCCGTTCATGGCAATACAGGCCTCCATATACACCGCGTCCACATCGGGGCGCTCTTCCCGGTCCACTTTGATGGGAACAAAGGCCCGGTTGATGACCGCTGCCACGTCTTCATCCTCAAAGGACTCGTGTGCCATCACATGACACCAGTGACAGGTGGAATACCCGATACTGAGGAAAACCGGCTTGTTCTCTGTCCGGGCCGCGGCAAAGGCTTGGCTGCCCCAGGGCTTCCAGTGCACCGGGTTATCCTTGTGTTGAAGCAAATAAGGAGATTTTTCGTGTTGCAGCTGATTGGACATGGCAATATCCTCCTGTCGGCGGTTTACCGCCGCTTTTTCTGTTCCACCAAATCGCTGTAGACCGGCGTAGCCAAGCCAAAGCCGCCCGAAACTGACAGGATCTGGCCGGTGGTATAGGCTGATTCCTCCCCGGCAAAATACACTACCGCGGCGGCGATCTCCTCGGGAAGGCCCATCCGCTTCAGCGGTATGTGACGTAGAAACAGGGATCGAAAATCCGCGGTGAGATTCCGTTCCACCGCCTCTGTGGCGGTCATACCCGGGAGAACGGCATTGCAGCGGATATTGTACTCCGCCAGCTGCACAGCCATCAGTTTCGTCAGATAGTTGATGCCGGCTTTGCTTGTACCGTAGGCCACCTGGGAAAGATCGGGCACCGTTCCACCCACCGAGGAAATATTGATGATGCTTCCTCCGCCCTGCTTTGCCATATATCGGGCAGCGGCTTGCCCCGCCGTAAAGACACTCCGCAAATTCAAAGTCACAATATCCAAAAAGTCTTCTGCATTCGTATGTGTAAAGTCCAGATCCTTGCCAGGGTTAGAAGTCCCAAAATTGTTCACCAGCACATCCAACCGCCCGGCATCGGCAATAACCTCCTCCACCATGGTGACAAAGGTCTCGGGCTTGGTGGCATCGTTGTAGACACACTTTACCCGCTGGCCCAGCACATCCAGCTCCTGTGCCACCGCACGGGCACGCTCCAGGTTTCTGGCCGCCATATAAACGACGGCCCCCTCCCGGACACAGGCCTTCACACAGGCAAGTCCGATCCCCCGGGTAGACGCCGTAACCAAAACAATCTTTTCTTTTAACCGCACTTTCAGAACCTCCCGATCCTTTTCGTTAATGGATAGTATACGCCAATCTGACCGGGTGATACATAAAAGAAGAACTCCAAACTGCATGAGTTTGGAGTCTCTTTTTTTGGTACGGGTAGTGGGGGTCGAACCCACACGCCTTGCGGCACAGGAACCTAAAGGTAATGTAACCT
>JAFXDF010000104.1 GCA_017521295.1 Clostridia bacterium | reverse complement strand
TGAATAAGGTCTCTTCGCCCAGATGGGTGATGAGGGAGAAAAAGGCATCGCCCAAAGGGGTGCGGATGCTCTGCAGCCAATACAACAGTTCCATAGGCCCTCCAAAACGGAATTTGATGATGTTATCATACCACGGGTTTGTCCAAAAGGGAAAGAAAAACAAAAGAACGGAAAAATTTTTATTTTTCTGCATACTTTTTTGTCGTTTTATGGTATTGTAGTATCAGAAGAAAGGGGGCAAAGCCGTGAACTTGGAAAAACAGAAGAAATTTCTGATACAGGCAGCCTTCTATACCGCTGTGGCGGTGCTGGTCTATGTGGGACTGAAATATCTGCTGCCTACACTGATGCCCTTTGTGCTGGCGTTTTTGATCGTCTGGCTGCTGCGCAAGCCGGCTAAGTGGGTGGCTGAAAAGCTGCATCTTCCCATGAAGCTGATGTCCCTTGTGTTTTTGCTGCTGTTTTATGTCCTTTTGTTCGGCTCGGTGTCGCTGCTGGGCATTGAGGTGGTGACCCTCATCAAGGATGCCGTGCCCAAACTGCCTACCCTGTATCGGGAGGAGCTGGTGCCCGCGCTGAAGGCCATCTATCATTTCGCCGAGCAAACATTGCATCGGTTTGACCCGGCCATCGTGTCGGCGCTGGGCAGTACGCTGTCCGAACTGTCGGCATCTATCGAGCAGGGTTTGATCTCCTTCTCCAAGATGGCGGTTTCCTGGGCCTCCAGTGCCGCTATGGGCGTGCCGTCCTTTATCATTGCCGTGGTGCTTATGATCACCTCCAGCTTCTTCCTTGCCAACGACTATGAGCGGGTCATGGGCTTCCTTTACAAAAGTATGCCCGAAAAGGGCAAGGACCGCCTGCGAGAGATCTGGCACAAACTGGCCGGATCGCTGTGGATCTATATCCGTTCCTATACCTTGTTCCTGATGATTACTTTCGCGGAACTGAATATCGGCCTTCACCTGCTGAAGATCCCCTATGCGGGTATCATTGCCGCGGGCATCGCTGTTTTTGACCTGATGCCCATTCTGGGTACGGGCGGTATCCTCATTCCCTGGACGGTCATTGCTGTGGTGGTGGGAGAGTACGGCATGGCGCTGGGAGTGGGCGCGCTGTATATCGTCATCACCATGGTGTGCAACTATCTGGAGCCCAAGCTGGTGGGCAAGCAGATCGGTCTGCATCCCCTGGCAACCCTGATCGCCCTGTTCGTGGGCAGCCAGTTGTTCGGCCTGGCCGGTTTGTTTGGATTCCCGGTGGCCCTTTCGGTGATCGTACAGCTCCGCCGGAATCAGCAAAATGACGCGCCTTTGTCCTGAATATTGCTTTTTCCGCCGCGGGATTTCCCGCGGCGGTTTTATTTTAAAAAATTAAGAAAACAGGTGCGCTTGCGGCGGGAATATGTGTTATTATATAATATGACGGAAGTGGCATGTTTTTTGCTTGTAAAATTATGAGGAGGGATGCGGTATGAAAATGATCAAACGCCTGGCGGCCCTCTGTATGACAGCTTTGACGGTGCTGGCGGCACTGACGTTTCAGCCTCTGGCTCTGCAGTCACTGCGGGTGGGCGTTTGTCCCGACACGCCGCCCTATCAGTTCCAGGACGACAACGGCCGCTTGACCGGCATGCATATCGATTTTCTCAACTACATTGGATACCTGAAAGGGTATCAGATGGACTATGTGAGCTTCCAGCGGGTATCGGATGCCGTCACTGCCCTGGAAAAGGGCGAGATCGACGTGGTTTTGGGCGCCTTGCCCGGCGATGTTCTGAACAACGGCCGGGTACAGTTTACCGATCCGCTGTCCAGCTCCTCGGTTTGCATGGTGGTCCCCAAGGAAATGGAAGCCGAGATCTCCGGCTCGCGCAATAAGGTATCCCGTTTCAGCTCGGCATTTGAGCTGGGCACCATCACATTTTCCCACCTGTCCCAGTTCTGGATGAGCCAGAACAAGGTGGTGGGAAACCAACTGCAGCTGCTTGAAACGCTGCAGAGCGGCCAAGCGGACGCTGCGGTGTGTATCGAGGACAGCATGCTGTATATGCTGGAATCGGAAGGGATCCGCGACGATTTTTCGGTCATCCACGAAGGAATTGCCGATGTGGAGTATATGCTGCTGGTGCGATCCACTGACAGAACCCTGCGGGGCATTCTGGATGACGCCATCGTGAGTCTGCGAACCAGCAGCTCTTACGGCCAGATCGTCAATCAGTGGATGGTAGACCTGGATCTGCAGGATCTGCAGGGCCGGATGCGGGTGATCATCTATGCCGCGCTGCTGATTTTTGTGATGGCGGGTATCATCATCATCAACGGCCGCTATCTGAACCGGCGCCTGAAGCAGCTGGTGAGCGAACAGACCCGGGAACTCAATCAAAAAGTGGAGCAGCTGGAGCTGGCCGGCAATCTGCGAAACCGCCTGGTGGAGCATTCTCCCGGCGGAAGTATGCTGGTGGACCGGAACGGCACCATCCTGCTGATCAATTCGGTGGCCCGCACCATGGCCGGCCTGCCCGAGGGCGAAGGTCAGCCGGACAATGTGAAAACCATGCGGGTGTTCGGCCCGGTGTGGGAAAAGGCTCAGCCTTATTTCCAAAAGGCTATGGATGCCCCCGAACTGCTTGTGCTGAACACCGGCAGCCGCGACAAACACACCTACCGCTATCAGTGCCATGCCACCAACACCCGGGAAGAAATGGTGCTGCTGGTGGAGGACGTCACCTGGGAAGAGCGCCGCAAACAGGAAGTGTTTGAGGAGCGCAAAAACCAGACCCTCAACCGCATCATCGCCGGTGTGGCCCACGAGATCAAAAATCCCCTGATGTCCATCCGCACCTTTGCCTCGCTGATCACTGCCCAGAGCGACGATCCGGAGTTCCAGACGGCATTTCAGGAATATGTCCCCAAAGAAGTGGACCGGATCAGTAAAATGATCGAAACGCTGATCAATTATGCCCGTCCGCCCCGGGAGCGCAAAGACACCATTGAAATGGGAGAACTGGTACAGGACTGCATGAGCCTGGCCTACCTGTCCTCCAAAAAGAACATTCCCATGGAGTGCGACGTGCCGGAGGGCTTTTCGGTTTACGCAAACGGTGACCAGCTGCGGCAGGCGCTGGTAAATCTGCTGATCAACGCCATCGAGGCGGTGGAGATCAAAATGAGCCGGCCGGATGTTCGCGCGGAAGAGCCGCTGGGCGTTCGGGTCACCGGCTACCGGGAGGATGACCGGTTCGTGCTGGAGATCTTCGACCAGGGCTCCGGTATGAGCGAGGAGGATATCCTGCAGTGCACCGATCCCTTCTTTACCACCAAAAAGAGCGGCGTGGGCATGGGCCTGGCGCTGACCAAGCAGTACGTAAAGGAAAATAACGGACAGTTGGAAATCGAAAGCGTCCTTGGTGAATACACCAAAATGCGCATGATTTTTAAGGAGGTAACCGCTTATGAAGCCGATCGTGTGGATCATCGATGACGAGCAGGGCATCTGTGTCTCCTTGTCCCTTGCGCTGAAAAAAGATTATCAGGTATCCACCTTCAACAGCGCCGCCCCGGCGCTGGAGCGGATGAAGACCGAAAGCTGCGACGTGGTGCTGCTGGATCTCAAACTGCAGGAGGAGGACGGCATGGAGGTGCTACGGCAGATCAAGCAGGAGCACCCCGACGTGTCGGTGATCATGATGACGGCCTTTGGCTCCATCGGCTCTTCGGTGGAGGCCATCAAGGCGGGCGCCTATACCTATCTGACCAAGCCGCTGGATCTGGAGCAGCTGAAACTCTTCCTCTCCCAGACCATGGAGATCCGGAAGATGAACGAGCAGATCCGATTTTTGTCGGATGAGCTGCGCAGCCGCCAGACTTTTCAGAAGATCGTGGGCGAAAGCGACGTGATGCAGCGGGTATACGCCCGCATCAACCAGGTAAAGGACGTGGACGCCAGCGTGCTGATCACCGGCGAAAGCGGTACCGGCAAGGAGCTGGTGGCCCGGGCCATCCACGACGAGGGCAAACGGAAAAACGAGCGCTTCGTAGTGGTCAACTGTGCCGCCATCCCGGAAAATTTGCTAGAGCTGGAGTTCTTCGGCTACCGCAAGGGCTCCTTTACCGGCGCCACCCAGGACCGGAAGGGCAAGCTGGAGCTGGCCGATAAGGGCACCATTTTCCTGGACGAGATCGGCGATATGCCGCTGAACCTCCAGGGCAAGCTGCTGCGGGCCCTGCAGGAAAAAGAGTTCTCGCCGGTGGGCTCCTCTGAGGTGCGCCACACCGACGTGCGGGTCATTGCCGCCACAAACCAGGATCTGAAGGCCATGATCGCTCAGCAGAAGTTCCGCCAGGACCTGTATTACCGGCTGAACGTGGTGGAGATCACCATGCCGCCCCTGCGTGACCGGATGAGCGACGTGCCCCTGCTGTGTGCCCATTTCCTCCACCAGAGCGCTTCGGAGATGAACAAGGACAGCAAGGGTCTCACCCCTGCGGCTCAGGAGGCGCTGATGCGCTATTCCTACCCCGGCAACGTGCGGCAGCTGGCCAATATTCTGGAATACGCCACCATTATCAGCGGAAATGGCCTTATTGATGTGGATGATCTGCCTGATGAAGTGTCCGGGCCTCAGCTGCAGCAGGAACAGCCTCAAGCGTTGTCGGAAGAATTCCTAGCCACCACCAGTCTCAAGGAGCTGGAGCGGCTGGCGGTGATCGCCACGCTGAAAAAGAACAACGGCCGACGGGATAAGACGGCCGATGATCTGGGTATCAGCAAGCGCGGCCTGCTGAATAAGATCAAGGAGTATGGCATCCAGTAAAAACTGCACGCAAAATTTGCGCGCGAAAAGCAAAAAATGCACGCCCAAATGCGAGGAAATCGACCAAAATTATCAAAAAGTGTGACGAAAAACAAACGGTACGGTTGGCACGCTTTTTGCTAATGATAAAGTAACTGAGAAAAATCTCAGAAAAAACAAGAGGAGGATCCTTTATGAAACTCAGAAAGATCACTGCCCTGCTGCTGTGCGCTCTGATGGCTGCTGCCCTGTTCGCAGGCTGCTCCAACGATGAGAAGCCCGGCAACACCCCTTCCGGCGAGACCAAGTACAAGGAAGAGATCATCATTGCCATCGGTGACGAGTTCACCACCATCGACCCCATGGAGACCACTGCCGAGTCCAACCAGATCGTGCAGGATTGTACCCATGACCTGCTGACCGATACCAGCCTGGACACCATGTCCAACGCTCCCGAGCTGGCCGAGTCCTGGGAAATGGTCGCTCCTGACCACTGGAAGGTCAAGCTGAAGGCAAACGTCAAGTTCCACGATGGCACCATCCTGAACACTGACGACGTCCTGTTCACCCTGCAGCGCGCTATCGACGGCGGCTACGGCGGCCCCTCCAGCGTTGTCCAGGCCATCAAGGAGATCAAGAAGATCGACGATCTGAACTTCGAAGTTTTCCTGACCAAGCCCAACGTTGACTTTAACTACGTCATGGCTTCCAACACCTTCGCCATCCTGTCCAAGGAAGCTTTCGAGACCATGCCCCCCGAAGAGGCTGTTGCCATCGGTACCGGTCCCTGGAAGTTCAAAGAGTTCGTCTCCGGTGACCACGTCACCCTGGAGCGCTTCGAAGAGTGCACCCTGTACCCCGTCCCCAACACCAAGCTGCTGACCTTCCGTATGATCCCCGAAGCCAACGCCCGTATGGTCGCTCTGGAGAACGGCGAGGTTGACGTTATCATGAGCCCCAACGCCACCGACTTCAGCCGTCTGTCTGAGACCGATGGCCTGCAGCTGCTGACCGGCGACGCCCGTACCCAGCACTTCATCGCCTTCAACATGAAGAACACCAACTCCATCGTTACCGATCCCAAGTTCCGTCTGGCCGTTGCTTACGGTTACGACAAGGACGAAGCCATCCTGGCTGCCTGGGACGGCTATGCCCGTAAGTCCACCTCCAACATGTCCCGCGACGTCGAGTACTATGCCGACATCGAGGGTATCCCCTACGATCCCGAGAAGGCTAAGTCCCTGTTCGAGGAGTGCGGCGCTGTTGGCAAGACCATCTCCCTGGTCACCTCCGACGCCGACCACCGCGTGAAGCTGGCTCAGAACTTCCAGGCCCAGATGGCCGAGTACGGCATCACCATCACCATCGAGCTGATGCAGAACTCCGCTCTGACCGAGCTGAACACCTCTGACGGTACCACCTCCGGTGTTGAGATCACCATCGCTTCCTGGACCCCCGGCATGAACGCCGACTACATGTACCGCAATCCTCTGCACTCTGAGGGCGGCCGTAACTACTGCCAGCTGGCCGATCCCGAGATCGACGCTATGATCGATGCCGCTCTGTCCGAGCTGGATAAGGAAAAGCGCGCCGAGAAGTATCTGGAGCTGCAGAACAAGATCGTCACCGAAGTCATCTGCTGGGTCCCCATCGCTCAGCACACCATCGCTTTCGGTGCTGTTGAAGGTCTGACCGGCGCCCGCCTGCATCCCGGTCTGGTCCACCAGTTCAAGACTGTTGAGCTGAAGATCGAAGGCTAATTCCCCGCGCGACTACTTACTGAAGTCTTAGTTTCAAATCCCCCCTGGCCCAGGCCGGGCCGGGGGGGATTCTCTTATCACAGAAGTCTTATAGGAGGGACATTATGATTCGCTACGTCTTAAAGCGTATTTTGATGATGATCCCCGTTTTGTTGGCCGTTTCTTTCGTTGTTTATTTCCTTATGGATCTGGCTCCCGGTGATATCGTTATGCAGCTGGCACCTACCGATGCAACTGCGGAGCAAATTGAACAGCTGCGAAAAGATCTCGGCCTTGACGGGCCGCTGCTTACGCGCTACTTCCGCTATGTGGGCAACCTTCTGAAGGGTGATTTGGGCCAGTCCCTGTCTCAGAACCGTCCTGTTATGGAGTTGTTCATGGACCGTTTCCCCGCTACCGTTAAACTGGCCGTGGGCAGCCTTATCGTTGCCATCGGCATTTCCTTCCCTCTGGGTATCGCCGCTGCTACCCATCACCGCAGCTGGCTGGACGGCTCCAGTATGGTTACCGCTATGATCGGCGTGTCCATGCCTTCTTTCTGGCTGGGCCTGTTGCTGATCATGCTGTTCGCCTCCAAGCTGAACCTGTTGCCTTCCGGCGGTGACAGCGGATTTTTGTCGCTGATCCTGCCTGCTATCACGCTGGGTGCCAACCAGGCCGGTTCTCTGACCCGTACCGTCCGTTCTTCCATGCTGGACGTTATCCGTCAGGACTACCTGCGTACCGCCCGCGCCAAGGGCGTCAGTGAGAAGCAGGTTATTCGGAAGCATGCTCTGAAGAATGCTCTGATCCCCATTCTGACTGTTCTGGGTTCCACCCTGGGCAACGCTCTGGGCGGTTCCGTTACGGTGGAAGCCGTTTTTGCCTGGCCCGGTGTCGGCCGTCTGACGGTGTCTGCCATCAATAACCGCGATATGACTCTGGCAACCGGCTGCATCATCATGTTCACGTTGATGCTGAACCTGACGCTGCTGGCGGTGGACATCGCTTACGCCTTCGTGGATCCTCGTATCCGCGCACGTTATTCCAAGTGAGGTGGAAAGCATGGATAATAATACTACCAAGAGAAAATACAGCGTCGAAGAGCTGAAAAAATACAAGAAGCGCAGCATGTGGGCCGAAGTGTGGCGTAACTTTAAGAAGAACCGCACCGCCATGGTGGGTCTCTTCATCGTTATCGCCCTGGTCATCATTGCCGTGTTTTCGCATTTCTATTACGATTACGCCGCTGACATCGTCCATCAGGAACTGAAGGACCGCTTCCAGAAGCCCAGTGCCGAGCACTGGTTCGGTACCGACTCCTTTGGCCGTGATGTGTTTACCCGAATCGTCTACGGCGCCCAGTACTCCCTGTCTGTCGGTATCGTGGCCGTGGCCATTTCCTGTGCTCTGGGCACCACCCTGGGCGTCATCGCCGGCTTCTACGGCGGCGTTACCGAAAACATCATCCTCCGCGTGTGCGAAGTCTTCGTGGGTATCCCCAGTGTTCTGCTGGGTATCGCCATCATGGCCGCCTTCGGCCAGAGCATCGTGGTGCTGATGTTTGCAATCGGCCTTGTTTACGTGCCTATGTACTGCCGTACCGCCCGCGCGGCCGTTCTGCCGGTGCGCGGTGAGGAGTACATCGAGGCCGCCCGTATCGCCGGCGTGGGTGACTTCGGCATTATGTTCAAGCACATTCTGCCCAACTCCCTGTCCCCCATCATCGTCCAGATCACCATGGGTGTCGCAAGCGGTATTCTGACTGCTTCCTCCCTGAGCTTCCTGGGCCTGGGCGTGCCCCTGCCCTCTCCCGAGTGGGGCGCTATGCTGTCTGAGGGCCGTGCTTATATCCGCGACTACGGCTATCTGACCATCTTCCCCGGTCTTGCCATCATGATCACCGTTCTGGCCTTCAACCTGATGGGCGACGGTCTCCGTGACGCGCTTGACCCCAAGCTGAAACAGTAAGAGGTGCTGCATATGAGCGAAAAAGATATTGTTTTGGACCTGCAAAACCTCAGAGTTCGTTTTGAGACCGAGGACGGCATCGTCTATGCCGTTAACGGCCTGGACATGAAGCTGGAAAAGGGCAAGGCCATCGGCCTGGTTGGTGAGACCGGCGCCGGTAAGACCACCACCGCTCTGGCGCTGCTGCGTCTGGTGCCCGATCCCCCCGGCGTTGTGGAGTGCGACAAGCTGGAACTGAACGGCCAGGACGTGCTGAACATGGGCATCCATGATCTGGAAAAGGTCCGCGGTAAGGATATCTCCATGATCTTCCAGGATCCCATGACCGCCTTGAACCCCGTCTTTACCGTGGGCGAGCAGATCGCCGAGAGTATTTTCCTGCACGAAAAGTGCACTTATGCCGAGGCACAGCAGCGTGCCGTGGAAATGCTGGAGCTGGTCGGTATCCCCGGCGAGCGTGCCAACGAGTATCCCCACCAGTTCTCCGGCGGCATGAAGCAGCGCGTGGTCATCGCCATCGCTCTGGCCTGCCATCCTCAGCTGCTGATCGCTGACGAGCCCACCACCGCTCTGGACGTTACCATCCAGGCACAGGTGCTGGATCTGATGAAGAATCTGCGTAAGCAGTATCAGACCTCTCTGATCATGATCACCCATGACCTGGGTATCGTGGCCGATATCTGCGACGAAGTCGCCGTTATGTACGCCGGTACCATCGTGGAAAAGGGCACCCTGGAGGATGTGTTCAATCACACCAAGCATCCCTATACCGAGGGCTTGTTCAACTCCCTGCCCAACATCAACGACAGAAAGGCCATGCTGACCCCCATCAAGGGCCTGATGCCCGATCCCACCAACCTGCCCGAAGGCTGTCCCTTCCATCCCCGCTGCCCCTATGCGGATGAGGACTGCAAGAAGCCTCAGGTGGTGCGGAACATTTCGGACAGCCATTATGTCCGCTGCGGCGCCTATGACCGTCCGGGCTTCCATATTGAGCGGAAGGAGAGATGATCCATGGCTGATACCATTCTCGAAGTAAAAAACCTAACCAAATATTTTAAGACCAAGCGCGGCATGCTGCACGCTGTGGACGACATCAGCTTCAAGCTGGAGCGCGGCAAGACCCTGGGTCTGGTTGGCGAGTCCGGCTGCGGCAAGTCCACCACCGGCCGTACCATCCTGCGCCTGATCGAGCCCACCTCGGGCGAGATTATTTTCGAAGGCAAGGACATCAACAAGCTGAGCAACCGGGAACTGCGCCACGCCAGAAAGGATATGCAGCTGATCTTCCAGGATCCCTATTCCTCTCTGGACCCCCGCAAGACGGTGAACCAGCTGATCTCCGAGCCCATCGTCACCAACAAGATCCTCAAGACCAAGGCTGAGGTGGAAGAGCGCGTTGCCGAACTGATGGCAACCGTCGGCCTGGCCCCCCGTCTGTTCAACTCCTATCCCCATGAGCTGGACGGCGGCCGCCGTCAGCGTATCGGTATCGCTCGTGCCCTGGCCATGGAGCCCAAGTTCATCATCTGTGACGAGCCTGTTTCGGCTCTGGACGTTTCCATCCAGGCACAGATCCTGAACCTGCTGAAGGAGCTGCAGGGCGAGTTGGGTCTGTCCTTTATCTTCATCACCCACGACCTGTCGGTTGTTAACCACTTCTCCGATGAGATCGCCGTTATGTATCTGGGTAAGATCGTGGAAAAGGCTCCCTCCGAGGAACTGTTCGCCAATCCCATGCATCCTTACACCAAGGCTCTGCTGTCGGCCATCCCCATCCCCGAACTGGGCGCCCAGAAGGAGCGCATCCTGATCAAGGGCGAGATCAGCTCTCCCATCGAGCCGGGCAACGAGTGCCGCTTCTACAAGCGCTGCAACTACGCCTGCGACCGCTGCCGTGAGCTGCCTGCCCTGGAGGAAGTTTCCCCCAACCACTTTGTTGCATGTCACCGGATCGGCGAAGTCTGATCTGACGTTTCAAAGATCTCTCCGGCAAAACGGCCCCCGCATGGGGGCGTTTTGCCGTGATAGAAAATGGGTTGCAAATTTCCACCAAAATCATATAACCAAAGGTGCTTGCGCGGGGCGCGAAAGTGTGCTATCGTAACCACGATGCAGGTAAAAATGATAATAACCCGAGCAATTGTTTCGTTTTTCGAACAAAAAAGATTGAAACGATGGATGCGCGGCGTTATAATTACAATAAGATCGTAGGCATTTCAACAAATGCATGAATGAATAAGGAGGAGTTCAAAATGGTTTTTGGAGTTCTGAAAGACATTAAGGAAGGCGAGAACAGAGTTATCTGCACTCCCGTCGAAGTAGCTTCCATCGTGGCCGCCGGTCATACCGTGCTGGTGGAGAAGGACGCAGGTAAGGGCGCCGGTTTCCCCGATGAGAAGTACGCCGCCATGGGCGCTGAGATCGTTGCCACCGCCAAGGAGATGTGGGATCGCTGCGATTTCCTGGCCAAGGTCAAGGAAGTTGATCCTTCCGAGTTCGGCTACCTGCGCGAGAACCAGATGATCTACTGCTGCATCCATCCCGCCGGCCATCCCGAAGAGGTTCAGGCCATCCTGGACAGC
>JAFXDF010000103.1 GCA_017521295.1 Clostridia bacterium | reverse complement strand
GCAGGAGGAGGCCATGCGGGATGAATATGTGTCGGCAGAGCATCTGTTTCTGGGCCTGCTGGAGGCTGCCCGGGACGGCGTGAAGCGGCTGCTGGAACTGTACCGGATCACCAAGGAAGGGGCGCTGAAGGCCCTTCAGGGAGTTCGGGGGAATCAACGGGTCACCACCGACAATCCCGAGGGAACCTATGAGGCCCTGGAAAAGTACGGCACGGATCTTGTGAAGCGTGCCCGGGAGCAGAAGCAGGACCCTGTGATCGGCCGGGACGAGGAGATCCGGAACGTGATCCGCATTCTGTCCCGAAAGACCAAGAACAATCCGGTGCTCATCGGCGAGCCCGGCGTGGGAAAAACCGCCATCGCCGAGGGCCTGGCCCAGCGCATCGTCAAGGGCGATGTGCCCGAAAACCTCAAGGACCGTAAGATCTTTGCCCTGGATATGGGCGCGCTGATCGCAGGCGCCAAGTTCCGGGGCGAGTTTGAAGAGCGGCTCAAGGCCGTTCTGGCCGCCGTCAAGGACAGCCAGGGCAGGATCATCCTGTTCATCGACGAGCTGCACACCATCGTGGGCGCCGGCAAGACCGAGGGCGCCATGGACGCCGGCAACCTGCTGAAGCCCATGCTGGCCCGAGGCGAGCTGCACTGCATCGGTGCCACCACCCTCAACGAGTACCGCCTGTATATCGAAAAGGACGCCGCTCTCGAGCGGAGATTCCAGCCGGTGACGGTGTCCGAGCCCACGGTGGAGGACAGCATCTCCATCCTCCGTGGCCTCAAGGAGCGGTACGAGGTGTACCACGGCGTGAAGATCCAGGACCAGGCCCTCATCGCCGCCGCCACCCTGTCCAACCGGTATATCAGCGACCGGTTTTTGCCCGACAAGGCCATCGATCTGGTGGACGAGGCTTGCGCCATGATCCGCACCGAGATGGACAGTATGCCCGCCGAGCTGGACGAGATCAACCGCAAGATCATGCAGCTGGAGATCGAGGAGACCGCCCTGAAAAAGGAGACCGACCGTTTGGCCCAGGAGCACCTGAAGGACATCCAGAAGGAGCTGGCCGACCTGCGGGAGGACTTCCGTGCCATGAAGGCCCGGTGGGAGAACGAAAAGTCGGCCATCGAAAAGGTGCGCAAGTTGCGGGAGGACATCGAGCAGGTGTCGGCCCAGCTGGAAAAGGCCGAGGCCGAGTATGACCTGAACCGCGCCGCCGAGCTGAAATACGGCAGATTACCCGAGCTGCAGCGTCAGCTGCAGGAAGAGGAGCGGCTGGCGGAAGAGCCCGAAAAATCCTCTACCCTGCTGCGGGATAAGGTCACTGAGGGCGAGATCGCCCGGATCGTGGCCCGCTGGACGGGTATCCCGGTGGCAAAGCTGGTGGAGAGCGAGCGGGAAAAGCTGCTCCATCTGGACGACATCCTGCACAAGCGGGTCATCGGCCAGGATGAGGCGGTGGAGCGGGTGTGCGACGCCATCCTGCGCTCCCGGGCAGGCATCCAGGATCCGGGCAAGCCCATCGGCTCCTTCCTGTTCCTGGGCCCCACCGGCGTGGGCAAGACCGAACTGGCCAAGGCGCTGGCCGAGGCCCTGTTTGACGACGAGCGGGCCATGGTGCGTATCGACATGAGCGAATATATGGAGAAATACTCGGTGTCCCGCCTCATTGGCGCCCCTCCCGGATATGTTGGTTATGACCAGGGCGGTCAGCTGACAGAAGCGGTGCGGCGCCGCCCCTACAGCGTGGTGCTGTTTGATGAGGTGGAAAAGGCCCATCCCGACGTGTTCAACGTGCTTTTGCAGGTGCTGGATGACGGCCGCATCACCGACAGCCAGGGCCGGACGGTGGACTTCAAGAATACCATCATCATCCTGACCTCCAATCTGGGCAGTCCCATCATTCTGGAGGGCATCGACGAAAACGGCGACCTGCGGCAGGAGGCCAAGGATGAGGTCAATGCCCTGCTCAAGCGGCAGTTCCGGCCCGAGTTCCTCAACCGTCTGGATGAGATCGTGTTCTACAAGCCCCTCACCCGGGAGAACATGCGGGGCATCATCGACCTGATGCTGAACGGCCTGCGCCGCCGGCTGGCCGACAAACAGCTCAAGCTGGAGGTCACCGACAACGCAAAGGATCTGGTGATCGCCAGGGGCTATGACCCCATGTACGGCGCCCGGCCCCTGCGCCGCTATCTCCAGCAGAGCGTGGAGACCCTGCTGGCCCGGCACATCATCGCCAGCGACCTGCCCCCCGAAACGGTACTCACCGTGGACGAAATGGGCGGAAAGCTGTATATCCGGTAAAAAGAGAACGCCCCGGCAGCCGCCGGGGCGTTTTTTCAGATTGGAGCGTATAGGAAAAGGCCCCCTCTGATGAGGGGGTTGGCAGCCGGATCGGCTGACTGGGGGAGAGAATACACCTTCTCTCCCTCCGTCTTTTGCTTCGCAAAATCCACCTCCCGCGTCAGAGGGAGGCAGTTCCCATTTTGATTTTGTTGTCCAGCTCCCACAGGGCGACCTTGTTGCTGTCGTATTGCAGACGAGCCATGGCGGTGTGGTAATCCACCCATGCAAACCGGGTGTGCTCATCGGAAAGCCGGATGTTCTTGTGGGGCAGTTCCACCGCAAAGCAGTATTCCGGGATCACCAGACAGATTTCACCCCAATGGAGGCGGGCTTTTGGAAAATGCTCGGTGGAAATGCTGCTGGTGGTCTCCAACCGGGTAAAAGGGGCGTCAACGGGGATGCCAGCCTCTTCAAAGGCCTCCCGTTGGGCGGAAACCTCCGGCGTTCCGTCCTCTTCCTCACCGCCGCCGGCCACAAACTGCCAGCAGTCTTCCATATCGCTTCGCCGGAAAATACAGTATAGCACCCCGTCGGCCGTCTGTACATAGGGGATGACCAACACCTGATACTTTGCTCTTGCCATCACACATCACCTCTTAAAACAGAATGATAACAGACTTGGGAAATCTTTGCAACGGGCTTGTCTTTTCGGCCGGAATATAGGATAATGAAGAAAAATACCGGAGGTGACTGCGATGATCAAAGCGGTGGTTTTTGACGCTTACGGCACGCTGATCTCCACCGGCACGGGCTCGGTGGACGCCGCCCGGAAGATCCTGGATCTCCACGGCTCGGCCATCCCGGCAAAGGACTTTTACGCCGACTGGAAGAAGTATCACCGGGCGCACATGGACGGGCTGACCCACTTCGTAACGGAGGAAACCATTTTTCGGTGGGATCTGGAACGGCTGTATGAGCAGTACGGCCTGCCGGGCAATGCCGCCGAGGATGTGCACCTTATGCTGGATACCTTGGGCAACCGCACCGCCTTTCCCGAAAGCCGGGAAGTGGTGGAGCGGCTGAAGCGCTCGGTCACGGTGTGCATCGGCTCCACCACCGACACAGAACCGCTGATGCGGGATCTGGAGCGTGCCGGGATCGCGGTGGATCATATCTTTACGTCAGAGGGCTTGCGGGCCTATAAGCCCCAAAAGGCTTTTTATGAAACCATTCTGGCGGCGCTGGATTTGCCGCCGGAGGCGGTTTTGTTCGTGGGAGATTCCCTCACGGACGATGTGTTCGGCCCCGCCCGGGCAGGCATGAAAACCTGCTGGGTCAACCGCAAAGGACAGGAAATGCCCGCTCCGCCGCCCAACTATGCGGTGGCCGACCTTACCGGGGTGCCTGCAATTTTGGAGGATTCAGTATGAGTACGCGTATCGAGAAAACCAACTATTATCTGGATATTGCCGAGGTGGTTGCGGCACGCTGCACCTGCCTGCGGCGGCATTACGGCGCCGTCATCGTGAAGAATGACGAGATCATCTCCACCGGCTATGTGGGCGCGCCCCGAGGCCGGGCCAACTGCACCGATGTGGGCTTCTGCCGCCGGGAAAAGCTGGGCATTGCCCGGGGCCAGCGGTATGAGCTGTGCCGCAGCGTCCATGCCGAGGCCAACGCCATCATCAGCGCCTCCCGCCGGGATATGATGGACAGCACCCTCTATCTGGTGGGAAAAGAGGTCAGCACCGGCGACTATGTCAAGGAGGCCAACAGCTGTGCCATGTGCAAGCGCATGATCATCAACGCCGGCATCGCCCGAGTGGTCATCCGGGATGACAAGGAACGCTGGCGGGAGATCGCCGTGTCCGACTGGGTGGAAAACGACGATTCCATGACCGATGTGCTGGGGTATTGAGGATGAACGAACTGAATTGTTTGCGCTGCGGAAGGCAGATGCGTTATATCAAACGGGAAAAACTGCAGCTGGGTCAGACCGGCTGGGTGCTGGGCGATCTGCCAAATCTCTTTGCCGGGGCCATGAGCGTGGATATTTATACCTGCCCGGGCTGCAGCAAGATCGAGTTTTATCTGGCAGAGACGGTGGAAGAGGAACTTCCCCAGAAGCAGTGTCCCAACTGCGGCAAAAAGCACGATTTTGACTATCCCAAATGTCCGTTCTGTAAATACGAGTATTAAAAATCCATTCGGGAGGAATGTTTTATGGTTATCAGAAAAGCAGACCAGCGCCTGCAGGTGCGGGACAATGTCCGGGGCGGCAACGGCACACTGGAAAACCGCCACATCATCGAGCCCGACGCCATGTTCGGCTCGGCCACCTTGTTCACCGAGTTTTTCTTTGATCCCGGCGACTCCATCGGCGCCCATCCCCACGACAACGACGCCGAGGTCTATTACATGCTGGAGGGCGAGCTGACCCTCATCGAGGACGGTGTGGAGACCGTTCTGAAGGAGGGCGACGCCTCCTATGCCCACAGCGGCGTGTCCCACGCCATCGAAAACCGCTCGGACAAGCCCGCCAAAATGCTGGCCGTCATTCTGAAGGTTTGATACGGAAAATGCACCCAGAACGGGTGCATTTTTTATTTTCAAATTGTTTATCTGCCGTTTAACTTGAGATTATCTTTCGTTTAACTGCGCAAGTTATACTGTAGGCACAAACCCAAGGAAAGGATGACAGATATGAGCGACAATTTTGAAAATAAAAACGAGCAGGGCACTCCCGAAGAGGAGATCCGCCCCCAGGAGCCCGCAACGGTGAACGAGCCGGTGAACGGGGCCTATCACTACCGCACCTACGATCTGAAGGCACGGCAGGGCGAAGACCGTGAGCCTCAGGCCACCTTCGGCAGTGCCGACTGGCAGTGGCAGCCCGCCCAGCCTGTGGAGGAGGCGCCCAAGAAAAAGCGCAAGATCAAGTGGGGCAAGATCGCCCTGTCGGCCGTGGGCCTGATCCTGGCCGCTGCCATCTGTTTTTCCGCCGGTTACGCCGGCGTGCTGGTGGCCAACAAGAAGAACACCGTCATCATCCAGCAGGTGGCGCCCTCGGGCAACACCGCCCAGCTGCCCGCCGCCGAAGGGGTGCTGACCTCGGCCCAGGTGGCCGCCAAGGTGGAAAGCTCGGTGGTGGCTATCACCACCGAACACATGACCACCAGCAACTACTGGTTCGGCAACTACGTCACCTCGGGTGCCGGCTCGGGCGTCATCATCAGCCAGGACGGCTATATCCTCACCTGCGCCCACGTCATTGACGGGGCCTCCAAGATCACCGTGGAGCTGCGTAACGGCGAGACCGCCGTGGCCCAGCTGGTGGGCAGCTATACCAACGGCGATATTGCCGTCATCAAGATCGACAAGACCGGCCTCACCGCCGCAGAGATCGCCGACAGCGAGCAGATCCTCCAGGGCGAGACCTGCTACGCCGTGGGCAACCCCGAAGGCCGCTTCTCGGGCTCCATTTCCGACGGCATCATTTCAGCTCTGGACCGTACCATCACCGTCCAGGTGGAGGAAAGCTCCGGCAACCGGGGCAACAGTCTGTACGATATGTTCTACGGCGGTACCTATGTGCGCAACATCCAGCTGAACGTGCTGCAGATGACGGCTGCCGTGTCTCCCGGCAACTCGGGCGGCGCTCTGTTCAATGACCGGGGCCAGCTCATCGGCATCGTGTCGGCCAAGAGCTCTCAGACCGACTCCGAGGGCCTGGGCTTCGCCATCCCCAGCAACGACGCCATGGACATCGCCTCCCAGCTCATCTCCACCGGCACCTATGTGCCCCAGGGCGGCCAGCAGGGCCAGACTGATCCCAACAGCCCCACTCCCACTACCAACAAGGCGGTCCTGGGCATCACTGTCCAGACCCTGGATCCCCAGACGGCCTATCAGTACGGCATGATGCCCGGCGTGTATGTGTCGGATATTACCGTCCAGAGCACCAAGGACGCCGGCCTGCAGGTGGGCGACCGCATCGTCAGCGTGGACGACGTGGCCGTGGCCCAAGCTACCGACGTCACCGGCTATCTGGCCAACAAGAATGTGGGCGACACGGTGAACCTTACCGTAGCCCGGGAGACCAAGATGCTGACCCTCACCATTCCTCTGGTGGCCAACAGCGACCAGTAACAAAAAACGAAAAGCACCCCGACAGGGGTGCTTTTTTCTGTTTATTCGCTCTGGAACCGGTAGCCTGCGCCCCGGACGGTCTGGATATAATGCTCGCCCAGCTTTTCCCGCAGACGGTTGATGTGCACCGCCACGGTGGCGTTGTCCCCCAGGGCATCCAGGCCCCAGACTCGCTCGTAGAGGGTCTCCCGGTCAAAGACCAGGCCGGGGTTGCGCATGAAGAAGAGCAGCAGCTCGTATTCCTTGTTTTGAGGGAAACCTCCTGCCCGTCCAGGAACACCCGGCGGGAGGGCGGGTCCAGGGTGAGGGCACCGGAGCGGAGCTGCTGGCTGCGGCCGCCCTGCTTGAGCCGGGCGTACTGGTTGAGATTGGCCCGGATGCGGGCCACCAGCACGCCGGGGGAGAAGGGCTTTTCGATGTAGTCGTCGGCCCCCAGGCCCAGACCTCGGATCTTGTCCGGGTCCTCGGTGCGGGCGGTGACCAGCAGGATGGGCACATCCAGCTGCTGCCGCAGGGTCTGCAGCACGGTGAAGCCGTCCATGCCGGGCAGCATCACATCCAGCAGGATCAGGTCGAACTGCCCGCTGAGGGCGGTGCGGCAGCCGGTCTCGCCGTCCTCGGCCAGGGTGACGGCAAAGCCGCTCATCTCCAGATAATCCTTTTCGATGCGGGCGATGACCCGGTCGTCTTCGATAATGAGGATATGTGCCATATCAAGCCTCCTGTTCCAGTCGGGGCAGCTGGATCTCCAGCATCAGGCCCTGGGGCTGCAGGTTTTTCGCGATGATGCGGCCGCCCATGTTGCGCACCGCCCGGGAAACGATGGCCAGACCCAGGCCGGAGCCGGCGGTCTTTGCGCTGCGGGCGGGGTCGGCCCGGTAAAAGGCGTCAAAAATGTGGGGCAGGGCCTCCTGGGGCACGCCGGGGCCGTTGTCGGCAAAGGTCACCGACAGATAAGAGGGCTGCTCCCGCAGGGTGATGTCCAGGGCGGAAGCGCCGTATTTGCAGCTGTTTTCGGCAATGTTGGTCACCATCCGGTGAAGGGTATCGGGGTCGGCCAGCACCCGGCCAAGAGAATCCTCGGCGGCGGTGAGGGTCACCGTCATGCCCTTGTGTTCATATTCGGGGGCCAGCACGCCGCAGAGGGCCGACAGCTCTTCCCGAAGGGTCACCGGCTCGGGATGGTCCTCGTTACGGCCCAGGTCCATGCGGGAAAAGAGGAAGAGCTTGTTCACCAGGGCCTGCAGATCCCGGGTCTTGTCCCGGATGATGGTGAGGTACTGGCGGCGGCTGTCCTCGGTCTGAGCCACTCCGTCCAGAAGGCCTTCGGTGTAGGCCCGGACGGCGGTGAGGGGAGAGCGCAGATCGTGGGAGATGCCGGCCAGCAGCTCCTGGCGGTTGTGCTCGTTTTGCCGCTGCTCTTCCACCAGCTGCTCCAGCCGGGCGGCGGCATCGTTGAAGTCGGCCCGGACAGCGGAAAACTCATCCTCCTGCTGGACGGGCAGGCGGTAGCCAAGCTGCCCTTCCCGGAGGCGGCGCAGGCCGTCGGACAGCTGACTGAGGGAGCCCTCGATCTTTTTCAGCACCCCCCGGGAGAGGACCCGGTTGACGATCACCAGGGTGAGGGTCAGTCCGCCCAGGGTAAAGGCCCGGGAGACCTGCTCGGTGAGCCGGATGTGATGACGGAAGTCCTCCATGGAGGAAAACCGCTGCTGCAGCAGATACAGCCAGGACAGCCGGTCGGCCAGCCAGGAGAACAAAAGATAGGTCAGAATGGGCAGGGCAAACATCAGAATGTGGGACCAGAACAGCCGTTTTTTTACCGACATGGGCGGCACCTCCGGAAACTGGATGATTTCTGAGGCTATTATAGCACAATTTTATAAAAAAGGATGAAACTGCGGTGAATTCTGAAAATAAAAGACCGGACAAACCCAAAAAGGTCTGTCCGGTTTGGAGAATGTAATGCGTCTTCAGACGCAGAAGCGATAAATTACTTGCGGAGGAAGGGCAGCTGGATATGGGGGATCTGGCTCTTGAAACGGGCATGGGTCTTTTTGTCCTCGCCCTTGGGGGTGATATCGCCGGCCTTGGTAAGGGCCCAGCGGGTCAGGGTGGGACCGAACAGCTCGTAGATCAGCACGGAGAACAGGATGATGTTGCGGATCAGCTTGCCGTCCACGGCGCCCAGGGCCATGGCGGTGGAGGACATGCCCAGGGCCACGCCGGCCTGGGGCAGCAGGGTGATACCCAGATACTTGACCACGTTTTTGTCGCACTTGGTGGCGGCGGCGGAAGAAAAGGCGCCCAGGTACTTACCGGCGGAGCGGGACAGGATGTACATCAGGCCGATGCCCACAACGGCAATGCTGGAAAAGACGCTCAGCTCCAGTTCGGCGCCGCTGAGCACGAAGAACAGGGCGTACAGGGGAGCGGTCCACTTATCCGCACGGTCCATGATGTCGGGGGAGCGGGGGCACATGTTGCAGAAGATGGTGCCCAGCATCATACACACCAGCAGGTTGGAGAAGCCGATGTGGACGGGGCCCAGGTGGAACGTCATGGTGGACAGGGAGATGGTCATAAAGACAAAGGCGATGGTCAGGGACAGACGGTTGGAGTTGGAGAAGAACATCCGCTCCAGCAGGGTCAGCAGCAGGCCCATCAGAGAGCCCAGGATCAGAGAGCCGAAGATCTCGATCAGCGGGTTGACCAGGATGGAGATGATATCCATGGCGCCCGACTGCAGTGCCTGTGCCACGCCGAAGGACACGGCGAAGCATACCAGACCCACGGCGTCGTCCAGTGCGACGATGGGCAGCAGCAGGGAGGTGAGCTTACCCTTGGCCTTGTACTGACGGACGACCATCAGGGTGGCGGCGGGAGCGGTGGCAGTGGCGATGGCGCCCAGGGTGATGGCGGCGGGCAGAGACAGGATCTGCGGGAAAGCGAAATGCACGCCTACCAGAACGGCGTCTACCAGGAGCATGGTGATCACCGCTTGGGCGATGCCGATGATACTGGCCTGCTTGCCGAACTCCTTCAGCTCATTGAGCCGGAACTCGTTGCCGATGGAGAAAGCGATGAAGCCCAGAGCCACCTGGGACAGAACGGAAACAGCCTCCACATCGTGAAGAGAGTTGAAGCCCAGACCGGGCACACCGAAGGAGCCCAGGCCGTAAGGGCCAATGAGCAGACCGGCGATGAGGAAGGCGGTGACGTCGGGGAGATTGAGACCCAGCTTCTTAAACACACGGGTCATCAGCAGACCGGCAACCACCGCAACAGCGATGGGGATCAGATGAGACATGGAAACGCCTCCTAAAAAACAGTATGGTCGCAGAAAAAAGCTGCAATCGTTATTATAGCTAAAACTGAAAAGGTTTCAATGTGCAAAATAGCCAAATAATTGGCGAAAAAATCTGGAAAAACACCGGACCGTTGCAATGAAGCCAGGTTCGTGGTAAAATAATACAATCTGAGAGAGAAAAGGAGCGGGTATCCATGAATGCACAGACGCGGCGAGAGACCATTCTGTCCCGGCTGGAAGCCGCTGCCGGCCCGGTGAGCGCCACTGCTCTGGCCGGTGCCCTGTCAGTGAGCCGGCAGGTGATCGTGGGTGATATCGCCCTTTTGCGGGCCGGAGGAAGCCCCATTGAGGCCACGCCTCGGGGCTATGTGCTGGTCCGTCCCGCCGGCGTGGAGGGAAAAGTGGTTTGCTGCCACAGCGGCGCGGATATGGAAAAAGAGCTGAACACCCTGGTGGACCTGGGCTGCGTGGTGGAGGATGTGTGCGTGGAGCATCCCATCTACGGCCAGCTCACCGGACGGCTGCAGCTGACCTGCCGGGCCGATGTGACCTGCTTTATCGACAAGGTCCGTGACAGTGCCGCACTGCCTCTGTCGGCCCTCACCGAAGGGGTGCACATCCACAGCCTGCGCTGCCCCGACCGGGAGACCCTGGAAAAGGCCCGGGAGGCCCTGCGAAATATGGGGATTTTACAAGAATAAAAGCGGCCAGCCTATTGACAATTTCACAAAGCTGATTACAATAGTCTTGAAAAGGTGTCTTGACACCTGACAAGACTATTTTCTTTTTGAGGAGGATGGTTTATGAAAGACTTTCTGAAACGGAAAAATATTGAGATCTCGGCCAAGCGCTACGGCATCGACGCTCTGGGCGCCATGGCGCACGGTCTGTTCTGTTCCCTGCTCATCGGCACGATCTTCAAGACGCTGGGCAGCCAGCTGGGCATCCAGATGCTCACCGACATCGGCACCTATGCCTCTGCCGTGTCCGGCCCCGCCATGGCGGTGGCCATCGGCTATGCGCTGAAGGCCGATCCCATGGTGCTTTATTCTCTGGCGGCCGTGGGTTGGGCAGCCAATGCCGAGGGCGGCGCAGGCGGCCCGCTGGCCGTACTGGTCATTGCCATCATCGCCGCCGAATGCGGCAAGATGGTGTCCAAGGAGACCAAGGTGGACATTCTGGTGACCCCCGGCGTCACCATCTTCGTGGGTGTGGCCCTCGCAAAGCTCATTGCGCCTCCCATCGGTACGGCTGCTTCGGCATTCGGCCTGATGATCGACCAGGCCACCAAGCTGCAGCCCTTCCTGATGGGCATTGCCGTTTCGGTGCTGGTGGGCATCGCCCTGACCCTGCCCATTTCTTCCGCTGCCATTTGCTCGGTGCTGGGCCTTACCGGTCTGGCCGGCGGCGCCGCCGTTGCCGGCTGCTGCGCCCAGATGGTGGGCTTTGCCGTCATGTCCTTCCGGGAAAACAGTTGGGGCGGTCTGGTGAGCCAGGGCCTGGGCACCTCCATGCTGCAGATGCCCAACATCGTCCGCAATCCCCGCATCTGGATCCCCCCCACGCTGGCTTCGGCCATCACCGGCCCCATCGCCACCTGCCTGTTCAAGCTGGAGATGAACGGTGTGGAGATCAACTCCGGCATGGGCACCTGCGGTATGTGCGGCCCCATCGGTGTTTGGACCGGCTGGCTGGAGCCTTCGGCCACCGCTGCCGCCAAGGGCGCGCTGCCCATCACCCCGGGCGCCATGGACTGGATCGGTCTGGTACTGATCTGCATCGTCCTGCCCGCCGTGCTCACCTGGATCTTCGGCCTGTTCTTCCGTAAGATCGGCTGGATCCGCGAAGGAGACCTGAAGCTGTAATCAACCTCCGGAGCCCCATACTCCGGGCAACATAAAAAGCACCCCGCCGGGGTGCTTTTTGTTGTTTTATTTTACATATTCGGCCAGGTTGCTCAGATTGATCTCTTCCACGATCCTGGCGATCTTTACGGGATATTCGGTTTTCCACTGGGTCATGGACTGCTCAAAGCGCTCGTTGCAGGCGGCCAGGAAAATGTCCCGCTGGTTTTCATCGTAATAGCCGGCGGACACCGGGCAGCGCTTGATGACATAACAGCCGTCGCTCTGGATCACCGGCTCGCCCACCTGGTTTTCCTCCAGGTCAAAGAGGGTGGTCAGATATTCGGTGCTGTCGGCTTCCAGCGTGCTGATGGGGAAGCCGTCGGCGGTCATGGACACATCTTCGTTGTACTCGGCCATCAGAGCGTCAAAGTCGGCGTCGGGGGCCTGGGCCATGCGGGAGACCGTCTGGGCCAGGTCGATGATGCCCTGGCAGATCTCCTTGTCCATGGTGGCGCCGTCCTCGTCGATAAAGCTGAAGAAGATGTACTTTACGGTGGCATAATGGCTGGTGAAATACTGCCGCAGGGATTCGTCGGTGTAGTAGCTTTCGCTGTCGGTCATCATGTAGTTGTAAAGCATGGAGGAGTAGTAGCTGTTTTCCTGGAACTTGTCATAGGTGCGGTCGGTGAGCATGGACTGCTTCAGATAGTCCAGATAGGCCTTGCTGCCGCCCAGAGATTCGATGAGCTGCTCCTTGGCCTTTTCCAGGGTATCCTTTTGGGTGTCGGAAAACTCCAGCTCGAACTCCCGGCACTTGAGCCGCACCACTTCAGCGGTGAGGATCTGCTCCAGGGCGGCCTCCCGGGCGATGGCATTGTCCTCGTCGTCAAAGAGGATGGTGCCGCTGTCCTCGCCGGTGGAGAGGCGGTTGTAGTTGAGATAAAAGGCGTATTCCGAAGCGTCCACCTTGTTGCCGCCCACCGTGACGGCGGTGGGGCTGGGGCTGCAGCCGCACAAAAGGCTCAGCAAAAGGGCGCACACAAGGGTCGCCGTGAGGATTTTTTTCATGGAAGTTCCTCCTTTATAAGGAAGTACCCTTAATCATAGCACGATTTTTCTTCGGTGTAAAGGTCCATCAGCGTTCGGGCCTGGGCCAGGGGATCGTCGGTGGGCCGCAGCTTGAGGGTGATATAGGGCTTGTCGCCGGCCGACAGGAAGATGCGGCCCCGCAGGGAGGGCTCGGCGCAGCAGCCAGCGGCCCATTCCAGGGCTTCGGGCCGGAAGAACAGCAGCAGGCTGCCGTTTTTCTGGGTGATCTCGTAGACGCCGGCCCGGGTGGCGTCGGCCCGGAGCAGGGCGATGTCCAACAGGGCACAGGCTGCCTTGGGCGGGTCACCGAAGCGGTCGATGAGCTCATCCTGCATGTCGCTGTAGTCCTCCAGATTGGTGATCTGGGCGATGCGGCGGTAGAGATCCACACGGGTGGCGGCGTCGGAAACGTAGCTCTGGGGCAGACCGGCGGAAACCAAAAGGTCGGCGGTACAGTCGGTGCGGCGGATGGGGGGCTCGCCCTTGAGCTCGGCGGTGGCCTCGGCCAGCAGCTGCAGGTACAGGTCATAGCCCACGTCCATCATGTGGCCGCTCTGCTCGGCGCCTAGCACGTTGCCGGCGCCGCGGATCTCCAGGTCCCGCATGGCGATCTTGAAGCCCGAGCCGAACTCGGCAAACTCCCGGATGGCCGACAGGCGCTTCTGGCTCACCTCGGTGAGCACCTTGCCCTTGCGGTAGCACAGATAGGCGTAGGCGTGGCGGTTGGAGCGGCCCACACGGCCACGGATCTGGTGCAGCTGGGCCAGGCCCATGTGGTCGGCGTCCTCGATGATGAGGGTGTTCACGTTGGCGATGTCCACGCCGGTCTCGATGATGGTGGTGCACACCAGAATGGAGATCTCGCCGGCGTACATCCGGCCCATCACGTCGCTCATCTGCTCTTCGGTCATGCGGCCGTGGGCCACGGCGATGGGCACGTCGGGGAAGGCCTGCTGCAGCTTGAGGGCCGTCTGGTCGATGGAGTCGATGCGGTTATGGAGATAATAAACCTGACCGCCCCGGGAAAGCTCCCGGCGGATGGCGTCCCGGAGAATGGCGTCGTTCTGCTCCAGCACATAGGTCTGCACCGGCTGGCGGCCCATGGGGGCCTCCTCCAGAACCGACATATCCCGGATGCCGGTGAGGGCCATGTTCAGCGTCCGGGGGATGGGGGTGGCGGTGAGGGTGAGTACGTCGATGCCCTGGGCCATCTGCTTGATGCGTTCCTTGTGGGCCACGCCGAAGCGCTGTTCCTCGTCCACCACCAAAAGGCCCAGGTCCTTGAAGCGGATGTCCTTTTGCAGGATGCGGTGGGTGCCCACAAGCAGGTCCACCTGGCCGGCTTTTACCTTGCGGAGGGTCTCTTCCTGCTGATTTTTGGTGCGGAAGCGGCTCATCATGTCCACCGTGACGGGGTAGCCGGAAAAGCGCTCCACGGCGGAGAAGTAATGCTGCCGGGCCAGGACGGTGGTGGGCACCAGAACGGCGGCCTGTTTGCCCGAGAGCAGGCATTTCATAATGGCTCGGAAGGCCACCTCGGTCTTGCCGAAGCCTACGTCGCCGCACAAAAGCCGGTCCATGGGCACCGGGCGCTCCATATCCCGCTTGATCTCCTGGGCGCAGACCAGCTGGTCCTCGGTCTCCTCATAGGGGAAGGCCTCTTCAAAGGAGCGCTGCCAGTCGTCGTCGGGGAAGAAGGCGAAGCCGGGGTTTTTCTGCCGGGCGGCGTACAGTTTTAAAAGCTGTTCGGCCAGGTCGGTGGCGCTCTTTTTGGCCCGCTGCTTGGCCTTTTGCCAGGAGGCGCCCCCCAGTTTGGACAGCCGGACATTTTCCTGCTCGGGGTTGCCGATGTATTTGCTCACCAGGTCCAGAGCGGTAGCCGGGACAAAAACAAAGTCGGTGCCGGCAAAGGCGATCTTGATATAATCCCGCCAGACCTTGTCCACCTGGATGCGTTCCACCCCCACGAAGCGGCCGATGCCGTGGTGCTCATGGACCACCAGGTCGCCGGGGTGCAGGTCGGAAAAGCTCTTGATGTGGTCCTTGCTGCGGCTCTTGCGCTTGGCGGTTTTGCGGGTACTCAAGGCGCCCTCGCAGAACAGGACGGTCTTCAGTGAGGGATATTCGGCGCCGGCCGACAGAGCGGCAGGCAGGATGCAGACCTTTTTGGGGCCGGCCTGGACCTCCTCGGTGGTGCAGGGGATGTCCTGTTCCCGGAGAAGCTGCTGCAGGTTCTGGGCCCGGGCCCGGCCGCCGGCCAGCAGCAGCACGGTGTAGTCCATCCGCAGATAGTCGGTGATGTCCCGCAGCAGATTGTCAAAGCCGGTGGCTGCCGCCGGGAGCTGCTTGGCGCTGAGGGACAGCAGCACCTGAGGGGAGAAGGGCGACCCGGCCAGGAAGCTGTCCAGCAGGACGGGGGCGGTGAGGGCGGCCTTGAACTGCCGCTCGTCCAGAGCGTAGCCGGTTTTGGTGGGGGGCAAAAGGCCCTCCTCCAGCAGGTGGGAAAGGTCCTCGGCCTGCCGGTGGGCCATGCCCTGGGCGCACTCCAGCACGGCGGGGGTGTCACAGCACAAAAACACCGTGTCCTCTGGCAGATAGGACAAAGCGGTGGCCATTTCGGGATAGATCTGGGGCAGGTAGCGGTCGGCGGCGGTGAGGGAACGGAGCTCCTGCAGGGTGTCGGCGTCGGACAGCAGGGTCTTTTCCAGGGTGTCCCTGGTGGTTTTCCGCCCGGCCAGCTTGCGCAAAGCGGCGCACAGGCCGTCGATGCCCCCCTCGGCCAGGGTGGGGAGCGCCTCACGCACCGGCAGGATGGTGACAGCGTCCACCGGCTCGGATCGGCGCTGGGTCATGGGGTCGAACCGACCCAGAGAGTCCACGTCATCCCCCCAGAACTCGGCGCGCACCGGCTGGGTGTCGCCGGCGGGAAACACGTCCAGAATGCCGCCCCGCAGGGCGAACTGGCCGGGGCCCTCCACCTGGCTGCAGCGGGTGTAGCCGGCCTGGAGCAGCCGCTCCACCAGCCGTTCCACCTGGTAGGAGCCGGTGGAAAGCAGGGTCATGGCGGCGTTTTCCAGCCCGTCGGGGGGCAGGGTGCGCAGCATGAGGGCGTCGGCCGGGGCGCACAGCACCCGGACCTGGCCGGTCTTGACCTGCCACAGGGCAGACAGGCGCTGCTGTTCGTATTCATGGGACACACCTTCCATGTTGTGGAACACCAGGTCCCGGCAGGGGAGCACAGCCGTCTCCACGCCGCACAGGGCGTTCAGGTCGGCGGCAAAGGTCCGGGCGGCCTGCTCGTCACGGAGCACCACGCAAAAGGTGCGCTGGGGCAGGTCGGCGTACAAAGCGGCCGCCAGATGGGCCCGGTGCACCGGCGCGGCACCGTACAGCGCCGTGGTCTGACGGGCGCGGACGGCCTCCAGCAGCCGGGGATATTCGGTAAGGCCCCTGGGCAGGGTGGAAAGCAGTTCCATGGATACAAACCTCCTTTTGGGGAAACGAATGCAACAGGCAGTGCCCCGTTCCGACTTGGAACGGGGTGTTTTGCCTGTATTCAAGAAAAAATGACAGCGGATTTATGCCTCGTAGACCACCTTGCCGTCCACCACGGTGACGGCGGATTCGGCGGCCAGCACGGTCATGGGGTCGGCGTTCCAGATGACAACGTCGCCGTCCTTGCCCACTTCCAGAGAGCCTACCCGGTCGCCGATGCCGGTGAGGTTGGCGGCGGCGATGGTGATGGCCTTCCAGGCCTCCTCATAGTCCAGACCGGCGTTGTGGGCCAGACCGGCGCACATGGGCAGATACTGGATGGGGATCACGGGGGCGTCGGTGATGATGGCGATGTCCACGCCGGCCTCGCGAAGGATGCGGGGGGTATCAAAGCTCTTGTTGATGAGCTCGATCTTGCTCTTGCCGCCAAAGGTGGGGCCCACAAAGGCGGGCAGACCCTCTTCGGCCAGCTCGTCGGCGATGAGAGCGCCGTCGGTGCAGTGGTCCAGGGTGATCTTCACGCCGAACTCCTTGGCGATGCGGATAGAGGTGAGGATGTCGTCGTGGCGGTGGGCGTGGGCCTTCAGGGGCAGCTCGCCTTTCAGCACGGGGATCATGGACTCCAGCTTGAAGTCAAAGCCGGGATTCTTGCCGGCCTCCTTGTCCTCCATGTAGCGGCGGGTCTTGAAGAGCAGCTCCCGCAGCAGGGCGGCGGTGCCCATGCGGGTCATGGGGGCCTTTTTGCTGCCCTGGCCGTAGCAGCGCTTGGGGTTCTCGCCAAAGGCGCACTTCATGGCCAGCGGATGCTTGACGATCATCTTGTCCACACGCTTGCCGGCCAGCTTGATGGCCACAAAGGTGCCGCCCACCACGTTGGCGCTGCCCGGGCCGGTGCACACGGTGGTGACGCCGCCCTGCAGGCCCAGGGGGAAGGCCTCGTCCAGGGGATTGATGGAGTCGATGGCGCGCATCTGGGGGGTGATGGGATCCACGATCTCATTATAGTCGCGGCCCTCCCAGCCCATGCCCTGATTGTCCAGACCCACGTGGCAGTGGGCGTCCACGCAGCCGGGGGTCACCAGGCGGTCCTGGGCGTCGATGACGGTGGCGCCTTCGGGGCAGGGGATGTCCTTGCCTACGGCGGCGATCTTGCCGTCGTCGCCGATGAGGATACAGCCGTTCTCGATGTCGGGACCGGCCATGGTCTTGATATAGCCGTTTTTGATGTAAAGCATAAGGATTACCTCCGTTATTTGGGCTGGAAGTTGTTGAACTCCTGCATGGCGTGATCGATGCCATGCTCCAGCAGGTCATAGATCAGATCGGGCACGGCCTTGCAGGCGGCAAAGGTGTCGCTGTCCATGGGGGACAGGACAAAGTCCACCATCTCCTCACCGTGCTCTTTGTCGGGCTTGCCGATGCCCACCTTGACCCGGGGGAACTTGTCGTTTTCCAGCAGGTAGACGATGTTGCGCATACCGTTGTGGGTGCCGGCGGAGCCGTTTTTGCGGATGCGGATGCGGCCGGGGGCCAGGTCGGCGTCGTCAAAAATCACGATGAGGCGTTCGGCGGGCACCGAAAAGGCCTGCATCATGTCCCGGACAGCCTCGCCCGACAGGTTCATATAGGTCTGGGGCTTCATCAGCAGGACCGATTTGCCCGCAATGCTGCCCGTGCCGTAGACCGCCTTGCACTTGGTCTTGGTGAGCCGGCCCAGACCGGCCTTTTCGGCCAGCAGGTCCAGGGCGATAAAGCCCACGTTGTGGCGGGTCATCTCATACTTACTGCCGGGGTTGCCCAGGCCGCAGATGATGTAGTCCACCGACTGGGGCTCGGTTACTTTCTTACGTCGAAAAATGGGAAAAACTCCTTTTGATAACGGCGGGAAACCCAGAGGTCCCCCGCCGCATAATGTGATTTAGTTGAACAGGTCGGAGATGGCGTTCTCATCATAGATACGATGGATGGCCTCGGCGAACAGGGGAGCGACGGACAGCACCTCGATCTTGTCGATGGCCTTTTCGCCCTCAACGGGGATGGTGTCCAGCAGCACCAGCTTGTCGATGACGCTGTTCTGCAGACGCTCGATGGCAGGGCCGGACAGGACGCCGTGGGTGGCGCAGGCGGTGATGGACTTGGCGCCGCCGCGCTCGATCAGGGCCTTGGCGCCGTTGCACAGGGTGCCGGCGGTGTCCACCATGTCATCCACCAGGATGACGTGCTTGTCCTTGATGTCGCCGATGATGTTCATGACCTCGGACACGTTGGGCTTGGGACGGCGCTTGTCCACGATGGCCATGGGCAGATCCAGCTTGTCGGTGAACTTGCGGACACGGGTGACAGAGCCCAGGTCGGGAGAGACCACCACGTAGTCTTCGTTGTTGGTGCCCAGCTTATCATAGAAGTACTGGGTCAGGATGGCGGTGCCCAGCAGGTTGTCCACGGGGATGTCGAAGAAGCCCTGGATCTGGTTGGCGTGCAGGTCCATGGTCAGCACGCGGTCGGCACCGGCGGCTTCCAGCATGTTGGCGCACAGCTTGGCAGAGATGGGATCGCGGGGACGGGCCTTGCGGTCCTGACGGGCATAGCCGAAATAGGGCATGACGGCGGTGATGCGGTTGGCGGAAGCACGGCGGCAGGCGTCGATCATCACCAGCAGCTCCATGAAGTTGTCGTTGACGGGGCAGCAGGTGGACTGGATCAGGAACACGTCGCAGCCGCGGACGGTTTCTTCAAAAGTGACGGAAACTTCGCCGTCGGCAAACTTCTTGCAGGTGACGTTGCCCAGCTCAACGCCCAGGGCGTCAGCGATGCGCTGTGCCAGAGCGGGGTTGGAATTGCCGGTGAACAGTTTCAGTTTGCCGTGAGGACCGTGGATGTACATAGGATTACCCCCTAAAAATAATAAATAATTGTTCTGTATCTATTTTCCCCTCATCCGGCCCGGTGGGCCACCTTCCCCCGTCGGGGGAAGGCAAAACGGAGAGGTGATTTTATAACTTGCCGTCTTCCCGGCGCTTTTTGGCCCACAGGGGCTTGACGGTGGCGCGGCAGCGAGCCACCACCATGGCGTCTTCGGGAACTTCTTCGGTGATGGTGCTTCCGGCGGCCAGATAGGCGCCCTTGCCCACCTTCACCGGGGAGACCAGGTTGACGTTGCAGCCCACGAAGGCGTTGTCCTCCACCGTGGTGCGGTATTTTTTCTTGCCGTCGTAGTTGACGGTGACCACGCCGCAGCCCACGTTGATGGCCTTGCCGAAGTCGCTGTCGCCGATATAGGTCAGGTGCGAGACCTTGGTGCCGTCGCCGATGGTGGAGTTCTTCAGCTCCACAAAGTCGCCGATGCGGGCCTTTTCACCGATGGTGCAGCCGGGGCGAATGTAGGCAAAGGGGCCTACGGTGGTGTTTTTGCCCACGGTGGATTCGATGACCTGGGAGGCGTTGACAGTGACATTTTCACCGATGTGGGCGCTCTTCAGCCAGGTATTGGGGCCGATGACGGCGCCCTTGGCCACGGTGGATTCGCCGTGGATCATGCAGCTGGGGAGGACGGTGCAGCCGCCCTCCAGCTGGGCCTTGGGGCCGATGTGGGTGGTGTTGGGGTCCACCAGCATGACGCCCTTCTGCATCCATTCCATGTTGATGCGGCGGCGCAGCTGCTCCTGGACCACATAGGCGCTTTCGGTGCTTTCCACCACCATGCCCTCGCCGGGGCCGGCCTGGACCTGGGCCAGGTCGCCGGGCAGGTTGGACAGGTCGGCCTTCTGCAACGCGTCTGCCTGGCCGAACACGGCCAGGGGCATACGGCCGGCCACCAGACAGGCGGGCTCGGTCTGGCTCACCAGACGCTTGACGGTGTCGGCGCTGATGCCGGCGGCAGGGGCCAGGAACAGCAGCACAGGGCCGTCGCCGGCCTTTTTCCAGAAATCCGCGGTGGTCATACAGCAACCTTCGGTCTTGTCAGATGCCAGATACAGTTCGCCGCCGGCAGCCTGTGCGGCCAGGGTCAGGTGCTCCAGCACGGTGCAGGAGAGGATCTCCCGCTGATAATCGCCGGCGTTTCCAAGGGCCAGCGCAAAAAAGTGAGCCATTTCGGGTCGCTCCTTTCGAAAAAACATAACAAAAACCGTTTGTGGGCGCAACAAAAACAAGGGTCTGCACCCATAGTATCAGTATAACAGGAAGCGAAAGAAAATTCCACCTCTTTTTGCTTTACGGAATCAACAATTTTTGTTATAATCTGTCCACAAAGAAGATTTTCTGACAGGAGGGGACCTTATGGACGAACAAAAGCTGCGCTGCAGCAAACAGGGCCGGGAAGCCATGGCTGCGCTGGCCCAGCTGCGGGACGGCGACGCCGCCCTGCTGTACGCCTATGCGGCCTCCTGTGACGGCGGCTGCACTTTGGCGCAGGCCGCGCAGAATCTGGATATGGCCCCCGAACAGGTGAAACGGGCCTCCCAGCTGCTGCTGGTGTACGGCCTGGCGGCCAACCACACCGCTCCGTCTCCCCGGTCGGAGACCGGCTATCCGGCCGCCGAGCTGGCCCAGGCCAGAGCGGGCGACGCCGCCTTTTCCGGCCTGTGCGATTATTTCGAGGCCAATCTGGGCCGGATCCTCAACCGGAGAGAGCTGGAGACCCTGCTGAACGTGTACCAGACCCTGGGCCTGCCCCCCGAGGTGCTCACCCTGCTGATGGGCGACTGCGCCCAGAGAGGGCGGCTCACCGCCCGGGAGGTGGAAAAGCAGGCCTACCGCTGGTATGACCTGGGGCTGGACAACTATGACCGGGCGGCCTCCTATCTGGCACGGCAGCGGGAGCGACAGACCCGGGGCGCAAAGGTGCTGTCCATTCTGGGGGTCCACGACCGGCTGCCCGGAGACAGCGAACAGAAGTACATCGACAAGTGGGAAGAGATGGGGGTCACCGACGAGCTTTTACGTCTGGCCTATGACCGCACCTTGCTGGGTGCCGGCCGGCTGAGCTGGCCCTATCTCCATAAGATCCTCTGCTCCTGGCGGGAGCAGGGCTTCCGCACCGTCCGGGATGTGGAAACCGCATCGGCCGGCGGCCGGGTGCGGCAGGGTCAGCCTGCCCCGGTGCAGGAGTCGGCCGAAACGGTGATTTTGCGGAAGATGCAGGAAAAGCGGCAGCAGCGGGGCCTGGTGCTGGAACAGCGCCGGGAGGAACTGCGGCAGCAGAGCGCCGCCTTCGCCGAAAACGAAAGCGCCATGCGGCTGTTTGCCTCCAAAATGGCCCGGGCGAAGCCTTCGGAAAAGGCAAAAATGGCCCTGGAGTACCAGGGCTATGTGGGGCGGCAGCAGGACATCCTGCGGCAGCTGGGCAAGCCGGAGGATTGGCTCCGGGACAAGCCCGACTGCCCCCTGTGCGGCGACCGGGGCTATGTGGGCACCCGGAAGTGCCGGTGCCTGGAACAGGCGCTGGAGGCGCAGAAAGTCACGGTATAACAGAAAACGGCCAGGTCATTTGACCTGGCCGTATCTTTTTTGGATTTAGGCCGCCCGCTGAAAATCGGGGCGGAGGATAACGGTGGCGGGAGCGGCGCGGCGCTGGGTGCTGCGCGCCTTGCGGCGGGGACGGGTGAACATGTCGCCCACCAGGATCAGACCCACCGACAAAGCTGCCAGCAGGGCCAGGGGCAGGATGCCGATGGTGCCGCCGTCGGACGCCATGGCCAATGCAAACAGGGCCAGCATACCGATCGCTTCCATTCTCTTTCCGTGCTTCTTCATAACCATGACCTCCAATCGAACGTTTGTTTTCTTGATGGTTATACTATAGCACACTTGTTCGATGAATGCAAACAATTGTTCGTAAAAAATTCCACAAAATTTCGGTTTTCTTTTTGTGGAACCTATGGTAAACTGTAGGAAAATGACAGGGGAGGGGCTGCTATGAACACCGCCATCATCACCGGCGCATCCTCCGGCATGGGCAGGGAATTTGTGAAAATGGCCGCCGACAGAGGCGATATCGACGAAATTTGGGTCATTGCCCGACGGGAGGACAAGCTGCGGGAGCTGCAAAACGAGGTCAAGGTGCCTTTGCACATCCTGCCCCTGGACCTGCTGAAGGCTGAAAGTTTTGAGCGGTTCCAGCAGGAACTGGACGAGCGGAAGCCCAAGGTGACCTTTCTGGTGAATGCCAGCGGCTTCGGCCGGTTTGCCCGGTATGACCAGATCCCTTTGCAGGACGATCTGGACATGATCGACCTCAACTGCAAGGCCATGGTGAACATCACCAAGCGCACTTTGCCCTTTATGCCGGCGGGCAGCCGCATCATCCAGGTGGACTCCCTGTCGGCCTTTCAGCCGGTGCCCTATATCGGCATGTACGGCGCCACCAAGGCCTTTGTGCTCAGCTATGCCCGCAGTCTGAACGTGGAGCTGCAGGACCGGGACATCAAGGTGATGGCCTTTTGCCCCGGCTGGGTGAAAACGCCGTTTTTTGACGGCGCCGAGACCTATTCCAAGGACGCCGTTACCTATTTCAACAAGCTGTTCACCGCCGAAGAGGTGGTGCGGGTGGCCATGCGCGACTCTGCCCGGGGCAAGGATGTTTGCGTCCCCGGCTTCGGCATCAAGATGCAGGTGCTGGCAACCAAGCTGCTGCCCCACAAGCTCATCATGAAGATCTGGATGAAGCAGCAGAAGCATTGAGGGCCTTGTGTCATCCCGAGCCTGCCGAGGGATCTCAAGGCGGGTTTACCGTGAGATCCTTC
>JAFXDF010000102.1 GCA_017521295.1 Clostridia bacterium | reverse complement strand
CTTCCAAACTAAAAATTGTAAATTGCTGGTTCCCGTGTTATAGTTATAATATACACAGTTTTCGGGCTAGGGCATGGAGCACCGAAGTCCTGACGCTTGCGGCAGGATGAGCGGCGGGTCGGCGGCGCCTTCTCCGGTAAGGACCCCACCAAGGTGGACCGCACCGGCGCTTACTACTCCCGCTATATCGCCAAGAACCTGGTGGCCGCCGGTCTGGCCGACAAGTGCGAGCTGCAGCTGGCTTACGCCATCGGCGTGGCCCAGCCCGTGTCCGTTCTGGTGGACACCTTCGGCACCGGCAAGCTGAGCGACATCCAGCTGGCCGACATCGTCCGCAAGCACTTTGACATGCGCCCCGCCGCCATGATCGAAGAGCTGGAGCTGCGCAAGCCCGTCTATCAGCAGGTTGCCGCTTACGGTCATATGGGCCGTCCCGATCTAGATCTGTCCTGGGAGCGCACCGCCAAGGCCGAGATCCTGAAGCAGTATCTGTAAGCACCACACTTTGTCATCCTGAGCGAAGCGCAGCGGAGTCGAAGGATCCCCCCTGTCAACGGGAGATTCTTCGGCCGGAGGCCTCAGAATGACGCGAGATTTTTAAGGGCAGTCCCCGGGGACTGCCCTCTTTTCAAACGGGAGGCTCTTATGAAAAAAATCCAATACAACTCCCCGGTGATCCTCACCTACGTGCTGCTGTGCTGCGGCGTGCTGCTGCTGGACGGCCTCACCGGCGGACGGAGCACCAGCCTGTGCTTCTGTGTCTACCGCAGCAGCCCGGGGGACGCCCTCACCTATGTGCGTCTGCTGGGCCATGTGCTGGGCCACGCCGACTGGCAGCACTTTTTCAACAATGTGCTGTATCTTTTGATCGTGGGCCCCTCGGTGGAGGAAAAATACGGCAGCAAGAACACCCTGATCGCCATGCTGGTCACCGCCTTTGTTTCGGGCGCCGCCCACATGGTGCTGGCCCCCAACGCCGCCCTTTTGGGCGCTTCGGGCATCGTGTTCATGCTGATCTTTCTGGCCTCCCTGTCGGGTATGCGCAAGGGCGGCATCCCTCTGACCCTCATTCTGGTGGCCATTTTCTACCTGGGCCAGGAGATCTACAGCGCCATTTTCGTCAGCGACAGCGTCAGCCAGATGACCCACATCATCGGCGGCATCTGCGGCACGGTGCTGGGATTTGGCATGTATCACGGAAAAAAGCGGTAAGTTCCCCTTGACTCTCACGCGGCGTGAGGGTGTAAGGTATCCATAGAGGTGATGCAAATGAAGCTTTCCATCGGAGAGGCGGCCCAGCGTCTGGGGGTCAGCGTGCGCACGCTGCGCCACTATGACGAGATCGGCCTGGTGAAGCCCACCGAAACCGGCGAAAACGGCTACCGGTACTACGACCGGGAGGCCCTGGCCCTGCTGCAGCAGGTGCTCTTTTACCGGGAGCTGGACCTCCCCCTCAAGGAGATCAAGGCCCTTTTGCAGGCACCGGAAACAGAGCGCCGCCGGGCGCTTTTGGCTCACCGCCACCTGCTGGAGCTGAAAAAGCAGCAGCTGGAGGGCCTTTTGCGGCTGGTGGACGACACATTAGGAGGGAAACCCATGACCAAACCCACTATCACACAGGCGGACATCGACGCCGCCAGGGAGCAGTACGCCCAGGAGGCCAAGGAGCGGTGGGGACACACCGACGCCTGGAAGCAGTCCCAAGGCAAGACCCCCGACGCGGCAGGTATGGAGGCCATCTTCCGGGGCTTTGCCGCCCTGCGGGATACCGACCCGGCAGGCCCGGAGGCCCAGGCCCAGGTGGCCGCCTGGCAGCGGTTTATCTGCGACAACATGTACCACTGTACCAAAGAGATCCTCGCCGGGCTGGGGCAGATGTACGTCTGCGACGAGCGGTTCACCGCAAATCTGGACAAGTACGGCGAAGGCACGGCAGCCTTTATGTCCCGGGCCATCAAAATCTACTGCGAATAACCAAAAAAAGGCTCGAAAGAGCCTTTTTTTCGTGGAAAATGGCCTTGACTTTGACCGGGCTTCAGCCTGTATAATAAAGTTTAGTCCGTTTCCCCCGAAAGGAGTTTCCCATGGCAAAAAAACTTGATCTTTTGGATAAAAGCATCCCCTCCTGGAAGCTGATCTTGCTTCTGGCCTGGCCCACCATCATTGAGCAGATCCTGCATACGGCGGTGAACTATGTGGACACTGCCATGGTGGGCAGCATCGGCACCTACGCCACCGCCGCCATCGGCGTGTGCACCTCCACCATCATGCTGCTGATGGGCGTCATGAACATCGCCGGCATCGGCTTTTCGGTGACGGTAGCCCGCCGCATCGGCGAAGGCGACCATGAGGCCGCCCGCACCACCATGCGCCAGGCCATGCTGTCGGTGGTTTTCATCGGCCTGTCCCTCACCGCCCTGGTGGAGCTGATCCTGGCACCCAATCTGCCCCGGTGGATGGGCGCCGACGCCGAGATCCTGCCCTATTCGGTGATGTATTTCCGCATCATCGGCCTGGGCTATGTGTTCAACACCGCCATGATGGTGTCGGGTGCCATCCTGCGGTGCATGGGCGACACCAAAACGCCGCTGAAGTTCAACATCCTCACCAACCTCATCAACGTGTGCGGCAACTTCCTGTTGATCTATCCCACCCGTCCGCTGACGGTGCTGGGCGTCACCTTTACCATGCCCGGCGCGGGCTGGGGCGTGGCCGGCGCCGCCGCCGCCACCGTGACGGCAACCGCCTTTTCGGCCTGCTGTCTGGCCTCCACCCTGTTCTTGCGCAAGGGCCCCCTGCAGATCTCCCTCAAGGACGACTACCGGCCCCGAAAGGACATTCTGCTCCAGGCCTTCCGCCTGGGCGTGCCCTCCTTCTTTGAGCGGGCCACCATCTCTCTGGGCCAGATCGTTTCCACCGCCATGATCACCGGCCTGGGCACCTCGGCCATCGCCGCCCATCAGTTGGCCAACACCGGCGAAAGCCTGTGCTACATGCCCATCTTCGGCTTTACCACGGCGGCCACCACCTTGGTTGCCCAGAATCTGGGTGCCGGTGACAAGGAGCGGGCCCGGCAGCAGGGCAGCTGGTGTATCGGTATGGCGGTGTGCGTCATGTGCTGCACCAGCGGGCTGATGTTCGTGCTGGCACCTCAGATCATCGACATTTTCTCCAACGATCCCCAGGTCATCGCCCTGGGCAGCCAGGTGCTGCGCATCGAGGCCCTGGCCGAGCCCTTCTTCGCCATCGCGTCGGTGGTCAGCGGCATCCTCCGTGGCGCCGGCGACACCAAGTGGCCCTTCTACATCTCCCTGGCCGGCATGTGGCTGCTGCGTGTGCCCGTAGCCTTTGTGCTCATCAACGGCTTCGGCTGGAGCCTCCACGCCGTGTGGGTGGGTATGGCTCTCGACCTGATCCTCCGGGGTCTGATCTCCCTGTGGCGGTTCCGCAAGGGCGGCTGGATGCACGTGTGGGAGCTGCGGGAAGCCAAACTGTCCCGTCGGTAAAGATTCAAAGTGCCTGTATCCCATTGGGATACAGGCTTTTTTGTTGACTTCCCAGGAAATGTTTGGTACAGTTTAGGCAGCGGCCCATCTCGCCGCGGAAAGGATGTTTCCCATGGCAAAACCGCTGAATCTTCTGGACAAAAGCATCCCCACCTGGAAGCTGATCTTTCTGCTGGCCTGGCCCTCTATCATCGAGCAGCTGCTGCAGACGGCAGTGAACTATGTGGACACCGCCATGGTGGGCAGCATCGGCACCTATGCCACGGCAGCCATCGGCGTGTGCCAGTCCACCCTGTTTTTGCTGATGGGCGTCATGAACGCCACCGGCCTGGGCTTTTCTGTCATGGTTGCCCGGCGCATGGGTGAAGGCCGCTACGACGAGGCCCGTGAGGTCATGCGGCAGGCCATGCTGGGCGTCCTTGCCGTGGGTCTGACCCTCACCGCTCTGGTGCAGCTGATCCTGGCCCCCAATCTGCCCCGGTGGATGGGCACCGAGCCCGACGTGCTGCCTCACGCCGTGACCTATTTCCGCATCATCGGCGCCAACTATCTGCTGCACACCGGTATGCTCATGGCCACCAACATCCTGCGGTGCATGGGCGACACCAAAACGCCGCTGAAGTTCAACATCCTCACCAACCTCATCAACGTGTGCGGCAACTTCCTGTTGATCTATCCCACCCGTCAGCTGACGGTGTTTGGCGTGACCTTTACCATGCCCGGCGCGGGCTGGGGCGTGGCCGGCGCCGCCACCGCCACCGTGACGGCAACCGCCTTTTCGGCCATCTGCCTGCTGTCGGTGCTGTTTCTACGCAAGGGCCCCCTGCAGATCTCCCTGAAAGACAGCTACCGCCCCCGGCCGGACATCCTTAAGCAGGCGGTGCACCTGGGCGTGCCCACCTTTTTGGAGCGTGCCACCGTGGCGGTGGGCCAGATCGCCGCTACGGCCATGATCTCCGGCCTGGGCACCGTGGCCCTGGCCTCCAACCAGCTGGCCCTCACCGGCGAAAGCATCTGTTATATGCCCATTTTCGGCTTTTCCATCGCCGCCACCACCCTGGTTGCCCAGAATCTGGGCGCCGGCGACAAGGAGCGTGCCTTCAAGCAGGGCGCCTGGTGCACCTGGATCTCGGTGGCGGTGATCTTTACCGCCGGTGTCATCCAGTTCATCCTGTCCGAACAGATCATCGACCTGTTCAGCAACGACCCGGCGGTCATCGCTCTGGGCGGCAAAATGCTGCGCATCGAGGCCTTTGCCGAATCCTTCTTCGCCATCACCACCGTGCTTTCGGGCGTGCTCCGGGGCGCGGGCGACACCAAGTGGCCCTTCTACATCTCCCTGCTGGGCATGTGGTGCCTCCGCATCCCGGTGGCCTATGCGCTCATCCATGTGTTTGGCTGGGGCCTGGAGGCCATCTGGGTATGTATGGCCCTGGATCTGGCGGTCCGGTCGGCCCTGGGCCTGTGGCGGTTCTACCGGAAAAAGTGGCTGGCCGTCTGGGAAACGCGGGAAGCCAAGCTGGCGGCACAAAAGTAATTGCGTTCAAAAAGGCTGTCATTCTGAAGCGAGCTCTTTTTAAGAAAGGATTGTGCAGATGGGACAGAAAGTTCGTGATATCATTGATAAACTGAAAAAACGCAGTGCCGAAAACCGGGGGCGGGTGCACTATGACCTGCCCCGATCGTTTCTTCTTCTTTTGATCACACTTTTCATCTGTTGGACGCCTCCAAGAGAACGCGACTGGCTTTTACTGGGCCTCAATACAGCCTTCATCCCCTTCGCCGCCATCCACGATTACAAGGAGGACGGGGAACTCACCGGAACATCCATCTTCTTTATCGTGCTGGATGTCCTGCTCATTGGATTTTTGTGTTTTTTGTTTTTAAAATAAAAAAGGAGCCGAAAGGCTCCTTTTTTTACTGTTTGGTCCAGGTCTCGCCGGCGTCCCGGCGGCTGGCGGCGCCGAAGGGGTCCAGGTCGGACAGGCCCTCCATGGTCATCATGTTTTCCAGCACGCTGACGTCGGTGGTCACGTCCAGGGCCTCGCTGTCAAACAGGGCGTCCAGCTGTTTTTCAAAGCCCAGCACCAACTTGTCCATGATGTCCTCCACGTCCTTCATGGCCGAGCCGATGTTGCCGCCCTCCACGCCCATGCGCTCCATCCGGGCATAGGACTCCAGGATGGAAAAGGTCTTGGGCAGGTAGTGGTTGCGGAACTGCCGCAGGTTGGGCTCCTTTTCGGGGTGCTCCTGGGCGTAGGAGAGGATCTTCTGGGTAAGCTCCTCCAGCCGGTCCATCCGCTGGGACACATAATCGTCGGTGATGTGGCTGTTCAGCGCCCGGATGCGCTCCACCTCGGGGAACTCCCCGTGGGCAGTCTGAGCAGGCTGGGGCTGCTGTCTGGCGGCGGTCTTTTCCGCCTCCCCGGCGTCGGGATAGGTGAGGGTGCGGCTGGAGCCGTCGATGTACATGCCCTGGAGCAGGCCCTCCCCCAGCATCCACTGGAGGTCGTCCACGCACTTGTTGTAGCCGGTGGGGATGGCGGCGGCCAGGTCATCAATGGACACCGACCGGCGGCTTCCGATCATGGCGGCATAGGTGCGGCAGCGCATGACACGGCTGTGCTTTTTGCTGCCGATGACGCTTAGCACCACACCGGGGGTGCAGCAGCACAGGGCCACAATAGAGGTGGGCAGAATGGTATCAAAAAACCAGCTTCCCGAGGCCAGCAGCCCCAAAAAGGTGATGGCGGTGGTAAAGGCGCCCACACCCAAAACGATATTGCCCGCCAGCTTGAGGCCCCGGCCGATCTTTGCGCTGAGGCGCTTGTCCTGGAGCAGGCTGGGCGGCGGCTTGACGGTTGTCCGCTTGGAAACGGGGCGGCCGGCGGCGGTGGTCCTGGGCTGGGAATAGCTGTAGCGATAGGTGCCGTCGGCGTTCATACTGCCCTGGATGGTGCGTTCCTCCCGGGCCGCGTCGGCCTTGGGGGGCTGATAGGTGCGCTGACCCTGAGCGTTATAGGTGCGGCTCTGCCGGGAGGCCTCCCGGGCGTTCTGCTCCCACTCGCTGTCGGTGCGGCGGGCCTTGCCGTTGTCCTTTTCCTCGGCCTCCTGGATCATGCGGATGGCCAGCAGGATGCCGCCGGGCCAGAAGCCGATCATAAAGCCCACGAAAATGAGCCAGCCGGGGATCTTGTCTTTTTTCGGTTTGTATGCCATAGAATATCCCTCCGACAGCTTAAATTACCTGTCCCTCCAGGGCCATAGGAATGGTGGTCAGGCCGTCCACCGTGCGCTGGGCGGCGGTGGCGGTGAAGCCCTGCTTCAGGAAGAAGCCCCGGGAGAAGGGGGTGGCGTTGACGGTGACCCGGTGGAGGGTCTCGTCCAGCTCCTTGCAGTCGATAAAGGCGTGCTTCAGCAGGTTGGTGGCGATGCCCTGGCGGTGATAGGCCCCGTCCACATAGAGCAGTTCGATGTGGCTCAGGTCCCGCATGGCGCAGACGCCCACCAGGAAATCGTCGTCAAAGGCGCCCCAGAAGCGGATCTCGCCGTCGCCGGCCCGCTGGAGCATATATTCATAGTCGATGCGGGCCCAGAACTCGTCCAGGGCCTCCTGGGAAAGATTTTCCGACTCAAAGTCGGAGAACACGTCCCAAACCAGGGCCAGGGCCTCCTCCAGCATACAGCCGGTGAGAGGGCCAATGGTCTTTTTGCCGCCTTCGATATGTTTCTTCTGTTCCATCATATAAACTCCTTACAGATACATGGTTTTGTAATGCTCGCGGATATCGGCCGGCACCAGCGCGCCGCCGGTGGCCCAGGCGATGTGGGTGCTGTTTGCCAGCTTTTCAGCGGTGAGGCCCATCTTTTCACACCAGGCGCAGCCGGCTTCCTGCTTCAGCAGTTCCACCGGGCCCTGGAAGGAGGCGCAGGCCGAGGGCTCCAGGAAGATGTCCTGGCTCTCCAGCAGGGCCCGCATAAAGACGTACAGCTTGGGGTCGGAAATGGTGACTTCGCCGGCCAGCAGGGGCTCCATCACGCCGCCCACAAAGCCCGAAGGACGGCCAACGGCCAGTCCGTCGGCCTCGGTGAGACCGGTGAGGCCCACATCCTGGACGCAGACCTGGCTGTGGAGGCCGGTGGCCATACCCACCAGCATACAGGGGGCCTGGGTAGGCTCGGAGAAGAACACGTGGACGTTGTCGCCGTAGACCTGCTTGAGGCCAAAAGCAACACCGCCGGGAGCGCCGCCCACACCGCAGGGGATGGTCACCAGCAGGGGGTGATTTTCATCCACGGTGATGCCCTGCTCCCGGAGCTGGTCCTGGAGCCGCAGGGCGGCCACGGCATAACCCAAAAACAGGTTTTTGGAGTTCTCGTCGTCCACGAAATAGCTCATGGGGTCGGCGTCCGACTGGGCACGGCCCTGCTTGACGGCCTCGCCGTAGTCGGCTTCGTACTCGATGACCTGGACGCCGTGGGAACGCAGCAGGTCCTTTTTCCACTGTTTGGCGTCCACGCTCATGTGGACGATGACCTTATAGCCCACGGCGGCCGAAGCGATGCCGATGGACATGCCCAGGTTGCCGGTGGAGCCCACCTGGACGGTGTAATTGCTGAAAAATTCCCGCATTTCGGGGGTGGCCAGCTTGGCGTAGTCGTCGGTCTCCTTCAGAAGGCCGGCCTCCATGGCCAGCTCCTCGGTGTGCTTGAGCACCTCATAGATGCCGCCGCGGGCCTTTACCGAGCCGGCGATGGCCAGATGGCTGTCCTGCTTGAGCAGCAGCTTGCCGGGAATGACGGCGCCGAAGCGCTCTTCCAGCATCTTCTGCATCATAGGAATGGGGGTCAGGGGCGATTCGATAAGGCCGCCCCGGGGCTCGGTTTCGGGGAAGCACACCCGGATAAAGGAGGCAAACCGGTCCAGTCTTGCCTGGGCGTCCCGGATGTCATCCATGCCCAGCTCGGCACATTCCAGGGCCTGGGCTGCGGGCTGCAGCTTGGGGTTGAGCCACAGCACTTCCTGTGCTTCTGCCACACGGGGCAGTACAGGGTCACGGTTCAGCAGATGTTCCATGGTAAGTCCTCCAATCAGAAGTTGTCGCCGCGCTCCTGGCGCAGCTCGCCGTCGTAGTGCTTAAAGAGCTTGCCCTTTTCATCCTCGAAATAGAAGGTGTTGAGGGCCCGTTCGGTGCCGTAAAGGGTCATACCGGGGGCCAGCTCCCGGGCCTTGTCCAGGATATTTTTGTTGCGGGTGGTGAGGAGGTTATAGCCCCGGCGGCAACGTTCCAGCCAGAAAAACTCATAGTTGGGGGCCTGGAGCACCCGGCTCTGCAGGTCGGAAAGGGTCTTGACGCCGGCCTTGTCGCACCACTCCAGGAACATTTTATACATCCGCTGGGGCAGCTTGCCGGTGGTGTTGGGGTCGTTGTCCCAATAGACGGTGATGGTTTTCTGGCCCTTCTGCTGGGCAACAAAGGCCCGGCTGTGACCGTCGGTGAGCACCTTTCTGCCGTCACCGAAGTCGTACACCGGCAGGGGCGCAAAGCCGGCAAAATCCTCGGCCATGTACTGTTCCCGCACGGCTTCCAGCTTGCGCTGGTTGAGGTAGAGCTGGCTGACGCCCAGCTCATCCAGGGAGATTTCAAAAGTCTGCATATATGGACACTCCGTTATGGATAGATTTGTTCAACTTAAGATTATAACAGATTTTGGCGGCGCCTGCAAGGCGTGGGGCCCATTCTGGCAAAATCCTAAGAAATTCTTTCGCTTTTTCACGGGTTATGATATACTGGTGCCGGAAAGGATGATGCCTGTGCCGCTGCAGCTTCCTGCCGCCATCGGGCGGCAGCTTGAAAACAAGCCCTATACCCGAAACACCACCGGCCTGTCGGGGGCCGGGGTGCTGATGTTTGACGACCGGGTGCTGAAGATGGCCCCGGCTGACCGGACTTCCGCCCGGGAGGCCCGGATGATGGAATGGCTGGCGGACAAGCTGCCGGTGCCCAAAGTTCTCCACAGCTGTGTGGAAAAGGATACCAGTTTTTTGCTCATGTCCCGGCTGGAGGGCGAAATGGCCTGCCACGAGCGGTACATGTCCCGGCCCGGAGTGCTCATCCCCCTGCTGGCCGAAGGTCTGACCCGTCTGTGGCAGGTGGACGCAAGGGATTGCCCCTGTCGGTTTTCCCTGGAGGACCGGCTGCTGCTGGCCGAGGACAATGTCCTCCACGGCCGGTGCGAGACCGAAAACGTGGAAAAGGACACCTACGGCCCCAAGGGCTTCCGGGACCCGGCGCATCTTTTGCAGTGGCTGAAGGACCACCGGCCGCCCATGGACCCGGTGCTGTCCCACGGGGATTTTTGCCTGCCCAATGTGTTTTTCAAGGACGGGCAGGTGTCCGGTTATCTGGACCTGGGCTTTTGCGCCGTGGCCGACCGGTACCAGGATATCGCCCTGTGCTGGCGCAGCCTGATGCACAACGCCGACGGCACCTATGGCCCGGTCTATCCCGGCATCGACCCGGATGACCTGTTCCGGGCCCTGGGGATCACCCCCGACCGGGAAAAGCTGCGATACTATATTTTACTGGATGAACTGTTTTAAATCATTGCGAGAAGGAGGGGGGCACCGTGAAAGATTTGATCGGCAAGCATTTACCGAAAGCAATTGCCTTTGGTGTGATCATGACCATCATCGGATTTTTTACCGGGCAAACCGTCTTTACCTTCCCGCCAATTTGGCTGGATCTGCTGCGACTTTTCTTCATTTACGCGGCAGCCTTGCTCGCGGTCTTGGTTTTCTTTGATTGGATCCGCGGAAAACGAAAAAACGGTTAACTACAGCCGCAAAAAGCCAAGGTGTTCAGACACCTTGGCTTTTCCTTCTTTTGCGGTTACGGTTTTTCCTTTATTCCAGTTCGCTGGACACAAAATGCATGACACCCTCACGCTTTTCCAGCAGCTTTTCGATCTCCCGGGGGTAAACGGTAATATTTTTCAGCTCCTCAAGGGGCACCCAGACGTAGTCCAGATCCACCCGCATGTTGTCCAGCTCGTCATAGCCGGAGACCATGCCCTCCCGGAAGAACCCGTCATCCTCCAGATGGACGGCGTAATAGAAATGCACCTGGTGGCAGGGCTTGTCACCCCACATGAAAAAATTCTCATTGACTGCCAGCAAGTCATCCACGCCGATCTTCACGTGGAGCTCTTCCATGAACTCCCGCACCAGGGTGTCCTTGGCCTGCTCCATAAAGGACACATGACCGCCCACAACGGCGTGATCGCCCCGCTTGTCCCGCTGCAGCAGGATCTTTCCGTTTTCCACCAGAATGCCGCCCACCCGGTAGGAAAAAACGTTTTCGTCAGTTTTGAACAGAATGTCCCGGCTCATAAGCCACCTCCGGTTTAAAGATAAAGCAAAAGCGACAAGCTTACGCTTGTCGCTTTGTGTAGGCGTTACTTATCTTCCCGGGCCGTCGCCAGCCAAGTATTGTCAGCACATGTGAGCTTAACTACCGTGTTCGAAATGGGAACGGGTGGACCCTCACCGTAATCAACACCTACTATGCTGTTATGAGAAGAATATGGTGACCCGTAGGAGAATCGAACTCCTGTTTGCGGCGTGAGAGGCCGCCGTCTTAACCGCTTGACCAACGGGCCATGGTTTCTTCTCACAACTATATGAACGGCATTGCCGTTTATAACAATGGTACACCTTCAGGGACTCGAACCCTGGACACCCTGATTAAGAGTCAGGTGCTCTACCAACTGAGCTAAAGGTGCATT
>JAFXDF010000016.1 GCA_017521295.1 Clostridia bacterium | reverse complement strand
CATATCCAGCAGCCAGACTTCCTTGTTTTGCAGTTTATAGGGAACCTCGCCCCGGACGATCTTTTGTGCCAGACCTTCGGCGACGGCAGTTTTACCAACACCGGGCTCGCCGATCAGGCAGGGATTGTTCTTCTGGCGGCGGTTGAGGATCTGGATGACCCGGAGGGTCTCGCTTTCCCGGCCGACCACCCGGTCCAGCTTGCCTTCCCGGGCCTTGGCGGTGAGATCCATGGCGTAGTTATTGAGGAATTTCTTCTTGTTTTTGGGCTTTTTGCCGCCCTCTTCGGGCTTTTCGGCGGATTTTTCTTCCTGCTTGCCGTTCTGGCGGAACAGGTTGAACAGGGGGAAGGCCGGGGCCCGGGAGGGGGTATCCTCCTCATCGCCGTCCTCCTCGGGGGTCTCCAGGGGCACCATACCCATCTGTTCCATGACGCCGGGCAGGCTTTCGCCCAGAGCCTCGGGGGTGAGGCCCTCCAGGTCGCTGTCCTTGAGACCGAATTTATCCAGAAGATCGGCCACCGGCTTGATGCCCAGCTCTTTGGCGCACTTGAGGCACAGACCCTCGTTGACCGTCTTGTCGTTTTCCATTTTGGTGATAAAGACCACTGCCATATTCTTTTTGCAGCGGACACAAACAGGCATACTCATGTTGCAGTTATTCCTCCGAAGTGGGGTGATTGAGCTGATCCTGACGGAAGCCCTGGAGCAGGTAGCTGACAAAAGCCGCCACGATGGTCACATAGGACAGGGTCAGCAGAATGCTGCGCAGGGTAGCGGAAGGATCAAACAGCGTCAGCGTGACGATGGTGATATAGAAGAAGGTGGTGCCGGCCTTTCCCAGAATGTTGGATGCGATCATATCCTTGGTGCGGCGCATGAGCACAAAGCTGCAGATGGCCTGGGCCAGCTCTTTGGAAAAGTACAGCAGCACCAGCCAAAGGGGCAGCGCGTCGATGAGCATCAGACAGATCAGGGCGGCAAAGACCATCAACTTGTCGGCCATGGGATCCAGAATGCGGCCCCAGAGGGAGATCTGGTTAAAATGCCGGGCGATCCAGCCGTCGATGACATCGGTGGCACCGGCGCTCAAAAAGATGACGATGGCCCACTGGTGGTTGTTGGGGATGGGGGCGAAAAAGCACCAGACAAACAGAGGTACCATGGCGATGCGCACCAGCGAAAGGATGTTGGGAATGGTCCAGAAACGTTTTTCCGAAGCGTTCATAAGGGAGGGTTGCCTTCTTTCTGTAATTAAAGGGTTGGGCCCAGGAACAGGGGCACCAGAAGCTGGCCAAGTTTGCTCTGCCGCAGGCAGTGCAGGCTCAGCAGGCCCACATTTTCAGCGGGGGCAAAGCGGATCACCGCCCAGCAAAGGGCCAGCACCACGGCGGCGCCGGCAACGGCGCCCAGCATGCCGCCGGCCAGCCGGTTGAGGCCGCTGAGCAGGGGCAGATCCAGTTCCAGCAGGCCGCACACCAGGTGCAGGGCCAGCTTGGTCAGCGAAAAGATGATGAGAAAGGAAAGAATGGGGGCCAGGGAGACGGTGAGGGTCTCGCTCAGAGAGGCCAGAAACTGCTCGTACAGCTGACCGGCCTTTTCGGTGAACTGCTGGCTCTGCTGAGCCAGCTGAGAGAGGACGGAGCCCTCCTGCAGGCCGGTGATGTGGGTCAGATCGGCCTTTTTGGCAAGAGCCTCCATAGCCGGGCGCAGCACCGGCTCGATAAAGACCGCCAGGCCGTCCTGGAAATGGTTGCCCAGGATGAGGCCCAGAACGGTGCCCGCCAGGCCGGAAACCGCCCGGAAGGCGCCACGCTTGGCGGTGCTCCAGATACAGAACAGCAGGATGGTGGCGAAAATCACGTCCCACCACAGTGCCTGGTCAAGAAAGGTCAGATTCATGGGGTCTCCTCGTTTTCCGGCAGGACCTTTTCGGCCCGGTCGGAGTAGATCAGAATGGGTTCGCCTGCGTCATTGACCACCACATCCCGGGCGCCGCTGTGGAGCCGGGTTTCGGTGGAAACGGTATCGTGATGGGTGCCGATGACGGTGAGGCGGTCGGGCATGAGGATGCCGGCGGTGCCGCCGCGGCAGTCCAGGGCACGGGGCGTGCCCTCCAGATTGCCGTTCCAGAGGCTCTCCAGTTTGTCGCCCAAAAGCTGTGCCTTTGTGGTGCGGCTGCCCCGGTCGGCCTGGTCAAAGGCCAGCAGCACCTGGCCGCTTTCCCGGGCGGAGAACAGGCGGAGGGGCTGGGTGAAGGGGATGCTGTGGGTGCGTTCGCCCTCTTCATAGCGCTCCACGCCGTCGTCACATACTATGACCAGGCCGCCGCTTTTATCATGGGTCATGGAATAGACCTGCTTCTCCCCAAGCTCCACCGTCCAGGCGGCCTCTTCCTCGCCGATGGCGAAGTAGAGCACCTTGGTGGACAGGGTGAGGCTGTCCGCTCCCTGGCCCAGGCCCAACACGGCAAAGTGGCTGCTGTCGGGGCTCACCGAGGTGAACAGCACGTAATACTGGGCGGTGTACCACTGGCACAAAAGCTGCTGCTTGTGGCTGTATACCGACACCGCCGAGCGGTAGCCGCTCTCGTCGGTGACCAGGGCAAAGGCGCCCTCCCGGTTCATGGAGGCGGTGAGGATGGGGCTTTCGGTGTGGGTGTTGAGGTATTCGGCATAACCGTTGGCCACCGCAAAGCCGGTGCCGCCCCGGTCATAGGCCAGAACGAAATCGTCGGAAACGCAGAGGGTGGGGTCGTTGTACCGCAGCTGGATGGAATAGCTCCGGTCGCCCAGGCCGCTGACAAAGGAGTAGGTGTCTCCCGAGGCCACCGCCAGACCGGCGCCGAAGGGCTGATAGACGGTGTCCAGACCGGCCTCGAACCGGTACTCGGTAAAGGGGTCGGTGATGGAGCCGGCGGCCTTTACATAGGAGGCCAGCCGCTGGAGGTTCTCCGGCCGCAGCTCTTCCTGGTAGCGGAAGATGCCAAAGACCACACAGGCCAGCATACCCAAAAGGGCCAGGGAATAGAGCAGGCCGGTGACCGCCAGTCGCTTGTCCTGGCGGAAACGGGTGATATTGCTTTTTAGCTTTCCCTGTTTTTTCAGGTCAATCCGCTCGTCCATCCAGTTCCTCCATTTGATAATTCAGGGCGGTCATGTAAAGGCCCACCGGCGGTGCCGTGGGGCCGGCGGCCAGCCGGTCCCGGCTTTCCAGAATGGCCGGGATACCGTCGGGGGCGATCTTGCCGATGCCTACATAGACCAGGGTGCCGGTGATGGCCCGCACCATGTTGTACAAAAATCCGTCGGCGCACACCCGGATGGCGATGATATCGCCGGGGCGCTCTTCCACCTCACAGTAGAAGATGGTGCGGACGGTGCTCTTCACCGGGGTGCCTTCGTTCTTCACCGCGGCGAAGTCCTGTTTTCCCACAAAATCTTTTGCGGCCCGCTGCATGGCGGCCACGTCCAGCTTCTGGGGATAGGCCCAGGCGCGGCTCACCGAGAAGGGGTCCCGCACCCGGCTGTTGTGGATGAGGTAGGTGTACTCCTTGTTGACGCAGGAAAACCGGGCGTCAAAGTCGTCGGGTACCAGCACGGCCTTTCGCACTACCACCGCGTCGGGCAGCCGGGCATTGAGGGCCAGGGGCAGCCGCTCCAGGGGGATGGAGGACACGTGGTCAATGGAGCACACGTAATATTTGGCGTGAACGCCGGCGTCGGTACGGCCGCAGCCGGAAACATAGACCGCTTTGCCGCAGGTCTTTTCCCAGGCCTCCTCCACCAGCTGCTGGATGGTGAGGGCATTGTTCTGCCGCTGCCAGCCGTGGTATGCAGAGCCCAGGTAGGATAACACTAAGGCTGTTTTCATAAGACAAACCCCAAAGCGATGGCGGCGCCGCAGATAACTACAGCCACCAGACCGCCCAGAGCGTCCACACGGCTGTACTTCAGGGTGTGCAGGCGGGTGCGGTTTGCGCCGCCGTGGTACAGGCGGCACTCCATGGCGCAGGCCAGCTCGTCTGCCCGGCGGAAGGCCGAGATGAACAGAGGCACCAGCACGGGCACCAGGGCCTTGGCCCGCTGGATGAGGTTGCCGGTCTCAAAGTCGGCGCCCCGGGCCTTCTGGGCCGACATGATCTTGTCGGTCTCCTCAATGAGGGTGGGGATGAACCGCAGGGCGATGGACATCATCATGGCGAACTCATGCACGGGCACCTTGATCTTTTTCAGAGGAGAAAGCAGGTTCTCCAGAGCGTCGGTGAGGGCCATGGGAGAGGTGGTGTAGGTCAGCAGGGAGGTGGAGGCCACCAGCAGCAGAATGCGGGTGATCATCACGGCGGCGGTGGAAATGCCCTCCCGGGTGATCCTGAAGATCCAGAAGGAGACCAAAACATCGCCGGGGGTGTACAGAATGTTGAGCACACCGGTGAAGATCACAATGATGACGATGGGCTTGAGGGATTTGAGGATCAGCTTGGGGGGGATCCGGGACAGCCCGATGGCCAGAAACAGCCCGCCGGCGCACAGCACAAAGGGCAGCAGGCGGCCGCTCATAAAAATGGTGACGATATACAGCACCAGCATCAAAAGCTTGGTGCGGGGGTCCATCCGGTGGAGGGGGGACCGGCCGGGGAAATATTGGCCCAGGGTGATGTCTTTCAGCATGCGCCCTCACCGCCTTTCAGCGCCCGCAGCTTTTGGGCTGCCTGCTCCACGGTATAAACGGCGGTGTCTACGTTGACGCCCCGCTTTTTCAGCTCCAGGAACACCCGGGTGACCTGGGGCACGTCCAGACCGGCGGCGATGAGCTCGTCGGCACGGGTGAACACCTCCTGCGGCGTGCCGTCCATGAGGATGTGGCCGTGGTCCATGACCACGATGCGCTGGGCCATCTGGGCGGCGTATTCCATGCTGTGGGTGACGAAGAGGATGGTGGTGCCGTGCTTTTCGTGATAGTCCTTGATATAGCGGAAGACCTCGGCGCAGCCGGCAGGGTCCAGACCGGCCATGGGCTCGTCCAGCACCATGACCTCGGGCTCCATGGCGAAAATGCCCGCCAGGGCGACTCTGCGCTTCTGACCGCCGGATAGCTCAAAGGGGGACTTGTCCAGCACGCTGTCGGGCAGGCCCACGATGCGGCAGTTCTCCCGCACACGGCGGTCGATCTCGTCCTTGGACAGGCCCATATTCTTGGGGCCGAAGGCCACGTCGGCGTATACCGTCTCCTCAAAGAGCTGGTACTCGGGGTACTGGAACACCAGACCCACGGCAAACCGGGCGGCCCGGGTCATTTCCTTGGACTGGAAGATGTCCTCGCCGTTGATATAGATGTGGCCGGACGTGGGCTTGAGCAGACCGTTGAAATGCTGGATGAGGGTGGATTTTCCGCTGCCGGTGTGGCCGATGAGGCCGATGAACTCGCCTCTCTGGGCGGAAAAGGTCACGTCATCAACCGCCTTTTTTTCAAAAGGCGTGCCCACGCTGTAAATATGGGAAAGATGCTCTACGCGCAAAACTTCGTTCATGTGTTAAGCTCCCAAATACTTGAGAATTTGGTCGGCGCATTCCTCTACGGAAAGGGCCTCCAGGTCCAGACCGGCCTTCAGCGCGTCCAGCAGCAGCACGGTCTGGGGGGCGGTGAGGGACAGGCCCTCCAGCTTGTCCACCTGGGAAAAAACCTGCCGGGGGGTGCCGTCCAGGGCAACCTTGCCGCCCTTCATCACGATGACACGGTCGGCCTGGGCGGCCTCGTCCATGTGGTGGGTGATGAGCACCACGGTCATGCCGGTCTCTTTGTTCAGACGGCTGACGGCGGCCATGACTTCGGCGCGGCCGGAGGGATCCAGCATGGCGGTGGGCTCGTCCATGACGATGCACCGGGGGCGCATGGCCAGCACGCCGGCGATGGCCACACGCTGTTTCTGTCCGCCGGAGAGCAGGTGGGGGGCGTGACGGGCAAACTCGCTCATGCCCACGGCGGCCAGGGCCTCGTCCACACGCTTGCGGATCTCCGCCGGGGGGAGGCCCATGTTCTCGCAGGCAAAGGCCACGTCCTCTTCCACCACGGTGGCGACGATCTGGTTGTCGGGGTTCTGAAAGACCATGCCGGCGGTCTCACGGATGTCAAACAGCTTGTCCTCCAGGGCGGTGTCCATGCTATCCACATAGACCTTGCCGCCCGAGGGAAGCAGGATGGCGTTGAAATGCTTGGCAAGGGTGGATTTGCCGCTGCCGTTGTGGCCCAGAACGGCGGTGAAGGAGCCCTCCTCAATGGAAAGGTTCACGCCGTCCAGGGCAAGACCGCCGTCTTCCTCATAGTGAAAGACCAGGTCCCGGGTCTCGAGAATGGACATGGTTTACTTTCCTCCCATCCAGCGGCTGGTGTGGCCGCAGGGCAGCAGCAGGCCGGTGCTGCGGCACTTGAGGCCCAGCTCGGCAGCTTCCACCCGGCCGCCGAACTTCTTGCAGACGGCGGTGCCCAGAATATAAGCAGGCACCGAGGGGGAAATGCCGGCGGTGTAGGAATTGATGATGATGAACAGGGGATCGTCGGAGAGCACCTGAGCGCACAGTTCCACGAACTCGCCGATGCTGTCCTCAAACCGCCAGACCTCGCCGTTGGGGCCTCTGCCGTAGGAGGGGGGGTCCATGATGATGGCGTCGTACTTGCGGCCCCGGTTGATCTCCCGCTTGATGAACTTTTTGCAGTCATCCACGATGTAGCGGATGGGGGCGTTTTCCAGGCCGGAGGACTTAGCGTTCTCCTTGGCCCAGGTGACCATGCCCCGGGCGGCGTCCACGTGACAGACCGAGGCGCCGGCAGAAGCGGCGGCCAGGGTGGCGCCGCCGGTATAGGCAAAGAGGTTGAGCACGCTGATGGGACGGCCGGCAGAACGGATCTGCTCCCGGATAAAATCCCAGTTGGCGGCCTGCTCGGGGAAGACGCCGGTGTGCTTGAAGCTCATGGGCTTGATGTTGAACACCAGCTCTTCGTAATTGATGGTCCACTGCTCGGGCAGAGAGCGCACCTCCCAGTGGCCGCCGCCGGTCTTGCTGCGGTGGTAGGTGGCGTCGGCTTTTTTCCACAGGGGGACGCCCTCAGACTGCCAGATGGCCTGGGGGTCGGGGCGCACCAGGATCTGTTTGCCCCAGCGCTCCAGCCGCTGGCCGCCGCCGCAGTCCAGCAATTCATAATCCTTCCAATGTTCCGAAGTCCACATAATCTCTTATCCCTTTCGAAAGACGAAAAATACGCCTGTTATCCCATAATATTTCAGCTTATTATTTTACCATCCATGCCCTTTGCCGTCAAGGCTTAGGCGTTGACAAAAGGGGTGCTTTCCCTTAATATTAAGGATAAATTAACAAAAACAAAGGAGGACATGCACCATGTCCATTGCATCTTATATCGACCACACCCTGCTGAAGCCCGACGCCACCGGCGAACAGATCGACCAGCTGTGCCGAGAGGCCAAAGAATACGGCTTTGCCTCTGTCTGCGTCAACCCCTATTATGTGGCCCGCTGCGTGAAAAATCTCAAGGGCACCGCCGTCAAGGTGTGCACCGTGGTGGGCTTCCCTCTGGGCGCCACCACCATGGAGACCAAGGCCTTTGAGGCCCTGCAGGCCGTTGCCTCGGGCGCCCAGGAGATCGACATGGTGATGAACGTCTGCGCCATGAAGTCGGGCCACACCAAGGCCATCGAGCAGGAGATCCAGGCCCTGGCCGCCGCGGTGGAGGACAAGGCCATCTTGAAGGTCATCATCGAGACCTGCCTGCTCACCGATGAGGAAAAGGTCCAGGCCTGCCGCATCGCCCGCCGCTGCGGCGCCAATTTTGTCAAAACATCCACCGGCTTCTCCACCGGCGGCGCCACCGTGGAGGATGTAGCTCTGATGAAAAAAGCCGCAGGCGCCAACGTGAAGGTGAAGGCCTCCGGCGGCATCCGGGACTATGCCACCGCCAAGGCCATGATCGAAGCCGGCGCCGACCGGATCGGCGCGTCGGCCGGTGTTTCCATCGTGAAAGAAGAACAGGAGGCTGTCAAGTGAGCACCCTTTACAACTCCCTCCCCATCACAAGTTGCTGCCGCACGGTGTGCGAGGTCATGGGGGTTCCCTGCGGAGAAGAGGCCGCCCCGGCCAACCAGGCGGTCAAGGCCCTCTGCGACAAGGCCTTTTCGGGCAGAAAGGCCGACCGGGCCCTGCTGTACAACCCCGACGCCATCGCCCTGTGGCTGTATCAGAACTATACCCACCTGTTCACCGGCGCCATGGTCAGCTCCCAGCTGGCCATCCCCATGCTGTCGGTGATGCCCAGCGTCACCCCGGTGTGCTTTGCTTCCATGTACACCGGCCTTATGCCCGACGGCCACGGCATCAAAAAATACGTCAAGCCGGTGCTGACGGTGGACACCGTCTTTGATTATTTCATCCGGGCCGGGAAAAAGTGCGCCATCGTTTCCACCACCGGCGACAGCATGTCGGAAATCTTTCTGAACCGGGAGATGGATTACTTTATCTATGACACGGTGGAGGAGATCAACCTCAAGGCACTGGAGCTCGTTGCGCAGGACAAGTACGACCTGCTGGTGGTGTACAACGCCAACTACGACGGCACCATGCACAAGACCGGCCCCGAAGCGCCCCAGGCCATGGAGGCCCTCCGGGACAACATCTGGACCTACGGCCGCCTGGTGGAGGCGGTGGAGGAGCACTGGAAGGACCACGATGTGCTTTACGGCTTCATGCCCGACCACGGCTGTCACCAGATCGACAAGAGCGCCGGCTCCCACGGCCTGGATATGGAAGAGGATATGAACATCATCCATTTCTACGGCGCAAAGCCCAGAATGTGACGAATTTATCAAAGAACAGAACATCGTGCAACCCGCCGAAATATTTCGGCGGGTTTTGTGCTTTTTGCCGAAAAATTGTATACAAAAATACGGAAAAGCAGGTATTCTTTCGGCATTTAGCTGAGAATTTGCTGATTTTAGCTTGCTTTTATCGGTTGCCAGACCTATAATGAAGAGGATAAAAGAGCCATCTTTTACCGAATTGAAATATAGGAGCGTGAACTTATGGAACTCATCAAGACCGGTATGGCCGGAACCGTTGAATCGGGCGACATTCTGGTGGAGATCGAACAGACCGGCGCACCCGGCGTGGACATCCAGCTGGACAGCACCGTCATGGGCCTTTACGGACGTCGCATCCGGGAAGTCATCGCCGAAACCGTGGCCGAGTGCGGCGTGGACGGCATCAAGGTGATCGCCAGCGACAAGGGCGCTTTGGACTGCACCATCCGTGCCCGCATCAAGACCGCCATCCTGCGCGCCTGTGACAGCCAGGATTACGGCTGGAACGTGAAGTAAGGAGGGAAACGCCATGCATGAAAAGCAGAGACTGCGCCGCACCATGATGTTCATCCCGGGCAACAACCCCGGCATGATGCGTGACGCTCACATTTACGGCTCCGACTCTCTGATGTTCGACCTGGAAGACTCGGTCTCCATGGCCGAAAAGGACGCCGCCCGTATGCTGGTCTACAATGCCCTGAAGACCATCGACTACGGCACCACCGAACTGGTGGTCCGCATCAACCCCCTGGACACCCCCTACGGCCGGGCCGACATCGAGGCCATGGTCTGCGCCGGCGCTCACGTGCTGCGTATGCCCAAGACCGAAAGCGCCCAGGATATCATCGACTGTGAAAAGGTCATCGAAGAGATGGAAATCAAGCACGGTATCCCCGTGGGCACCACCCTGATGATGGCCGCCATCGAGGGCGCCATGGGCGTCATCAACGCCTATCAGATCGCCACCGCCTCCAACCGCCTCATCGGTATCGCCCTGGGCGCCGAGGACTTCTGTGCCAACATGAAGTGCCAGCGCACCACCCACGGCGGCGAGCTGCAGCTGGCCCGTCAGACCATCGTTCTGGCCGCCCGTGCCGCAGGCATCGACGCCCTGGACACCGTCTATTCCGACGTGAACAACGAAGAGCAGCTGCTCTTTGAGGCCCGCCTCATCAAGGATCTGGGCTTTGACGGCAAGTCGGTCATCAACCCCAGACAGATCGCTCCCGTCCATTCTGTGTTCAATCCCACCCAGAAGGACATCGACAAGGCCAAGAAGATCGTGGCCGCCATCAAGGAAGCCGAAGCCCGCGGCAGCGGTGTTATCAGCCTGAACGGCAAGATGGTGGATAAGCCGGTGGTTATCCGCGCACAGCGCGTCATCGAACTGGCCCTGGTTGCCGGCATCATCACCAAGGAGGAGGTCGAAGCCTTATGAAAAACGCCATCGGACATGAGCTCTGCCCCGAACTGATGCAGGGCCTGGGCATCCAGATCAAGACCGAAGAGACCAAGAAGGACACCGCTACCCTGCAGGAGCGCCTGCAGAAGAACGGCAAGCTGATGGGCTCTCTGGAAGAGGCCATCAAGGCCGCCGGCCTGAAGGACGGCATGACCATCTCCTTCCATCACCATTTCCGCGACGGCGACTACGTCCTGAACGACGTGGTGAAGAAGATCTCCGAAATGGGCTATAAGGACATCACCGTGGCTTCCTCCTCCCTGAGCAACGCCCACGGCCCCCTGGTCCAGTACATTAAGGACGGCACAGTTACCGCCCTGCAGTCCTCCGGCTGCCGCGGCAAGCTGGCCGACGCCATCTCCAAGTGCGAGGTGGAGCTCAAGCAGCCCGTGATCTTCCGCAGCCACGGCGGCCGTGCCTCGGCCATCGCCAACGGCACCCTGCACATCGACATCGCTTTTTTGGGCGTGGCCTCCTGTGACGCTCTGGGCAATGCCTCGGGCACCAACGAGGAAGGCCGCAGCATGTGCGGCTCCCTGGGCTATGCCAAGGTTGACGCCCGCTACGCCGACAAGGTAGTGCTGCTCACCGAAAAGCTGGCCGCCTATCCCAATCTGCCCGCCTCTATCCCCGCCACCGACGTGGATTACGTGGTGCAGGTGGAGGCCATCGGCGACAGCTCCAAGATCTCTTCCGGCGCTACCCGCTACACCAAGAACCCCCGCGATCTGCTGATCGCCGAATCTGCCGCCAAGGCCATCATGGCCTCCGGCTATTTCCAGGATAAGTTCTCCATCCAGACCGGCTCGGGCGGCGCCGCTCTGGCCGTCACCCGCTTCATCGAGGGCGAGATGGCCGAAAAGGGTATTACCGCCGACTTTGCTCTGGGCGGCATCACCTCCCAGATCGTCAAGATGCACGAGGCTGGCCTGGTGAAGAAGGTTCTGGATGTCCAGGGCTTCGACGGCGAGGCTGCCCGCTCCATCCGTGACAATGTGAACCATTGCGAGATCGACGGCAACCAGTACGCCAGCCCCTTTAACGAGGGCAGCGCCATCCATCAGCTGGATGTGGTCATCCTGTCGGCTCTGGAGATCGACACCCAGTTCAACGTCAACGTGCTCACCGGCTCCGACGGCATCATCCGCGGCGCCATCGGCGGCCATCCCGACACCGCTGCCTGCGCCGCTCTGACGGTCATCGTCAGCCCCCTGATCCGCGGACGTATCCCCTGTGTGGTGGATAAGGTCGGCTGCCTGATCACCGAAGGCGCCGTCTGCGACGTGCTGGTCACCGATGTGGGCATCGCCGTCAACCCCAACCGCCCCGAGGTGGAAGAGCGTCTGAAGAAGGCCGGTCTGAAGGTCAAGACCATCCAGCAGCTCCGTGACGAGGCTTACGCTGTGGTGGGTAAGCCCGACGATCTGGAGTTCGGCGACAAGGTGGTTGCCGTGGTCACCGATCCCAAGGGCCGTGCCCTGGATGTCATTTATAACGTCAAGGTCTAAATGCAGGAAATCGAAATTACATTGGAGCAGCTGCTGGAAAGCCGCGACAAGCGGGCCGAGTTCCAGACCATTCTGCTCCGCGGCTACGGCACGCCGCTGGTCTCCTTTACGGTGAACATGCCCGGCAAGGTGAAGAAAAATCACCGGTCGGCCCGTGTGTTCGACGCCGGGGTGGAGGCTATCCGGGAGGCTTTGGCCGGAACCATCGTTTATTACAAGCTGCTGGACAACATCACCGGGCCGGAGGGCTACTTCGCGGTGGACATGGAGGTCAATGAACTGAAGGCCGCAATGTGCCGCATCGAGGACGAACATCCCCTGGGCCGGCTGATGGACATCGACGTGCTGTCCGCCCCCGGAACCCACGTCAGCCGGACACAGTTGGGTCAGCAGCCGAGAAAATGCCTGGTCTGCGGCGGTATGGCAGCTGCCTGCACCCGCAGCCGGGCCCACCCGGTGGAGCAGCTGATCGCCGCTATCGACCAGCTGCTGAAGGAGGCCAAATGACCTCTGCCGCCATCGGGAAAAAGGCCCGGGAGGCCCTGGAGCGGGAAGTGCTCCTGACCCCCAAGCCCGGGCTGGTGGACGCCGCCAATTCCGGCGCCCATAACGATATGGATAAGGGTACCTTTCTCCGCTCGGCAGCCGCCCTGGAGCCGTGGTTCCAGGCCATGGCGGAGCGGGGGGAGGCCCTGCCAACCGAAGATCCCCAGGCGCTGCTGGCAGACCTTCGGCCCATCGGTATCCAGGCCGAGGCCGATATGTACGCCGCCACCGGTGGGGTTAACACCCATAAAGGCGCGCTGTTTTCCCTGGGCCTGCTGTGTGCCGCCGCCGGACGGCTGCAGGCACGGAACCGGCCGGTCACAGTCGAAAACCTGTGCGGTCTGGCGGCCGAAATGACCGCCGGCATCACCGCGAGGGAAATGAACGCCACCGACACCCACGGCCTGGCCGTCCACGCCCAGTACGGCGCGAAGGGCGTCCGGGGCGAAGCCGAATCGGGCTTTGAAAGTGTCCGGGTGCTGGCGCTGCCTTATCTGGAACAGGAAAACGGCCCCTATCTGGCCCTTTTGCACCTGATCGCCCAGGTCCGGGACACCAACGTGCTGCACCGGGCAGGGGAGGAGGGGCTCTGCTGGCTCCAGAGCCGGGCAAAGGACCTGCTGAACAAGTTTTCCATCCCCGCGCTGGAACAGCTGGACCGGGAATGCATCGAAAAAAACATCAGCCCCGGCGGCTGTGCCGACCTTTTGGCCATCGCATTTTTCATCGAAGCGGTGGCAGGACGATAGGGAACGGCAGCCCAACGTCCTGCGGCGTGGGCGGGCCCACGCCCTATAAAATCATTTTTTGACCGTGATCTGTGTGATCATGGACAAAAAATAACCAAATTTGAAATGTCGAAAAGAACCCAGCGAAGCGGTTCTTTTGACAGATAATTTAAGGAGGATCATCCTATGGTAGAAGTCATCAAAAAAGGCGCTTATCTGGTAGACGGTCAGATCGTTTACGCCGATCAGGCTCAGAACGTTGCTGCTCCCGACGAAGCCCGCGAGAAAACCATCGCCTACTCCATCCTGCGTGCCCACAACAAGGGCAAGGATCCCAAGAAGATGCAGATCAAGTTCGACGCTCTGATCTCCCATGATATTACCTTTGTGGGTATCATCCAGACCGCAAAGGCCTCCGGCCTGAAGGAGTTCCCCATCCCCTATGCCATGACCAACTGCCACAACTCTCTGTGCGCCGTCGGCGGCACCATCAACGAGGATGACCACGCCTTCGGTCTGTCTGCTGCCAAGAAGTACGGCGGCATCTATGTTCCCGCCAACCAGGCTGTTATCCATCAGTACGCCCGTGAGCGTCTGGCCGGCTGCGGCAAGATGATCCTGGGCTCCGACTCCCACACCCGTTACGGCGCTTACGGCTGCCTGGGCGTTGGTGAGGGCGGCGGCGAGCTGGTCAAGCAGCTGCTGGAAAACACCTACGACGTGGCCGCTCCCGAAGTGGTCATGGTTTACCTGGACGGCAAGCCCCAGAAGGGCGTGGGTCCCCAGGACGTGGCCATCGCTCTGGTTGCCGCAACCTTCCCCAACGGCGACGTGAAGAACAAGGTCCTGGAGTTCGTTGGCCCCGGCGTCAAGGAGCTGTCCTGTGACTTCCGTATCGGCGTGGACGTCATGACCACCGAAACCTCCTGCCTGACCTCCGTCTGGGTCACCGACGAAAAGGTCAAGGCCTATTACGAGAATATCGGCCGTCCCGAGGACTTCAAGGAGCTGCAGCCCGAAAACGGCGCTTACTACGACAGCGTTGTCCACATCGACCTGTCCAAGGTCGAGTGTATGATCGCTCTGCCCTTCCATCCCTCCATCGCCTACACCATCCATGAGCTGCAGGCCGATCCCGAAGGCATCTTCAAGAAGGTCGAGGCCGAGTGCAACAAGCAGCTGGGCGGTAAGGTCACCATGGATCTGTGCCGCAACATCGTGGACGGCAAGGTCACCTGCGACCAGGGCGTCATCGTGGGCTGCTCCGGCGGTATGTACGAGAACATCGTTGAGGCTGCCGCCATCCTGAAGGATCAGTCCATCGGTAACGGCTACTTTGATATGAGCGTTTACGCTTCCTCCACTCCCATCAATCTGGCCATCACCAAGAACGGCACCGCCACCACTCTGATGGAGGCCGGCGCTGTTATGAAGCCCGCTTTCTGCGGCCCCTGCTTCGGCGCAGGCGATACTCCCGCCAACAATGCACTGTCCATCCGTCATGCAACCCGTAACTTCGCCAACCGCGAAGGTTCCAAGCCCGGTAACGGTCAGATCTCTGCCGTTGCTCTGATGGATGCCCGCTCCATTGCCGCAACCGCTGCCAACGGCGGTGTGCTGACTGCTGCGACCGACTTCGAGTACGAGTCTCCCACCGAGGACGATCTGAAGTATACCTATGACGGCTCTGTTTATGCCAAGCGCTGCTACGAAGGCTTCGGCAAGGCCGATCCCACCGCCGAGCTGCGTTACGGTCCCAACATCAAGGACTGGCCCGAGATGCCCGCTCTGGAGGAGGACCTGCTGGTCAAGCTGTGCGCCGTCATCCATGACCCCGTCACCACCACTGACGAGCTGATTCCTTCCGGCGAGACCTCTTCCTATCGTT
>JAFXDF010000101.1 GCA_017521295.1 Clostridia bacterium | reverse complement strand
GACGAGCCTGTTTCCGCTTTGGACGTTTCTGTTCGTGCACAGGTTCTGAACCTGCTGGAAGAGCTGCAGGAGAAGCTGGGTCTGACCTATCTGTTCATTTCCCATGACCTGTCTGTTGTCGAGCACCTGTGTGACAGAGTTGCCATCATGTATCTGGGCCAGCTGATGGAGATCGGCACGGTTGATCAGATCTATGACAATCCCCAGCATCCTTACACCCAGGCGCTGCTGTCCGCCATCCCCAAGGTGGGCCAGCACGACAGCACCGGCCGCATCCTGCTGGAAGGCGATATCCCCAGCCCGGCCAATCCTCCCTCCGGATGCCGGTTCCGCACCCGCTGCCGCTTCGCCACCGAGGCCTGCGCCCAGGGCGCTTCCACCGTGGAAGTGGAGCCCGGCCATTTCGTCACCTGCCGCCTGATGAGTGAAAAGGAGTAAGGACTATGGAAATGCATAAGGTAGAATACACGTTTCAGCTGACCGGAAGCCAGTTGTTCGACATGGTGATGTACAACACCGCCAAGCAGCTGTGTAACGATTTCCCCGGTCTGAGCTTCGACTATGACAAGACCACCATCCGCATCCACGGCGAGCTAAATGACTACTGGTACGAGCGCTATCAGAACGTTATGTTCGGAAACCAAGAAAAGTGAATGATTATGAAAAAAAAGATTGGTGTTGTGCCCAAGGCAAAGTTTGGCGATTCATCCGCCAGTAATATGATCGACTACTATTATCTTGGCAACAACTACGTGAAACGTGTTACCGACGCGGGTTGTATCCCGATCGGTATTGCGGCGTCAGATGGTTGGGTTGCAGAAGAACTGTTAGATCTCTGTGACGGATTTTTGGTGCAAGGTGGCCAGGAATTTTCTCCTTATCACTTCCAGATTATTCACCATGCTGTTACCAAGGGAAAGCGATATCTCGGCATCTGCATGGGTCAGCAATTGATTTATGCTTATTTCGAATTGCGCAGGAGGGTAGAAGCGCGTGGCTACACCGGAGATCTGGTGAAAGCCATTTGTGAGTATCTTGATGAGCAAGGACCTGATTTCTCAGTCCTGGAGGCTGTTCCAAATCATTATAGCGAGCTATTGCCCCGTGGCAGCGAAGATGCCACAAAGCATGATGTGAATATCGTTCCCGGCACACTGCTTCATCGTGTATTGGGAAAAGATACGATGCGCATTGCATCCTTTCATTATCTGCAAACTCCGCCTGCACAAAAGTTGCTGCCGATCAATGCGTGGTCCGCTAAAGGCGACGGCGTTGTAGAAGGTTCTGAGTACGGCGATCATATCCTGGGCGTTCAGGGTCATCCCGAAGTGGATGATTTGCTGCCGGAACTGTTTCAGTTCCTGGCAGAAAACTAATAACATAAAGATTTTGGCTGCTGACCTGCAAAGAGCCGGTCTCTGCGTTGGACATGTCTGTCTGTACACAGGTGCTGAACCTGTTGGAAGTGGAACCCGGCCGTTTCCGTCACCTGCCGCCTGATGAATGAAGCCTGCAAGGGCTAAAGGAGGCTGTTTATGAAAAAGATCATCGGCGTTGTCCCCGCTTCCAGCCTGGGTGATATGACCAAAAGCACCATGAGCGATCACTACAGAGTAGGTAATAACTACACCAAACGTGTAGCGGAGGCCGGCTGCGTCCCCATTGGTATGGCACCTGTGGACAATTGGCTGTCTGAAGAAGCCATGGACCTGTGCGACGGTTTTATCGTGCAGGGCGGTGACGAGTTTTATCCCTATCATTATCAGATCATGCACCACGTCCTGACCAAGGGCAAGCGCTATCTGGGCATTTGCCTGGGCGAACAGCTGATCTATGTGTATCTGGAGCTGAAGCGCCGTGTAGAAGAGCGCGGTTATGAAGGAGATCTGGTAAAGGCCATCTGTGACTATGTACAGAAGCAGGGCCCTGAGTTCTCCGTACAGCAGAAGATCTCCGATCACCGCAGCGGCGCTATGACCCGTGGCGGCGAAGATGCAGCCAAGCACGATGTCAACATCGTGCCCGGAACGCTGTTGCACCGCGTGGTGGGCAGAGATACCATGCGGCTGGCATCCTTCCATTATCTGAATACGCCGCCTACGCAGACGCTGGTTCCTATCAACGCCTGGTCTGCCAAGGGCGACGGCGTGGTGGAAGGTGTGGAATACGGCGATAGGATTTTGGGCGTTCAGGGTCATCCTGAAGTAGACGGCCTGCTGCCCGAAGTATTCAGATTCCTGGCGGAAGATTAACATCATAAAGGTTTTGCGTGCTGTGGGGTCGCAAAACATCTCTCCTTTCGGCGGTAGCGGAACAATCCAGGATCGAGAGTTTGTTCCGCTACCGCTTTTTTCCCATGATAGTTATGCTGAACAAATGCTTATTAATTGATAATAGGAGGGAAAATCCATATGTACACAGATCAGATTGAACGAATCGACCGCGCCATTGAAGCGTCGCGTGAGACGCTGACTCAGGATATAATCAAACTAGTTGGTATCAAAAGTGTAAAAGGCCCGTCAGAACCTGGGGCGCCTTTCGGCCGTGGTCCTAGAGATGTATTGGACGCTGTGTTGGAAATGGGAAATTCAGAAGGCTTTTTCGCTGTAGATTACAATGTTGGTGTTGTTAGTCTTGCGCTGAAAGATGGACAACCCGACCTTGGTATTTGGATCCATGGTGATGTGATGCCAGAAGGGCAAGGGTGGAATTTTGATCCGTATCGCGCTATTGAGTATAAAGGGCGTGTTGTCGGCCGAGGCTCTGCTGACAATAAAGGACAGCTTGGCGCAATGTTCCACCTATTGAAGATTTTCAAAGAGCTTGGGATTTCTTTAAAATATAATCCTGCCATTTATGTAGGTAGTGATGAAGAAAGTGGCATGTATGATATGCAAGGTATTCCCGGAAACGATGACGCAAGAGGTTTCTGTAATGTATGTACGCCGCCACGGTTGTCGTTGGTTGCAGACAGCAGTTTTCCGGTGGGCTACGGTGGCAACGGAACGATGCTAATGACCTTTTCTGCTCAAAAACCGTTTCAGGGCATCAGTATCCTTGCAGGACAGAATGAAGATCCCGGGAAGGCCAAGGCAACCTTTTATGGGAAAACCGTAGTCACGCATTCTCCCATTCGTCACCCCTCAAAACCCGACCCCAATGGCAATATGATCACGAAGCTGATGGAACGCCTGTTGGAAGACGACATAGTTCCGGCGGAACAACGGTCGGTTTTGGAGTTTTTTAAGAGATTGTCTCTGGATATCCACGGCGATAGTTTTGGCATTCATGTCGAGACCAAGGATCTGAAACCGGTAACTGTTTTTGCACAGCGCATCGATATGCGTGGCGATATACCGGAACTGACCATCAGTTTGCGTTATCCGATTGAGATTACGGCAGAGGAAGTCATTGAAAAAATGGGGAAGGAAGCAGCGCTGTATGGTGTCTCGCTTTCCAAAATCGAGCGGCAGCGCAAACCGTATGTGCTGGATCGGAATTGGCCTGTCTTGCAGAAACTGAAGGAGATTGCTCAGGATATCACGAAGGAAGAGAAAGAGCCTTATACCATCAGCGGCGGAACCTATGCCCACTGGCTTCCAAATGCATTGATCTATGGCACGGATGCCAATGTGCCTCCAGAGGATTTCCCGGCAGATCGCGGCAAAGCACACGGACTTGATGAATGTGTGTCATTGGATCGGCTGCAAAGAGCAATGAAAATCTATGCAAGAGCACTTTTATTGCTGAATGATATGGAGTGGTAAGGGGCATGAAAGATTTTTAGAGAAGAGTATGTATTTTGAAGCCATCTACAAACTGGAAGATTATATTCTGAACACCCGCTGGGGGTTAATATCATCTCCTTTGGATGGTACGAAACGATATTATCCGCTTGCTTGAATACAGAGTTGCATGGTGATCAATCACGATAACCCCGATTGGCCGCCGAGCACAAACTACAGAAAAGACGGGGGCGAAACCATCATGATGTTCAAAGAAGTTACCCTTATCGGAACGCCATATGAACGAGGACAGCAATACGGCGCTGCCTGTAAGAAAGAGATCGCGCTCAGCATGCGCACTTATGAATCGCTGTTTGCCCGGCACAGAAACATGACCTGGGAACAGGCCCGAAAACTGTCTCTGCTGTACCTGCCTGCCATCCGTGAATTGGATGAATGTTACGTCCAGGAAATGCAGGGTATTGCCGACGGCGCAGGCGTCACTTTTGAAGATATTCTCGTAATCAACTCCCGCAGTGAATTGTTATATAGCAATCTGCCGCTTAATGCCGAGGTTCCGCAGGAATGCACCGCATTTTCTTTGCTGCCGCCCGCCACTTTGGATGGTGCGGTTATTGCCGGTCAGTCTTGGGACTATGCCCCGGCCCAGCGGGATGCAGTCATCATTGTTCGCATCCCCGGGGAAGGTGATCGTCCGACCCTGCTGTTTTTCCCCGAAGCCGGCATGATCGGCGGCAAGGGCTGCAACAGTGCAGGCCTCAGTCTGACACTCAACGCGCTGCGCGCAAAGGAATACGACATCGGTATTCCCGTGCATATTCGGATGCGCCGAATCTTAGAGTGTTCTACTTTGGACAAGGCTTACGAAGCCGCGACAAAGGGCGCAATGCCCGGACCCGCTAATTTAATTATGACCCATAAGGATGGGTTGTCATTGGATGTTGAGTTATCACCTGTTGGTGTGGATGTCTTGATGCCTCAACAGGGAGTTCTGGTACATTCCAACCATTTCATTGGCCCCTATCTAAGCCCGCTCCACAGACAGGCCAGCGGCAGTTCCTATATCCGCTTACAGCGGGCACAGCAACTGTTCTGTGGAAAGACTGGGCTGACGGTGCAGGATGCGCAGGCCGCGCTGCGGGATCACAAGGGCTATCCCACGTCCATTTGCGACCATTCTTCCGAATATTTACCGATAGAAATTGCAGACTGCGCTACCAACTTTGGTCTCGTAATGAACCTTACCGACAACGAAGTCTGGCTGGCCCCAGGCAATCCCTGTGAGAACCCCTTTGTAAAGATTCCGCTGTGAATTGCTTCTGCGCGCGATATTGCTTTTCATGCAATACTGACCCTAAAACATTAGAAATCAAGACCTGAGGAAACACAATATATAACATAATTAAACAGGATAATCTGTTACAATAAATGGTATATAGGAAACCACACTCGGTTTAAAGTGAGCTTATTTTGCAGAACTTTCAGCGGGTTCTTGCAAAATAAGCGCATCGGTGGTGGAATAGTGACAACAAAGAAAGTGCGGCAATCCCTGTCAAATAAGGGACTGCCGCACTTTTGCATTACCCCATGCCGCGTCGAAGGTCAGCGAGCACACCTTGCTGTCCTTTTGCACGCAGTAGATGGGCAGATCCCGCTGGGTGGCGGCGGTCATGACGGCTTTCGGCACCATGGACAGCAGGGCCAGCGCCAGCCCTGCGGCGCAGGCGGCGGCCACCGTCCATTTCTTGCCGTGCTTTCCCCGGAGCAGTTTGGATAATTTCATAGAGTCTCCTCCTTTGATTTGGTCGTTATCCAAACTTTATGCGGGCGGAGGCAAAAAAACACCCCGTTCGCATAGCAAACGGGGTGTTTCTGCTTTGACTTAACCACCCACAAGCGATTCCACAAACTCCCGGGCCAGGTCTGAAAGGGCATGGCCCTTCCGTGCAACGACGCCAAATTCCAAAAACAGCTCGCAATCCTTGAGATGCAGGGTGCGCAGCCGGGAGCGGTAGAAGGGAAGATTGGCGTAATGCAGATCGTTGTAGGAGATCACCGAGAAGGCGTTAGTATGCTCCAAAAGGGTATTGAGCTCGTCCTTTCCGTTGACAATGATCTCACCGGCAGAGGGCCTGATACCGATGAGCCAGGCCCGGTCGGAGTAGTGATAATGGTCCATCTCTTCATAGGAGATCAGCGGATAGTCGGCAAGCTCCTCTACCGATACGGTGTCGGATTCCTGATGGAACAAGGGGTTTTGTGGTCCCAGCACAATGGCTACGTCGTCGGTGGACAGCTTTGTAAAGGTCAGATCCCGTGAGTGGATCTGGTTGAGGATGTCCTTTTTATAACAGCTGAGAATATTGATGATGCCGATCTCGGCATTTCCGTCGGCGACTGTATTGAGCACACCGTCCCGGGAGAATTCCCGCATGATCAGCCGGAAGGGGTCCTCCTGGTGACGGTTGAGCATTTCCGCCGCCGCCAGATTGACGAAACGGAACCGCATATTGGCTATCGAAAGACATTGGGTATTTTTGCTTTGGGTGGTGCGCCCGATGGTACGCAGGTGGTCGAACTGCTCAATGATGGGGCGGGCGTAGTTGACAAAATCCTGACCCTCCGGCGTCAGGGTAACGCCCCGACGGGTGCGGCAGATCAGCACACAGCCCAGCTCATCCTCCAGCATTCGGATGGACTGGGAAAGGTTGGGCTGAGACGGATATAAATTGGAGGCTGCCTGGTTGATGGAGCCGGTTTTGGCAATTTCCAGAATGTAACGAAGCTGCTCGATCTTCATAGAAACACTCCTTTCGATGCGATTCTATCATACCATTTTTTGGGCCGGAATGGCAAGCGTACAAGCTGTGGGGAGACCGGTGGAGCTTAGATGGAAAATCCCGTTTTTTGATAAGAAATTCATATAAGCGCAGTATTCGGTAATCTGATAAAATGGAACTGTTGACAAAATACCGCAAAAATATGCGGGTTCAAATGGAGTGGTTCAAATGGAACAGAAACAGCTGTTGGATCAGATCGATCTGGCTTTTCCCGAATATCTGCAATTGTGGAAGGATATCTGCAATATTGAATCCCCCAGTGCCGACCGGGTGGGGGTAAATCTTGTGGCCGATCATATCGCGGCCTTTTGCAAAGGCAAGGGCTATGCCGTTACCCGGCAGCCTACCCCTGCCGGCGGCGATATGCTGCTGATCGAGCTTCCCGGAAAAAGTGACAAAGCCCCTGTGGCGTTGATGGCACACATGGACACCGTCCATCAAAAGGGGGCTTTTGGGGATCCTCCGGTCACCGAAAAGGACGGCATCCTGTACGGACCCGGTGTGGTGGACTGCAAGGGCGGCATCGCCGTGGCGTTGCTGGCCATGGAGGCGCTGAAAGCATGCGGTGAAGAGCATCCGCCGATTCGCCTCATCCTTAACGCCGACGAAGAGGACGGCACCTATGGCAAACAGCCTGCCGTTGATTTCATCAAGGAGTCCGCCCGGGGCTGCGCTGCCGCCTTTAACTGTGAGTCGGGCCGCGCTGGCCTCCTGGTGGTAGGACGAAAGGGCATTTTCCGGGCCTGTGTTACGGTGACCGGTAAGGCCTCTCATGCCGGAAACGCTTATTTTTCCGGCGTCAGCGCCGTCCGTGAGGCGGCTCACAAGATCCTGGCCCTGGAAGCCTGCAGCGAAGAAAACGGCATCACCCTGAACTGCGGTGTGATCCAGGGAGGTACGGTATCCAACGTGGTGCCCGAGCACTGCAGCTTCCTGGTAGACGTGCGTTTCCGCAGCGACGAGCAGGAGCAGCGGGCCATTGCCTGTCTGAACGAAATCGTGGGCCGTTCCTATGTGCCGGACAGCAGCAGCACCTGGGAGGTGCGTAAGCGCCGTCCGGCCATGGAAAACACACCGGCCAACCGAAAGCTGTTTGAACTGGTGGCAAAAAACGCCGCCGATCTGGGCCTCGATCCTTTAGAGGCGACAGAAAGCGGCGGCGGCAGCGATTCGGCATATACGGTGGCGGTGGGTGTGCCTACAGTTTGCACCTTTGGTCCTACGGGCCGTTTTATCCACTCGGTGAAGGAACAGGCGGACATCGCCTCGCTCATCGAACGGGCAAAGCTGTTGGCCGTGTCGGTCCTCTCGGTGTAAATACCCGGTCAGAATGCCAAAAGATCAGAGAAAAATCTTTCTCTGTTTGTGAAAAAATCACTTTGTTATAAATAAAACAAGCGGAAATCCGAGCGAAAATGTGATAGCCATCAGGCGTAGTAAGAGGACAGGATCTGAATGAACTCCAGCGCCAGGGCAGAGGGGGAATAGTCCTTCCGCTTGATCCAGCCCACCTCACAGGTGATATCGGTGTTGGCGATCTGGAAATACTTCGCGTTGGGGTAGTAGGCCGAATGGGTATAGGCCTTGGGGTTGGTACCGGCCAGCATAAAGGCGTCGGTCTGCTCCATGATCTCCATCAGGGTGGCACGGTCATTGACCACGATGCGGCCGGAGCTCTTGTCCAGGCCCAGCTCCTTGGGGGTACGGTCATAGGCGCCGAAGTCGAACTCGTCGTACATAACGTGAGGGAAGTGCCGCAGGATCTCCACGTCGGGCCGCCAGTCGGGATCATTGCTGTAAAGGGGACTGCCTTTACCCACCACGATAGAAGGCGGGGCGGAGTCCAGCCGGTAATACTGGATATCCTTGGCTTTGAATTGAGAAAGGACGCTCTTGCGGTGGTTGGACCAGATGTTCAGAACGCCGATCTCCACATCGCCGCGGTAGACCAGGTCGATGATCTTGTCCCGGCTGCCCTCGGTGATAGACATCTTGAAGGGCGAGATACGGTGGCGTTTGTTGAACAGGGAGGCGGCGGCCTCGATCACATAACGGAAGTGCATATTGCCCAGAGAGAAGCTCTGTCCGTCCTGTGCGGACGAATCGGCAGAGAAGGATTTCAGCTGGTCGAACTGCAGCAGCACCGAAGAGGCCGATTCCAGAAATTTTTCGCCCTGGGCCGTCAGATCAATGCCCCGGTTATTGCGGGTAAATAGGGGATACCCAAGTTCGGCCTCCAGTTTTCGAAGGGACATGGAAAGGTTTGGCTGAGAAATATACAGGTTCATGGCAGCCTGATTGATGGATTTGGTCTTTGCCACTTCCAGAAGCTGACGCAGCTGTTCGATCTTCATAGGGCTTGCTCCTTTCAAATACCGACGGATTTCGAGGCAATTTTATATAATCCCGTTTCGTTTGTCAATGCTATAATTAAAATTGACAAACCAGTTATAACAAAAAGATTATATCCCAAACGGGAGAAAGGAAGCAGGACCGTTCCCGGTTCTGTTACATAAAAGGTATTATGATGGAGATTGACAAGATCCGCGGGGAAGTGGATCAGATTTACGAAGATGTGGTAGCGCTGCGCCGTCATCTGCACATGCACCCGGAACTGTCCCAGCAGGAAGAACAGACCATGGCCTTTGTCAGTGATTACCTGACCGGGCTGAATATTCCGCACCAAACCAATGTGGGAGGCCACGGCATCGTGGCCATCATCGGCGATCCAAAGGCAAGCTTTGCCGTGGCCATCCGGGCGGATATGGACGCACTTCCCGTTCTGGAGCAGACCGGCCTGCCCTATGCCTCCCAGAATCCCGGTGTGATGCACGCCTGCGGACACGATGTCCACACCGCCATCCTCATGGGCACCGCCCGGGTGCTCAAGGGCATGGAAAGCGAACTGCCCGGCGCGGTGAAGCTGTTTTTCCAGCCCGCCGAGGAAAAGGGCGGCGGCGCAAAACCCATGATCGAGGCCGGCTGTCTGCAGGATCCTCCGGTGAAGCGGGTGATGGGCCTCCATGTGGATCCTGCCGCGCCGGTGGGGAAGGTGACCTTTTTCAACGGTCCCCGCAGCGCGTCCTCTACCACGCTGCACATCACCATCAACGGCCGCTCCTGTCACGGTGCCCAGCCCCAGACCGGCGCCGATGCTATTCTGGCCGGGGCCCATGTGGTGACGGCCCTGCAGCAGGTGGTCAGCCGTTCGGTGGCGCCTACCTGCCCGGTGGTGCTGACCATCGGCCAGTTCAACGGCGGCACCCGCCACAATATCGTGGCCGGCAAGGTGGAAATGAGCGGCACCCTCCGCACCCTGGATCTTGCAGTGCGGGATCTGGTAAAGGAACGCATCCACCAGGTGGCAGAAGACACCGCTGTTATGTACGGCGCCACCGCAGATGTGGAGATCCATGACGGCTATCTGCCGGTGATCACCGATCTTGCTGCCACCCAGCGCATGATGGAGGTGGCAAAAGAGGCTCTGGGCGCGGAAAACGTCATCCTGGCCAAAGAGCCGGTGATGACCTCCGAGGATTTCTGCTTTTTCCTGGATGAGGTGCCCGGGACCTTCTTCGATCTGGGAACCACCGCACTCGATTGTGCCTGGCCCCAGACTCTGCACAACGACCATTTTGCCCCCAATGAAAGCTGTATCAAAACCGGAATCCTGCTGGAAGTGCTGGGTGCGCTGGCCTTTTTGAAGGAATGCGAATGAGGAGATATGCTCTATGGAACTGGAACTGCTGAAAGCGAAAATTGACGATATTTTTGATGAAGTCGTGGCCCTGCGCCGGGACATTCATATGCACCCCGAGCTGTCTAATGAGGAGGTTCGAACCGCTGAACTGGTGAGCCGGTGGCTCACCGATCTGGGCATTCCCCACGAGACCAACGTGGGCGGCCACGGTGTGGTGGCCACCATCGGCGATCCCAACGCCGCTTTTGCAGTGGGCATCCGGGCCGACATGGACGCGCTGCCCATTCAGGAAAAGGCCGACGTGCCCTTTGCTTCTCAGACGCCCGGCGTGATGCACGCTTGCGGCCACGATATGCACACCGCCATTCTTATGGGCACCGCAAAGATCCTCAAGGGAATGGAAAACGAACTGCCCGGCGCGGTGAAGCTGTTCTTCCAGCCCGCTGAGGAAAAGGGCGGCGGCGCCCGGCAGATGATCGAGGCCGGCTGTTTGCAGCAGCCTCCCGTGAAGCGGGTGCTGGCCCTCCACGTGAATCCCGAAATGACCGCCGGTCAGGCCAGCTTCATGCCCGGCTGTACCGGAGCTTCCTCCACCACGCTGAAGATCACCGTCAACGGCCGTGCCTGCCACGGCGCCCATCCCGAGCGGGGCGTGGACGCCATTATCGCCTCCGCCCATGTGCTCACCGGCCTGCAGAGCATTTCCAGCCGTTCGGTGTCGCCCACCACCCCCATCATCGTCACCGTCGGTAAAATCCAGGGCGGTACCAAGGGCAACATCGTTGCAGGCCAGGTGGAGATGGAAGGCACCATCCGTGCTCTGGATCTGGAGACCACCGAGCTGGTGAAGGCACGGGTCAAGGAAGTGGCCGAAAATGCCGCCGCATCCTGCGGCGCTACCGCCGATGTTTACATGGATACCAAATATCCGCCCCTCATCAACGATGAGGCCACCGCCCTGCGGATGCTGGACATCGCCCGGGGCGCGCTGGAGGAGGGCAACGCCATCCGCCGCACCGAGCCCAGTCTGGGCGCCGAGGACTTTGCCTTTCAATCTGGCCTGTCCGGGAACCATGTTCCGCATCGGCGTAGGCCAGGAGACCGGGCATCCCCAGATGCTGCACAACGAGTGGTTCTGTCCCGATGAAAACGCCATCCGTACCGGCATCCTGCTGGAAGTGCTGGGCGTAATGGACTTTCTGAAGGAAGAAAGCAGCCGAAAATAAGAAAGGTTTTTCCGCGGGGCAGAGAATGGTGCTTCAAAAGTCCCATGAATTATAATTAAAGGATATCAACAAGGAGTTTTTTATGGCACGGTTGTCCCTGAATGGGCACTCATACAGCATCTCGCACACCCTGCAGCCCGAAGGTCCCCACACAACCCGTGAAGATGACTATTCCTTTCAGGAAACCTATGTGATCACGGCACTGCTCCAGGGCGGAGGAAGCTGTTTTGTAGAAGGGAACCGGCACGATCTGGAGCCGGGCGATCTGGTGCTTTTACGGCCTCAGGAATTGCGCTGCTACCGTTATCGGGCCGGAGGCGTTCACGAGAGAATGTCCATCTATCTGCGGCCGGCGTTCCTTTCTTATTTGTGGGAGCGGGGCTATGAGATCTCGCTGCTGAAGCCTTTCCGGGATCATCCGCCGGGTGTCGGCAACGTGATCCGGCTGGAAAACTGCCAGAGGGCGCGGGCGATGGAGATTCTCTTGGAGATTCGGACACTGATGCAGAGTGCAGATCCCCTGCGGGAGGCCCAGATCCATCTGCTGCTTTTGCAGCTGCTGATGCTGCTGTACCGGGCGGTGCAAAGCACCCAAACGGACAGTGCGCCGTATAACGACCCGGCCATCCGGCGGGTGTGCGAGTACATTCAGCAAAATCTCGGCGAGACCCTCAGCCATGAGCATATCCGAGCCAATTGCCATGTGAGCCGCTATCAGCTCAGCGAGGTGTTTCCTAAAAGTACCGGCATGACCCTCACCGAATACATTCTGCAAAAGCGGCTCATCAAGGTTGCCGAGCTTGTCCGCAACGGCGCGGGTATCGAGCGGGCCGCCGGTGACGCGGGATTTCACAATTATTCTCATTTCTATAAAGAATTCGTCAAACACAAAGGCACATCGCCCCGAAAGTATTTCAAAAAATAGTACGGAAAGGAGTTTTTTGATATGGATACAAAAGAACTTCTTCTGCAGGCGGTAGAGGCCAACGCCGACCGGCTGTTTGCCATCGCCTGCGATATCTTTGACCACCCCGAATGCGGCCGTGAGGAATATTACGCCTGCGACCTGCTGACCCGATTCCTGGAAGGGGAGGGCTTCACCGTGGAGCGGGGCGTTGGCGGTCTGGAGACTGCCTTCCGCGCCACCTGGGAGCAGGGGAGCGGTGGTCCGGCCATTGGCTTCATGATGGAATACGACGCCCTCCGGGGCATGGGCCACGCCTGCGGCCATCACCTTCAGGGCCCGGCCACCATGGGCGCCGCCCTGGCGCTGAAGGCCGTGGTCAAGGAGCCCTTTAAACTGGTGCTCTACGGCACTCCGGACGAGGAAAGCCGCGGCGGCAAGATCAACATGGTGGAGGCCGGCCTGTTCCGTGATGTGGACGTGATGTTCTCCTACCACACCGGACGGAGCACCTCCTGCTCCTTCGCCAACAAGGCCCTGGCCCCCCAGCAGGTCACCTTCCACGGCACCCCCTCCCACGCCTCCGGCGCGCCCTGGAACGGCCGCTCGGCCATGGACGCCATGATGCTGGCCTTCCACGGCCTGGAGATCATGCGGGAGCACGTAAAGGACGGCTGCCGCATCCACTACACCATCCTCCAGGGCACCGGCCCTTCCAACATCGTTCACGAGACCGCCCGGGCCCACATCACCCTCCGGGCCGACGACAAGGTATATCTGGAGGATATGCGCCAGCGCATGGAAAACGTCCTCAAGGGCGCCTGTCTGATGACCGACACCACCTACGAGATGAACTGGCTGCCGGTGTACTGGAACTACGTTCCCAACCAGACCCTGCGGCAGCGGACCTTTGCCATCGCCCGTGAGCTGGGCGCCAAGGCGCTGAACACCGCGGATGCAAAGGGCAACGGGTCCTCCGACATCGGCAACGTGTCCTGGGTGGCCCCCTCCATGAACCTGTATACTCACTACGATTTCGGCGCGCACACCATGGAGCACATGGAAAACGGCAAGACCGAGGCTGCCCGTGACGCCATGGTCATGGGCTCCCGGATCTTCTCCCACATCGCCCTGGACTGCATCACGGACAAGGACTTCCTGGCGGCAGTCAAGGCCGAGTGGCAGGCAGCTGTGGCCCACGCCAACTGATCATTTCCCGAAGCGGCGGCAGAACTTTTTGCTCACATTCTCTCCTTACGGTTCTCCTCCCATTTTCAACACACTGCCGCCGCTTCTTCTGTTGATAGCAGGCGCCAAAGCGCTTTCTATAAAAAATCTGCTATGTAAGGTGATGCCCATGACCAACTGACCCGCACCGCCCAGCATTTCCCAATTCTATTTCGGTCATTATTATTTTATAATGATAAAACCAAAATTCGAAAGGAGAAACACAATGAGCAAGAAACTGATCGCCCTGCTGCTGGCAGCTATGATGATGCTGTCCCTGGCTGCAGCCTGCGGCAACAAGACCCCCGCAGAGACCCCCACTACCCCCGCACCCACCACTCCCGCTCCCACCGAGCCCGCTGATCCCGACGCCGACAAGTACGGCGGCGACTT
>JAFXDF010000100.1 GCA_017521295.1 Clostridia bacterium | reverse complement strand
CTCACAGGTGTTCATGCTCTCCACCGGCAAGCCCTGGAACATGGCGTTGAACACGCTCAGAAGGCCGCCGTGGGACACCAAAATGATATTTTCTTCATCATTTTCCATGATTTCATGGAAAAAAGGCAGCAGCCGGTTCCAGATATCCCGGCGGCTCTCAGCGTCGGAAAACAGCCGGTCATCCACGGTTTTTTCCTGCATTTCCAGGTTTTCACGGAGCCACTGCACCGACTTTCCGCAGGCTTTGCCCAGGTTGCCCTCCCGCAGTTCGGCGCGCAGGATGGGGGTCAGACCCAGATGGCGGCCCACCGCTTCGGCGGTCTGGGCTGCTCGCTTCAAATCGGAAGAATAGAGGACAAATTTACTGTCTCCTACATAGTCCGCCAAATTACGGCCGATGTTTTCGGCCTGCTGTCGGCCCAGATCGGACAGGTCCCAGTCGGTCCAGGAACCCACCATGCCATTGGTGTGATGCACCGATTGGGTATGCTGAACGGTAATGATATGTTTCACGGGAAAACCTCCTTCTGTGGAAATTGGAGTTTTATCATAGCATAAAGAAAGAGAGCGGTCAAGCCGCTCTCTTTTTGTCTTTATTCCAGACCAAAATGCTTTGCCAGCTTTTCCAGCATCTCCTGCCGGGTGTCGCCGGCGGAGAAATCCCGCTTGAACAGGGCAAAGCCGCTGTTTTCAAAGGCCTCATAGATCTCCGGACGGTTACACTTGGCGATGATGGCGCGATAGTTCTCCATGGCCCACTTGGGGTCGGGACAGTTGTCGATCACCGACAGCAGGAACTGCTTGTCCTCGTCGCTGCGGTCGAAAAACCGCTCTACCGTGATCTCTTGGGGCGCCAGCATGACCGCCACGTGGTTATAATCGGAAAGCTCCCGCAGCTGTTCCCAGGAAAGATTGGTGTCCACGATGATCTTTTTGCCGCTTGCCGACATGCGGATCAGCTCCAGCACCTGAAATTGGCTGACCTCCCGGGCGCTGCCCTCGATCCAGGCATTGTACTCCTCCGGGGTACGGGTGACAAACGCCTCCCAGGAGGGCATCTTCTGGGTATAGCACAGATTAGGCTGCAAAACAGGGTCGGCTACCGCCCGCATTTCGTGTATGCCGTAGTTTTCGCTGTAGTGGAGCATATCATACTTCTCGGCCAGCATGGCACACATGGTGGACTTGCCCGCATAGGCCGTGCCGGTGATGAAGTAGCAGTTACGGAGATAGTGCTTCAGAATGTTGTTTTCGATGTGCATAAGGACACCTCCGGATATAAGAGAAGGGATTGCTACGCAGCATCATTTGCGTAGCAATCCCTTTTGGATCGGTGGTGATAGAAAACGCTGATGAAGCCGACAAGTGCGAATTGCGCGAAATTTTGTGGCAGAAAAAGGCGTATTTTCGCAGGAATACTTTGTGTATTTCAAGAAAATACAACGCATTTATGCCGCATAAATTGCCGCAAGACGCCGAAGGCGTGTTTCGTCAGGGGTTTCTAATTAGACCAGCTCGATGATGGCCATCTCGGCGCCGTCACCGCGGCGGGGGCCAATGCGGGTGATACGGACGTAGCCGCCGTTACGCTCAGCGTACTTGGGGGCGATTTCGTCGAAAACCTTCTTGACCACATCTTCCTTGGTGATGAAAGTCATAGCGGCACGCTTGGCGTTCAGATCGCCCTTTTTGCCGAGGGTGATCATCTTTTCAGCAAGGGGACGCACCTCTTTTGCTCTGGTAACGGTGGTCTCGATCTTGCCGTTCTCCAGCAGATAGGTGACCATGGCGCGCAGCATGGCGCGGCGATGATCGGTAGGTCTGCCGAGCTTACGAGTTCCGGGCATTTGTGTTACCTCCTCATATCGGTCAAGACAGGGGCGCTGCGCGGGCAGCGCCGCCTTGTCTTATGGGTTAGTTGTTTTCTTCCTTTGCCAGATTCAGGCCCATGTCGGCCATCTTCTTGACGACCTCTTCATAGGACTTACGGCCCAGGTTACGGACCTTCATCATGTCTTCCTCGGTGGTGTTCACCAAGTCGGCCACAGTGTTGATGCCGGCACGCTTCAGACAGTTGAAGGAACGGACGGAGAGATCCAGCTCTTCGATGGTCATCTCCAGGACCTTATCCTGAGTGGCTTCGCTCTTTTCCACCACGGTGGCCTTGGAGCCGATCTCGTCGGACAGATCCACGAACAGACTCAGGTGGTCGGTCAGGATCTTGGCGGACAGAGAAATGGCGTCCTTGGCGGTGATGGTCTTGTCGGTATAGACCTCCAGCGTCAGCTTGTCAAAGTTGGTCATGTTGCCCACGCGGGTGTTTTCCACTACATAGTTCACCTTGTGGATGGGAGTGTAGATGGAGTCCACGGGGATCAGACCGATGATGGACTGAGCGGGCTTGTTCTTCTCGGCGGGGACATAACCGCGGCCGTGATTGAAAGTCAGCTCCATGTTGAACTTGGCGTCCTCCATCAGCGTGACGAGGTGGAGTTCGGGGTTCAGTATTTCGATCTCGCTATCACAGCGGATATCGCCGGCAGTGACTTCACCGGCGCCCATAGCCTCAATGGTCACGGTCTTTTCGCCAGCGCAGTGCAGCTTG
>JAFXDF010000099.1 GCA_017521295.1 Clostridia bacterium | reverse complement strand
AGGATATGCGTGAAAGCGGTATGCTCTTCGCATCCGAAGAAATCACCCACTCCTACCCCCATTGCGGCCGTTGTAAGAATCCCATCATCTTCCGGGCAACGCCCCAGTGGTTCTGCTCTGTGGAATCTTTCAAAGATCAGGCGATCAAGGCAATCGAAAATGTCCAGTGGTATCCTGCCTGGGGCGGCGACCGTATGGTCAGCATGATCCGGGAGCGCGCAGACTGGTGTATCTCCCGTCAGCGTCGTTGGGGTCTGCCCATCCCCGTATTCTACTGCAAAGACTGCGGCAAACCCGTTTCCACCCCGGAATCCATCGAGAAACTTTCCAAACTCTTTGATGAATTTGGCTCTAACGTCTGGTTTGAAAAGGACGCTATGGAACTCGCTCCCGAAGGCTTTACCTGCCCCCACTGCGGCGGTATGGAGTTCACAAAGGAGACTGACACTTTGGACTGCTGGTTCGACTCCGGCTCTACCCACTTTGCATCCTTGATGAAGGACACCCCCGAACTGTGGCCTGCCGATGTCTATCTGGAAGGCGCCGACCAGTATCGTGGCTGGTTCCAGTCCTCTCTGCTGACCTCTGTGGGTGCTCTGGACCAGGGCGCTCCCTTCAAGCAGGTTCTGACCCACGGCTGGGTGGTTGACGGTCAGGGCCGCGCCATGCACAAGTCTCTGGGCAACGGCGTGGATCCCGCCGATCTGATCAAGGACTTCGGCGCCGACATCGTGCGCCTGTGGGCCGCCTCTTCCGACTATCATGCCGACGTGCGCTGCTCCAAGGAGATCTTCAAGCAGATCAGCCAGAACTATCTGAAGTTCCGCAACACCTGTAAGTTCATGCTGGACAACCTGGTGGAGTTCGATCCCGAGAATCTGGTGAAGCCCGAGGATATGCAGCCTCTGGACCGCTGGATCATCACCAAGCTCAACGAGCTGAACGAAAAGGTGCTGGCCGCTTATAACAACTACGAGTTCCATGTGGTTTCCCACGCCATTAACGACTTCTGCGTGGTGGATCTGTCCAGCTTCTATCTGGATATCACCAAGGACCGCCTGTACTGCGACGGCAAGGACAGCCTGTCCCGCCGCGCCGTCCAGACCGCTTTGTATCTGGTGCTGGATACCATGTGCCGCCTGTTCGCTCCCATCCTGGCCTTCACCTGTGATGAGATCTGGCTGGCCATGCCCCACAAGCAGGGTGACGACGAGCGCAACATCCTGCTGAACACCTTCAACGGCAAGTACACCGAGTACGAGCAGGGCAACATGATCTCCTGGGCATCCCTGCAGATGCTGCGCTCCGGCGTCAACGCCGCTCTGGAAGCCGCCCGTGCCGACAAGAAGATCGGTAAGGCTCTGGAAGCCCATGTGGTGCTGGTGAAGGATGTCAACTATCCCAATGACAACCTGCAGTCCATCCAGGAAGAGTTCCAGGATATCTGGGCCGACCTGTTCATCGTTTCCGATGTGGAGGTCTCCGAGGATGCCGAGCTGTACGCCAAGGCTGCCGAAACTCCCATCGCCGGTGTCCGTGTCCTGGTGAGCGAGGCCAACGGCGTCAAGTGCCCCCGCTGCTGGAAGCACACCCACACCGACCACGCCGACGGTCTGTGCGCCCGCTGCGCCGCCGTTGTGGAGGAACTGGGCGAATAATCCCAAACATAAAGAAAAGCACCCCGAAGCCTCTGTGTCGATAAGACAGTAATCCGAAAAAGTTAAATTTTCGACATCTGTCTGACAGGGTTGGAAGCAAACAACACAAAAAGCACGATGTCGAGTCGAGAGACTTTACATCGTGCTTTTTTCATCTCACCAACTAGTAACACGGAGGTACTATCATGAATAACAATCTCACTTATACCCGCTGCGGCGATTATTACATCCCCAACTTGACATTGACCGAAACCGAAACCGAAAACAAGCCGTTGGGCAAGTATGGACGAATGAGAAAGAGCTACTTGAAGGAGCATCGTCCTATACTGTGGAACAGTATGATCCTGTCGGAGAAACTGTATCCCCATCTGAGGGAGATCGACGAAGCGGCGAATGCTCGGTTGGAGCAGCTGATGCCCGAACTGATGAAACGCAGCGGCGTGACGGAGAGCCCGAAAGCCAGCGATCCGATGAAATGGACGGGACTGATGAACAGCCTGAAAGCACAGGCCGAGGAAACCATCTTTGCAGAATTGATTTATAACTGACACAACGGCGGCGTATGGAATGAACTCCATGCGTCGCCAGTTTACTTGCGGTGATAAACACAATAGCTATGTATCGTTTGCCTTCGATCTTTTCTTTCACTTCCGATGAGCAAATTTTTGTGAATCGAAAACAAGTCATTGTGAAATCCGTGAAATGCTTTGCGGCAGGGCAAAACCATTTCGCGGTTCTGCGCTTCTCTGAACAATGAACGCAGTATGCGAAACAGTGTGCTTTTGCGCGGAATAGCGAAAGGTCATATTAATCAGCGAAGTTCGACATTCTCATTTTCGATCAGGACATCGTTAAAAAATTTTCTATCAGCTGAGGCGCTGGTTTAAGAAATGCTGAGTGCCAAAACTGGGGCATATATTCCTGTTCTAACAATCAAAATGCTTCTGTCGTATAGGAACACCCGCAACCAGCCGTTCCTTTAGACAACGGAATGGGTGATCCGAAAAATGCACTTTATCGCAAAAAAGTAACAATTGTGTTTGGGCGACCCGATTGAACAAACACACATCATGTGGTATAATTTATTATAGGGAGTTATGTACCGACGCAATAGCTTATATATTAACGAAAGAAGGTGCCGCCGTGCTAAGAATTGCCGTCTGCGACGATGAACAACTGTATCTGGACAAGACCCGCGCCATGCTGGAGCAGTATGCCGCAAAACATGATGTGGAAATCACGGCGGAAGCCTTTGTGAATTCCTCTGCGCTGCTTGACAGCATTGAAGCCGGTGAGCGCTGCGACATCTATCTGCTGGACATCTACATGCCCGGTGTTTCCGGTATGAGCGTGGCCACTGAACTGCGCTCCAGAGGTGTGCGCAGTCCTATCATTTTCCTGACCTCCTCCACCGAGCACGCGGTGGAGGCTTTCGGTGTGGATGCCACCCACTATCTGCTCAAGCCCTATACCCAGCAAAACTTATTTGCTGCCATGGACAAGGCGATGCAGAGCATTTCTTCCCATGTGGAGGAAAGCATTGTGCTGAAAATCGACGGCGAATACCGAATTATTCCCGTTGACGGCATCCTGTATTGCGAAGCCGCCGCAAACTATCAGCGGCTACGGATGAAAGACGGTGCTGAACTGCTGGTGCGTATAACGGCCTCCGAGCTGTATGATCTGCTGGAGGGTTTTGGCTGCTTTCACCGCTGCGGCAGGGCATATATCCTCAACCTCAACCATGTCACGAAAGTGACCGCAGATTCCGCCGTGCTGAAAAGCTGCGCGGAGCTTCCGCTTCCGCGCAGCACGGTTGCAGGACTTCGCTCTGCCTATTTCGATCACTTTAATTGACAGGAGGTGCCGGCTCATGACAGGTTCCATCGGAGAGATGATATTTTTCCTGCACACCCCCCTGAGTCACATCGGTGCCTCGCTGTTTTTTGCAAAGCCCCGCTTCGGCAAATTGGTAACGGCGGCGATCTGGCTGCTGTATATGGCGATGATGATGCTCCTGCCGCAGGGCACAGCCTGGGCAAATTTCTTCCTGACGCTTGCCCTCCACTGCCTTCTGTTTTTTGTTGTCACCACGGGGAATATACAGGAGAAAGGCTTCCTGTTTTTCAGTTACGCCGGGATATACACCTGTTTCGGCACGCTGGACACCGTGGCAAATACCCGTATTCAAAGCGACCTGCCGAAGATCGTCGTTGCCATCTGCCTGATCGTGCTGATGCAGCTGCTCCTTTATCGTGTGCTGCTGCCCTCCTTCCGCAAGGTCATGCCTTACATTCGTTCCGGGTGGGGCAAGTTCTATGCCGTCGTGCTGAGCTTTTTCGTGCTGGTGGTCATGCAGGCTGCGCTCCCCGGTATGCAGCCCAAATCAGATAAGGAGCTTGCGGTATTTCTGCTGACCGTACTGGCCTTCTGCATTACCTACGTTTCTGTGTTCGCCAGTATGAAAAACATGGTGGAGCTGACACGGGAGAAGCAGCGCAAGACCCATGCTGAGCTATTGCTGTCCCAAGTGCAGTCCCAGGCGAAGGCGGCAGAGCTTGTGCGCCAGAATCACCACGATATGCGCCATCACAATCAAATGCTGCTTGCTTACGCCGAAAGCGGCAATCTGGAGCATATCACCGACTACTTAAAACGCCACACCGAGCACATCGAAACCATCACCACCGGGCGCTTCTGCGAAAACGAAACGGTGAACAACATTCTCAAGGTCTTTCACCAAAAGGCCATGGAACAGAATATTTCCATGGAGATCCGCGCGGCTGCAAAACCCAACCTTTCTGCTGACGCACCCGACCTTGTTGCCATCGTTGCCAATGTGCTGGAAAACGCCCTCCACGGTGCGGCAGAAAGCGGGAGCGAAGAACCTTTCATTCACGTAAACATCAAACATCAGGCAGGGCGTTTCGTGGTCATCTGCGACAATGCCTGTAAACCGTCCCTGGACTTTGAGGAAATGCCCGAATATCTCCGGGGCATCGGCATCCAGTCCATCACCGCCACGGCGGACAAGTACGGCGGTTCCTGCCGCTTCTCCGCAAAGGACGGCGTGTTCCGCTGCATGGTCATCATGGACGAATAAAACTGAAATCTCTTTCCGGCTCCTCTGCCCTTACGGCAGGGGAGTTTTTTGTTATGCAAACTAACTTTGATT
>JAFXDF010000098.1 GCA_017521295.1 Clostridia bacterium | reverse complement strand
TTTAGCTCATCTGGTAGAGCGCCACCTTGCCAAGGTGGAGGTAGCGAGTTCGAGCCTCGTAATCCGCTCCACTGACCACTTACTTTCGGGTAAGTGGTTTTTTGTTATACATTCAAAAAACCGCAGTCAAACGACTGCGGTTTTCTGCTTATTACAGGATCTGCATAAACTTGGCGGTGGCCTTGGCCATCATCAGCTTGTCCCCCACCTTTTCAAAGCGGATGTTCAGCAGCATGTCGCCGCCCATGGGGGTGACTTCCTGGACGATGCCCACGCCAAAGACCTTGTGCTTCACCGTCATGCCCACCCGGAACTGGGGTGCTGCAGAGGGAGCGGAGGCAAAGGAGGGGCTGGGAGCGGCAGGACGCTTGCGGGGCGGCGGAGCACTTCCCTGCTGCCAGCTGACAGTGCCGCCGCGCTGCCAGGCGCCGGAGGTCTGCTGGCCATAGGCCGGGCGCTGGGGGCGCACTTCCACCTCTTCCATCAGCTCGCCGGGGATCTCCTCGATAAAACGGGAGGGCTTGCCGTACATGGTCTGACCGTAGAGCATACGGCGCTTGCTGCAGGTGATGTACAACTCCCGCTTGGCCCGGGTCAGAGCCACGTAGCACAGGCGGCGCTCCTCCTCCATCTCTTCTTCGCTCTCCATGGAGCGGTAGGAGGGGAACAGGCCCTCTTCGGCGCCCACGATGAACACCTTGGGGAACTCCAGGCCCTTGGCGGAGTGCATGGTCATCATGGTGACCACGTCGGCGTTTTCGTCGTACTTATCCACGTCGGAAATGAGGCTCAGCTCTTCCAGAAAGCCCTCCAGGGTGGGGTGCTCCCCCTCTTCCTCGCAGCGTTTCTGATAGTCCACGATGTTGGATTTCAGTTCCTGGATGTTCTCCAGACGGCCACGGGCCTCGTCGGTGCCCTGGGCCTCCAGATGGAGGCGATAGCCCGACAGTTCCAGCATCTGGTCGTAGAGCTCCACCAGAGGGATCTGGTCCTTCTGCTCCCGCAGCTTGGAGATCATCTCGCCGAACCGCAGCAGAGCCGCCGATCCGCGTGACAAGTCAGAATACTTGTCAGCCCTGCAAATCACAGCGAATTCGGTGTCTCCCTCCTGGGCGGCGATGGCGGCCACGTTCTCTAACGTCTTGGCGCCGATCTTCCGGGGCGGGTTGTTGATGATGCGGTGCAGGCGCACGCTGTCGCCGGGGTTGTGGATGACCTCCAGATAGGCCCGCATATCCCGGATCTCCAGCGAGTCCAGGAAGGAGCGGCCCCGTACCACGGCAAAGGGGATGCCCGAACGCACAAAGCAGGTCTGGAGGAAGTTGCTCAACGCATTATTGCGGTAAAGGACTGTAAAGTCTTTCAGCTTGCCACCTTCGCCATAGGCTTTCGCGATGGTTTTTGCGATGTAATTGGCCTCTTCATCCTGGTTTTCCGCCTGGTAGAGGCGGATCTTGTCGCCGGCGCCGCTGTCAGTCCAGAGGGTCTTGCCCTTTCTGCCCCGGTTGCGGGCGATAACATGGTTGGCGGCATCCAGAATGTTGCCGGTGGAGCGGTAATTCTGCTCCAGACGGATGGTGTGGGCGTCGGGATACTGGTGCTCGAAGTCCAGAATGTTCTCGATGGTGGCGCCCCGGAACTTGTAAATACTCTGGTCGTCGTCGCCCACCACGCAGAAATTGCGCCAGCCGCCGGCCAGCAGAGAGCACAGCACATACTGGGCGTGGTTGGTGTCCTGGTACTCGTCCACCAGAACGTAGCGGAACTTACGCTGGTAGTACTCCCGCACGTCGTCCTCGTTCTGCAAAAGCTCCACCGTCTTGCAGATGATGTCATCAAAGTCCAGAGCGCTGGCCTTGCGGCAGCGCTTCTGATACTCGGCATAGATGCGGGCCACCGTCTTTTTATAGTAGTCCTCCCCTGCCTGAGCGGCAAATTCCTCGGGCATGATGAGGTTGTCCTTTGCCCGGGAGATGGCCGACATGACCCCCTTGGGGTCAAAGCGCTTTTCGTCAAAGCCGAAATCCCGGATAATGGACACCATCATGCGCTTTTTGTCGTCCTCGTCATAGATGGTGAAGTTGGAGCCGTAGCCCAGCCGCTCGATGTACCGCCGCAGGATACGGGTACAGGCGGTGTGGAAGGTATGGGCCCAGATGTCCCTTCCCTGCTCGCCGCAGGCCACCTCCAGACGGGCCTTCAGCTCGCCGGCAGCCTTGTTGGTAAAGGTGATGGCGATGATCTCCCAGGGCTTGGGGGGATCCACGGCGCACAGGCGCTCGATCTCCTCCGGAGAGACCGACTCGGGATCGTCCACGGCACAGGCCAGGGTCATCAGATCGCTGTCGCCGGCCCATTCGGGGGCCAGTTCGGCCTCATAACCGCTGCCGAACCGCAGAAGATTGATGATGCGGTTGATGAGCACGGTGGTCTTGCCCGAGCCGGCGCCTGCCAGCAGCAGCAAGGGGCCCTCGGTCTTGAGGACGGCCTGCCGCTGCATGTCATTGAGCTTTTCAAAGCAGTTTTCAATGACCGCCCGGCGGAGGGCTGTATATCGAATGTCAAAATCGTCCATTTTGATACCTCTGTTTCGGTTTTCGGCGCGCTGTGAGATCCCTCGGCTATGCTCGGGATGACCGCACAGGGCCGTTTATTTGATCACAATGTTTTCCTTGCCGATGACCGGCTCCAGCGCCCGGGCCACCGCCTCGATGTGGGCGCCCTTCTGCCAGGCCAGCCGCTGCTTGCCGTGGACCAGATAGAGCACCACCTTCTGGCTGCCGGGGCTGCGCTCCAGCGCCTGGCACACCAGGCAGAAGCGCTCATCCTGCTGACAGCTGACCTTGATCCAGAGGGTCCTGCCGTCGTCGGCAGGGGCAGGGGTGGGTGCGGCGGCCTGCTCGGTCTGGGGTGCCTCCCGGCGGGCGGGCCGGGAAAAGCCCTCCCGGGAGCGGGACTTTCGAGTTTCCAGATAGGCCTGCACATGGGCCTCGCTGAGGGGGCAAACCTCGTCCACCATCAGCTTGGGCTCCTCCTCTTCCCGGGCGGAGATCCGTCCGTGGACGATGACCGCCTGGTCGGGCTGGATGTAGGGCCCGGCGGACACCAGGGCCTTTTCAAAGACCAGAAGCTCCAGACTGCCGGTGGTGTCTTCCAACGTCACATAGGCCATCTGGGTCTGCTTTTTGGTGAGCTTGACCTTGAGGGTCATGACCATGCCCGCCAGCGTCACATACTGGCCGTCCTGGAGCATGTCGTCCGAGCCTTCGGCAACCGCCTGCACCAGCCGTCCGATGGGCACGGCGTGGGCCTTGAGCGCCAGGGGCTTGAGCTCCTCCATGGGGTGACCGGACAGATACAGGCCGCAGGTCTCCCGCTCCATGTTCAGCAGCTCCCGGCGGGAAAACTCCGGCACGTCGGGCAGGGTGGCTGCCGGCATGGGGCTTTCTTCCCGGAACTCGGCAAACAGGTCGATCTGCCCTTCCAGATTGCGCTTGGAGGCCGAGGATTCGGCGTCCAGCACCGATTCATAGACCTTCAGCAGCTGGGAGCGCTTGGCCCCAAGGCTGTCAAAGGCGCCGCAGCGGATGAGGTTTTCCAGCACCCGCTTGTTCAGGTCATAGGCGCTCATGCGCTTGCAGAAATCGTAAAAATCCCGGAAATTACCGTTCTGCTGCCGCTCCTGCACCAGTTTTTCGATGAGGCCCACGCCCACGTTCTTCACCGAACCCAGGCCGAAGCGGATGTTGTCACCGGCCACGGCGAAGTCGGCGTAGGATTCGTTGATGTCGGGGGGCAGGACGGTAACACCCAGGTCCTTGGCCTGCTCGATATACTCGGCCACCTTGGCGTTCTGGCCCAGAACAGAGGTCAGAAGGGCGGCCATATATTCCTTGGGATAGTGCACCTTCAGCCAGGCGGTCTGATAGGCCACCACGGCGTAGCAGACGGCGTGGGCCTTGTTGAAGGCGTAGTTGGCGAAATCGTTGATCTCGTCATAGAGGCTGTCGGCGATATCGGCGGGGATGCCGTTGGCCACACAGCCCTTGATATTGCGGTCGGGGTCGCCGTGGATAAAGGCGGCCCGCTCTTTTTCGATGTCCTTGGCCTTTTTCTTGCTCATGGCCCGGCGGACCATGTCGGCCTGGCCCAGGCTGTAGCCCGCAAGGCGGCGGAAGATCTCGATGACCTGCTCCTGATAGACGATACAGCCGTAGGTGACCGACAGGATGGGCTCCAGACTGGGGTGCTTGTAGGAGATCAGGCTGGGATCGTGCTTGCAGGCAATGAACCGGGGGATGGATTCCATGGGGCCCGGACGGAACAGGGCCACGATAGCGGTGATATCCTCCACGCTGTGGGGCTTTAATCGCACGGCCACGTCGGTCATACCGGCACTTTCCATTTGGAACACGCCGCCGGTCTGGCCACGGCCGATCATGTCAAAGACCTTCTGATCCTCGTAGTCCAGATGCTCCCAGTCCAGCACCTTGCCCGACTGGGCGATGAGCTTCAAAGCGTCGTCAATGATGGTCAGGTTGCGCAGGCCCAGAAAGTCCATCTTCAAAAGGCCCAGCTCCTCCAGAGTGGTCATCACGTACTGGCAGACGGTGCCCTGGTCGCCCCGGGACAGGGGCACATACTGGTCCACCGGGGCGGCGGCGATGATGACGCCTGCGGCGTGGGTGGAGCAGTTGCGGGGCATACCCTCGATCTTGCGGGCCATGTCCAAAAGATTTTTGATGCGGGGATCGTCCTCGTAATAGCGCTTGAGCTCGGGGGAAACCTGCAGCGCCTTGTCCAGGGTCATTTTCAGCTCCTGGGGCACCAGCTTGGCCACCATGTCCACCTCGGCATAGGGCATGTCCATGACCCGGCCAACGTCCCGGACGGCCGCCCGGGCGGCCATGGTGCCAAAGGTGACGATCTGGGCCACGTGGTCGGCGCCGTACTTTTGGGTGACGTAGTCGATGACCTCCTGCCGCCGGCGGGGGCAGAAGTCGATATCGAAGTCGGGCATACTGACACGCTCGGGGTTGATGAACCGCTCAAAGAACAGGCTGTAGCGCATGGGATCCACGTCGGTGATCCGCAGGCAGTAGGCGGCGATGGAACCGGCGCCTGAACCGCGGCCCGGGCCCACGGGGATGCCCCGGGACTTGGCGTAGTTGACAAAATCCTGGACAATGAGGAAGTACTCCACAAAGCCCATGCGGGCGATCATGTCCAGCTCATAGCGCAGACGATCCCGGTACTCCTGGGGTGCGCTGGGATAGCGCTTTTGGAAGCCCTGCTCACACAGCTTTTCCAGATAGGTCCGGGCGTCAGTTTCCCCTTCCGGCAGCTGAAAGGCCGGCAGGTGGTACTTGCCGAAGATAAAGTCCATGTTGCACATTTCGGCAATGCGGACGGTATTTTCCAGAGCCTCGGGGGCCTCTGGGAAGAGGCTGGCCATCTCCTCCCCCGACTTGACGTAAAACTCGGTGCCCGAAAAGCGCATCCGGTTTTCGTCCTCCAGGGTCTTGCCGGTCTGGATGCACAAAAGCACGTCGTGCATCTCGCTGTCCTCCCGTCGGAGGTAGTGGGCGTCGTTGGTGCACACCAGAGGGATGCCGGTCTCCTTATGCAGGGCCAGCAGGCCGGCGTTGATGGACTTCTGCTCGGGGATGCCGTGGTCCTGCATCTCCAGATAATAGTTGCCCCGGCCGAAAAGGCCGTCGTATCTCAGCGCCACTTCCTTTGCGGCGTCGTAGTTTCCGTGCATCAGGTGGTTCTGCACCTCACCGGCCAGACAGGCCGACAGGCACACCAGTCCCCCGGCGTGTTCCTGCAAAAGGTCCCAGTCCACACGGGGCTTGTTGTAAAAGCCCTCCAGAAAGCCCGCCGAGCACAGCTTGATGAGGTTCTGGTAGCCCTCCATGTTTTTGCACAGAAGCACCAGATGCCAGGGCTCGTAGTCCAGCTCATAGACCTTGTCGAACCGGGTGCGGGGAGCCACATAAAGCTCGCAGCCGATGATGGGCTTGACGCCGGCCTTTTTGGCGGCCTTGTAGAAATCCACGCAGCCGTACATCACACCGTGGTCGGTGATGGCCACGGCACTCTGACCAAGCTCCTTCACCCGCTCCATGAGTGGCTCCAGACGGCAGGCGCCGTCCAGAAGGCTGTATTCGGTATGTAAATGCAGATGTACGAAGGGGGTCATTTTTCAGCCTCCTCTGCCAGCTGCACCAGGCGGCGCAGCCGATTGTTCAGTCCCGGCCGGGAGATGGCGCCGCCTGCCGCGGCCACCAGCTCGGTGAGGGACATTTCGGGGTTTGCCAGACGCAAAAAGGCCGTCTGGCGGAGATTTTCGGGCAGGGTCTCCAGCACGCCGCTCTCCTGCAGCTTTTCGATGGCGGCGATCTGTTTGGCGGCGGCGCCCACCGTTTTAGTGAGGTTGGCCGTCTCGCAATTGACCTTGCGGTTGATATCGTTGCGGAACTCCCGTTCCACCTTTTTCAGCATCAGATCCATGGCCGCACCGGTGGCGCCGCAGGCCGAGAGGAACTCCTCGATGGCGGCGCTGTCCTTGTAGTACAGCACGTGGATGCCCCGGCGCAAAATGTACCCGGCGGACAGCTCCATTTCCCCCAGCAGGGAGCTTACCTGCCGGGCAACGTGGTAATGGGGGGTCACCAGCTCCAGATGATAGCCCTTTTCGGGGGTGGACACATAGCCGCCGATGAGGAAGGCACCCCGGAGAAAGGCGCTGCGGCTGGCTTCGTCCTCCACCAGGGCCCGGTTGAGGGGCAGGGAGCTCTCCCGCTCAAAGCCGTACAGCTCGAAGATGCGGGCGATCTCCTGAGGGTCCCGCAGTTGCAGAATGGTGTCCTGCTCTTCGGGCCAGAGGTCCATATACCGGCCCAGCAGCTGGGTCACCCGGTGGCGCACAGCGGGCATTTCGCTCTGGATGCGCAGGCTGTCCCGGGAAAACTGTCCGGCGAACAGCAGCATACCCAGGGCCTCGGCCAGGGCGGTCTCGTCTGCCACCGGCACGTGGCACAATTCACTTTTGATGTCGGTGGTAAAAGACATGATAGTGGTCTCCTTGTTGGTTATCCCTTGCGCAGCAGCAGGCGGTCGTAGTCGCCCAGAGCCCCCTCCCGGTGGGCGTAGGTCTCGGCGCAAAGCATCACGTTATAGGCCAGCCGCAGGGGGTCGTGGCGGGCCAGCTGGCCGTTGCGGGACAGCATATCGCCGCCGAAGAGGCGGACGCCCAGTTCCCGGAAGGCGGTGGCGTCGGGCATCAGAGGCTCGCTGCCCTCGGGCATATACCGGGCGGCCAGTTTTTCGGGGATCTCCTTGGTGTTGTAGAGGCACACGTCGGCCACGCCGCCGTGGCGCAAAAGGGCCCGCACGTGGTCGGCGGCCGAATAGCCCTCGGTTTCGCCCTCCTGGGTCATCACGTTGAGCACATAGAGCTTCATGGCCCGGGATTTCTGCAAGGCGTCGGCGATGCCCCCCACCAGCAGGTTGGGAATGATGCTGGTGTACAGGCTGCCGGGGCCCAGAATAATCAGTTCGGCCTGTTCGATGGCCTCAATGGCCTGGGGCAGGGCCTCCACAGTGCCGGGCACCAAGCGGACGCTCTGAATGTCCAGATTGCGCTCTTTTTTGGCGGCGGTGATGGAGGTCTCTCCCACCACCCGGCTGCCGTCGGCAAAGGTGGCTTCCACATCGATGGTGCGGTTGGTCACCGGCAGCACCTGACCGGTGACGGCCAGGATCTTGTGCATGGCGGCCACGCCGTCGGCGAAGGAGCCGGAAATGTTGTTGAGGGCCAGCAGGAACAGATTGCCGAAGCTCTGTCCGCACAGGCTGCCGGCGTCAAAGCGGTAGTTTAAAAGTTCGCCAAGCTTGGAGCTGGTGTCGGCCAGAGCCAGGATACAGTTGCGGATATCACCGGGGGGTAGAATGCCGAACTCCCGGCGCAGCACACCGCTGCCGCCGCCGTCGTCGGTGACGGTGACAATGGCGGTGATGTTTTCGGTATATTCCTTGAGGCCCAGCAAAAGGGTGGAAAGTCCCGTGCCGCCGCCGATGGCCACCACCCGGCGGCCTGCCGCCCGGGCCAGGTCCAGCATCTGGTCGGGGATGTCCTCATAGGATCCCTGCAGGTATTCTTTCAGCAGTCGGTCCATGGCTTACCCTCTTTCGGCGTCCCGGTGGCGGATGGTCACATTGTCGGCCAGGCTCTTGAGCTCTTCAAACAGCCTGCGGCTCACCGAAACCGACCGATGACGGCCGCCGGTGCAGCCGATGGCGATGACCAGCGAGGTCTTGCCCTCGGCCAGGTACAAGGGCAGGGTGAATCGGAGCATGTCCACCAGCTTCTGCACAAAGACTTCGGCGTTGGGGTCGGAAAAGACGTAGTCGTAGACCTCCTGCGTCATGCCGGTCTTGCCCTTCAGCTCGGGGATGTAATAGGGATTCTGCAAAAACCGCACGTCAAAGACCAGGTCGGCCTCGTGGGGGATGCCGTATTTGAAGCCGAAGGAGCACACCGAGATCAGCAAAGAGGCCTCCCCTTCCTCACCGAACAGCTCGATGAGGTGGCTCTTCAGATCGGCAGCCGCCAGCGCGGTGGTGTCGATGATGTAAGCGGCGTTGCGGCGCATGGGCTCCATGAGCTCCCGCTCCTGGGCCACGGCGGCAGCCAGACCCAGACCGTCCACATCCAGGGGATGGCGGCGGCGGCTGGCCTTTTGCCGATTGATGAGCACCTGGTCGGAGCACTCCAGAAACAGGATGCGGCAGCGGCTGCCGGCCTTTTCCATCTCTTCCAGGGCGTGGAACAGATAGGAATGGTCCCGTCCGGCCCGGATGTCCACCACAAAGGCCACCTTTTTGTCTTTTTCGGCGCTGTTGTCAAAGAGGTTGACGAATTGGGGGATCAGCTTGACCGGCATATTGTCGATGCAGTAGTAGCCGATGTCCTCCAGCACGTCCACCGTGAGGCTCTTGCCCGCGCCGCTGAGGCCGGAAATGATCAGACAATCCATAGGGTCTCTCCTTTCAAAAAATGCTCTTGGCGTAAAAGAGCAGGATGCTGCAGTATTCGCGGAGGTAAACGCTGGCGGTCAGCCAGCGCAGGGGCACCTTTGGCACCGGGGCAGACAGGGTCTGCACCGCCTCAAAGCCGGCCTGCCCAGCCAAAAGCCGGGCCCGGTACAGGTGGAAGCTGTTGCTCACCACGGCGATGGGACCGGGCAGGTTTTCCGCCGTCATGATCTCCCGGGCGTTGCGGAGGTTCTCCCGGGTGTCGGTGGACTGCTCCTCCAGATAGATGCGTTCGGGTGCAATGCCCTTTCGGGTGAGCCATTTTGCCATGGCTGAGGCCTCGGTGACGGTCTCGTAAGCACCCTGTCCGCCGGTGACGATGGCCACGGCGGCGGGGTTTTCATTGAGATAGTCCAGCGCGGTCTGCAGCCGGGCAATGAGGGTCAGCGAGGGCTGGTCGCCGTTGAGGCCGGCGCCGAGCACCACCAAAGTGGGCGCCGTGGGGTTTTCGGTGCCGTCATCGTGAGCAAGAATGAGGCCCTCCACCCAGACAAAGGACACCAAAAAGGCGAAAAGCGCTGTAAAGGTCAGAATCTTTACAACCTTTGCAATTCTTTTAGTTTTTGCACTTCCGTTTCGGGAGACATACCGCAGGCCCAGCAGCCAGGCACAGAGCAGCAGCACGCAGCCCAGCACGCACACCAGAAAGCCGATGCTGTTGTAAAGATCACCTGCGAGCAGCAGCAAAATGCCTGCGGCTGCCAGAATGACAGGGGTTTTGGGAAGGTGTTTCATTTTAAAATCTTCACTTCGGGCTCCAGACGGACGCCGAACTTTTCATAGACGATATCGGACACCTGCTCCATCAGCGACAGCACATCTGCGCAGGTGGCGCCGCCCTTGTTGATGACAAAACCGGCGTGCTTTTCGCTGACCTGGGCGCCGCCCACGGTGAAGCCCTTCAGCCCGGCGTCCTCAATGAGTTTTCCGGCAAAGTGGCCTTCGGGCCGCTTAAAGGTGCTGCCTGCCGAGGGCCATTCCAGGGGCTGTTTGTCCCGGCGTCGCTGGGCGTAATCGGCCATTTCGGCCTGGATCTGCTCTTTGTCGCCGGGGGTGAGGCGGAAGGTGGCCTCGGCGCACACCCAGCCGGGATGGTCCGCATAGACGCTGTGGCGGTAGGACAGCTTGTGCTCCTGGGCGGTGAGGGTGCGGATCCCCTCTGGCGTGACGCACCGGGAGGACAGAAGGGTGTCGGCGATCTGTCCGCCGTAGGCGCCGGCGTTCATCACCACCGCGCCGCCCACCGTGCCGGGGATACCCTGGGCAAAGGTCAGACCAGAAAGGCCGCGCCTGGCGGCCTCGGCGCTGAGGCGGGTCATGGAATAGCCGGAGGGCACGGTGACGGTGCAGCCGTCCTCCTGCCAACGGGGTTTCCCCTCGGGGGTGCGGATCACCAGGCCGTCAAAGCCCTCGTCGGGCACCAGCAGGTTGCTGCCGTTGCCCACAACGGCGTATTTTACATCGTTGATGAGGGCAAAGGCCAGCAGGCCCGACAGCTGAAGAGTGTCGGAAGGCATGGCAAAAAAGCGGGCCGGGCCGCCGATCCGGAAGGATGTATGGTTGCAAAGGGGCTCGTTCTCCAACAGAACGATGCCCTCCTGTTTGGCAAAATCAAGGAGTTTCTGATAAGGCATGACAAACCTCCTCAAGGCATAGTTGGTTACATTTTATCATAGCACAAAGAGCCTTTTTTGTAAAATAAAAAAGCAGGGTCTCCCCTGCTTTTTTTCATTTCCGAATGAGGTTTTGATAAATGGCCGGATGGCTGTCGGGAATAGCCATGGCGCCCACGGTTTTCTCGTAGAAAGGCGCGGCCTCGTCGGCCCAGCCGATGATGGCGTAGGCATAGCCCATTTCCCACATGGAGTGCAGGCAGGACAGCAAAAGTCCGGTGCCCACGCCCCCTTCCCGGCAGTCGGGGGCCACGCCGATGGGGCCGAAATAGTCCTTGCAGGTGGCCTCGAAACAGGCAAAGCCGATGACCTCCCTGTCCTTCACCGCCACATAGCAGGTGGAGGGCACGGTGGACAAAGCAGCCTCACATTCGTGCATCCAGCCAGCGCCGAAGTGCTTTTCCACGAACTGCAAAACCCGGGCCCGGTCGGGTGCGATCACCCGTTTGATGGAAACATTCTGCTCCGAAAGTCGCCGCAAAACCGGCTCTTTCGATGGCAAGTTCCATAGCTTTACAAGCAAGTCCTGTGCAGGCATCAGAACATCCTCCTTTTGGCGGCAAGACCGGTGGGGGTGGTGGCAAGGCCGCCCTCGGCGGTCTCCCGGATGCAGGAGGGCATGGCGCATCCGATCTGGTACATGGCGTCGATGACCTCGTCCAGAGGGATGAAGCTGCGAATGCCCGCCAGGGCCATATCGGCGGCCGAAATGGCCATCACGGCATAGACGCCGTTGCGCTTGACGCAGGGCACCTCCACCAGGCCGGCCACCGGGTCACAGGCCAGGCCCAGGCAGTTTTTCAGCGCCAGGGCGGCGGCGTCGGTGCACTGCCGGGGCGAGCCGCCCATGACCTCCACCAGCGCCGCGGCAGCCATGGCACAGGCGGTGCCGCACTCAGCCTGGCAGCCGCCGGCAGCGCCCGAAATGGTGGCCCGGGTGGCCACCACGCCGCCGATGGCAGAGGCGGTCAGCAGGCCGTAGACGGCCTCCCGGTCGGAAAAGCCGTATTCCTCCTGGGCGGCGATGAGCACGCCGGGCACGATGCCGGCGGCGCCGGCGGTGGGACAGGCCACCACCACGCCCATGGCGGCATTGTAGCCGCTGGTGCCCAGGGCGTAAGCCACCGCCCGGGATTCCATGGAGCCCAGAAGGCTCTTGTGATTGCGCAGATAATTGTAGTATTTCGCCGCGTCGCCGCCGGTGAGGCCGGAGACCGACTTCATGTCGCTGGCGATGCCCGACATGGCGGCGTTTTTCATCACCTCATAGGTGACCATGGCCCGTTCCAGGACACTTTCCTGGCTGCTGCCCGAGTCGCTCTGCTCCTCCCGGAGCACCACCTGCCAGATGGGCTGGCCGTTTTTTGCGGTCTCGTCCAGCAGATAATCAATACTGGGGATATCCATAGAAAAGCCTCCTTAAAAGTGCGGAATGACAACGGCTTCACTGACGCTCTCCACCGAGCACAGCTGTCCGGCGGTGGTGCCGTCCACCGGCACGTCGGTCTCCACCACGGTGATGACGTCGCCTTCACGCCGGGTGCGGGACAGGCGCAGATTGCCGATGTTGTAGCCGTTGGAGGACAAAATGTGGGCGATGCTGGCCAGCACGCCGGGGGCATCCCGGTGGAACAGGATCAGCGTATCCTCCACAAAGGAGATCTGCACCGGCATACCGTTGATCTCGGTGATGCGGATGGCGCCGCCGCCCACCGAAGCGCCCTGGACCCGGACGGTTTTCTCCCGGGAGCTGGCCTCGATGAGGACGGTGTTGGGGTGCAGCTTGGGGTCGTCGGCGGTGTGGAACTCGTAGCTCAGGCCCCGGAACTCAGCCAGGCGGAGGCTCTCCCGGATCTTTTCGTTGTCGGTGCGGAAGCCCAGAAGGCCGCCTACCACCGCTTTGTCGGTGCCGTGGCCGTGATAGGTGTCGGCAAAGGAGCCGTAAAAGGTGATTTTGGCGCTTTTCACCTCATCCTCCAGCAGCATACGGCACACCAGGCCGATACGCACCGCTCCGGCGGTGTGAGAGGAAGAAGGGCCGATGGTGATAGGGCCCATGATATCAAATAATCCGATGCTCATAATCTGACCCTCCCATTAGGGGAATATTCCGCGGATGCGTTTTGCCTCGCAGACCTTTTCCAACGCGATCACATAGGAGGCTACCCGGAGAGACACCCCATGCTGGACGGCGGCCTCCCACACCTGGTCAAAGGTTTTGAGGATGATGTTCTTCATCATGCGGTCCACCTCGAACTGCTCCCAGATCAGCGACTGGACGTTCTGGACACGCTCGAAATAATCCACGATGACGCCGCCGGCGGTGGCCACCAGATCGGGGATGACGGTCACTTCCCTGCTTTCCAAAAGGTCGCCTGCCACCGCGGTGATCTGGGCGTTGCCGCACTCCAGAAGGATGCTCGCCTGGAGCTTTCCGGCGTTTTCCTCGGTGACGGCGGCGTTGACGGTACACAGAGCCAGCACGGTGCAGGGAGTCTCCAGCACCTGTTCCCGGGGGATCTGCCGCACGCCGGGGGCGCTGTAGTCCCGGAGGCTGCCGCCGCCCTCCTTAAAGGCCAGCACCGCAGGCACGTCCAGGCCCTCCTCCCGGAGGATGCCGCCGGTGGAATCGCTGACGGCCACCACACGGATGCCCTGCTCATACATGCCCCGGAGGGCGCTTTTGCCCACGTTGCCCAGGCCGGCCACGGCGGCGGTGCTGGGCTCACGGCCCACCCGAAGGCGCTTCATGGCCTCTTTCAGCACATAGACCGCGCCCTTGCCGGTGGCGTCGTGACGGCCACGGCTGCCGCCCAGCTCCACCGGTTTGCCGGTGACGATGCCGGGGATGGCCTTGCCGGCCATCATGCTGTAGGTGTCCATGATCCAGCCCATGATGGTGTCGTCGGTGCCCACATCGGGTGCGGGAATGTCCACGTCGGGGCCGATCACCGGCAGGATCATGGCGGTATAGCGCCGGGTGAGGCGCACCAACTCTCCCCTGCTGAGCTTGGCCGGGTCCACGCTGACGCCGCCCTTGGCACCGCCGAAGGGCAGGCCCGCCAGGGTGCATTTCAGGGTCATCAGTCCGGCCAGGCCGCGGATGCTGTCGTGGTCCACAGTGGGGTGGAAGCGGACGCCGCCCTTGTAGGGGCCCAGCAGACTGGAATGCTGCACCCGGTAGCCCTGGAACACGGTGACCGTGCCGTCGTCCATCTCCACCGGCACCGAAACGATCATTTCACGCTCGGGGAACTTGGCGAACTCGTACTGGGTGCGCTCCAGGCCCAGGATGGACGCCGCCCGGTCGATCATGGTCGTGAAGTTCTCATAGATCTTGGCCATGTCCTCACTCCTCTCATATCGCACAAAAAGCATATGGTATTTTTGGTTAAAACGCTGCATTTATCGGTTTTCGCTTCAAGCGCAGCGTTATCCGCCTTTATTATAGCAAAACAGACGCCCTCGGTACAACCGAAAGCGTCTGTTATTTTTCACAAAAATAGATACCCGTTTTTGTTTATTCTTCCTTTTTGCCCGGAACGGCTTCCATAATGACCAGGCTGGCCATCATCATGGCCGCCCCCACATAGCCTCGGGGCAGCAGCACCTCGTCGGCCAGGAAATAGGCCACCACCGCCGAAAACAGCGGCTCTAAGGTGAAGATCAGCCCCACGTGGTTGGCCGAGGTATACTGCTGCTGGACGGTCTGCACCACAAAGGCAAAGCCGGTGCAGAACAGGGCCAGGAACAGGGCGCTGCCCCAGAACAGCGGCGTGGAGGGCAGCCGGGGCTCCTCCAGCAGTACCGACAGCACCAGCATGATGACACCTACCACGCCCAGCTCCAGAACACCCATCTGCAGGGGATCCACATCGGGCCGGGCCACCGCCTTTTCGGTGAAGATCAGATCGAGGGCGTAAAACAGCGCCACGCCCAGGCAGATCACATCGCCCAGAGCCGGCCGGAAGGCCTCGTTGAGGGTCAGCAGGGCCAGGCCCACGGCGCACAGCAAAATGCACACCGTCAGACGGCGGCCGGGCTTCTGCCCGGTGAAGAAATAATTGAGCACCGGGGTGGTCACTGCCGGCAGGGCGCAGATGAACCCGGCGTTGGAGATGGAGGTATACATCACGCCGTAGGTGCAGCAAACGTACACCAGCATGAGAAACACACCCACCAACAGGCTGTATTTCACCGTGGCGGCCGAAATGGGCCGCATTTTTTTGTAAAAAACCGCCGCCAGCAGGAAAAAGGCCACCAAAAAGCGAAAGGCATTCAGGGTCAGGGGCGGCAGGTCGGTGAGGCACAGATCCACCAGGAAATAGGACACGCCCCAAAAGGCGGTGACCATCACCAGCAGCAGATCGGCTTTTCGTTGCTTGTTCATGACTGTGTCTCCCAAAAGATCATTGACAGGGTTCGAAGGAAAGCAGTCGATTTCCTTCCCAGGTGCCCTGAATAAAGCTCCCCTCGTTCAAAGCATCATACAGAGTGGGATCGCAGGACAACACCAAATCATTATCGTCGGGGTGGTAGTTCTCCCGCCGGGGGTCAAACCGCAGCAGTATCCGAAACACCTTGTTCAGGTCAGGCAGAATGGGGGCCACCGCGCTATTGGGTGCATAGGCCAGCCCCTCCGGAGTTTTGGACACCACCAGAAACCGGGCAGTCTGTCTGGTTTTTTTCAAAAACATACGATGCTCCTTTCTTACAGCTCCTCAAAATTGGGGGTCTCGGGGAGAAACTCGCTTTCCAGCCCCAGGCCTTCAAAAAACTTCACCATCTCCATCACGGCGTACTTTTCGGTGGAGTAATGGGTGCCGCCCACAATGCTCACCCCGGCGGCCTTGGCGTTTACGTGATTGCGGGCGCACCAGGGGATGTTGGGCGAGGACATACCGGTAAAGAACAGGTTGATGCCCTTTTCCTTCAGCCAGGCGTAAATGTTGGGGTTGGAGGCGCCGCCGCCCATAAGGGCGATCTTCCCCCCGGGCAGCTGCTCATCACCATAGCGGTAGAGCTTCACCGGATGGCCCAGGGTCTGTTCGGCCGCCTGGGCAAACTGGGTCTGAGTGGCAAAGGGCGTATGGCACAAAAGGCCCATCTTCACCAGATTCTGCTCGTAAAACGCCTCATAGGGTGTGAGACCCATGGCTTTTGCCAGATTGGTGCCCGGTGACCAGGGGCTCACCCGGTCCAGGGGAATGTGGTAGTTGAACACCGAGATGCAGCTTTTCCGCAGCCGTTCCACCAGTTCTTCTGTAAGGGGCGGCGAGTCCTTTGTCAGGTCTTTTTTCTGGGATACCGGATGGTGGGTGAACAGCAGGCAGTGGGTGTCTCCCCTGCTCTCGATCTGGTCCATCACCTCGTCGGAGACGAAGGTTGCGGTATAGACCTTGCGCACTTCTTCGGTATGGTCAAACTGCAGGCCCATGGTGGAGAACACCTCGGTGCACTCCCAGGGGCGGAACTCCCGTTCCAGGGCAGCATAGATTTCCTTTGCAGGCAGGCTCGTCATCATATCCCCTCCTTTGCTTCCACTATACCCGATTTTCGCCGGGAAAACAAGGGCGCGGCACTTCCCAATGGCAGACTTTGGGTGTATAATCAGCCTATCCCATTCACGGAGGCCCGATTATGCCGATCTTTGCTTATTTCCTAGCGGCGGTCATGGTGCTGCTGGTCTGCGGCAGCAATTATTATATCGCCCGCCATCTGTGCGGCTGGCTGCGGCAGCTTGCGCCCGGCCTGCCCGGTTTTTCCACAGCAGTGCTTTGGATCACCCTCACCGCCCTTTTGGTGCTGGGCTTTGCCCGGTCCATGCTGCCGGTGTCGGATGGGGTCAAAAACGTCCTCCGCCTGGCGGGCAGTTACTGGATGGGCATTTTTGTCTATCTGCTTTTGTTCTTTCTGCTGGCCGATCTGGCGGTGGTGCTGCTGAATCTGGTACATCCCCTGCCCCAGAACGCCCGGTTCCTGGCCGCCTCGGCGGCTCTGCTGCTGACCCTTTGCACGGTGACCTACGGCTTTATCCACGCCAGGACCTTCACCCACCTGTCTTATGACATTCCCTTGAAAAACGGCCCGGAAGAGGGTCTGCGGATGGTGCTGGTGTCCGATCTGCACCTGGGGGCGGTGGGCTCGGAGGCGCGGCTGGAGACATTGGTGCAGGAGATCAACAGCCTGTCACCCCAGGTGATCTGCATCGCAGGCGACCTGTTCGACAACGATTTTGACGCCATCCGGGATCCCGAAGCCGCCAAGGCACAGCTGTCCGCCCTTTCGGCCGACTATGGGGTGTACGCCTGTTGGGGCAACCATGACGCCGGCGCCACCCTCACCCGGATGGAGGCCTTCCTGCGGGACTGCGGCATCACCCTTCTGCAGGAGGAAGTGACGGTGGTGGGCGGCGTGATCCAGCTGGCAGGCCGTGCGGACGGCTTCCCCATCGGCGGCTCTGACCGCCCCCGGGGTGACTGGGCCCAGGTGGCGCAGCAGGTCCGGCAGGACCTTCCCCTGGTGGTGCTGGACCACAATCCCGCCGGCATCCGGGAATACGGCGCCGAGACCGATCTGATCCTCTCGGGCCACACCCACAAGGGCCAGCTTTTCCCGGCGGGGCTGGTCACCCGGCAGCTGTTCACCGTGGATCACGGCTGGTATCAGCAGGACCAAAACAGCCCCCAGGTGGTGGTCACCTCGGGCGCCGGCACCTGGGGAATGCCCATGCGTGTGGGCACCGACTGCGAGATCGTCACCCTGGAACTTTCCCGGAAATAAGGCAAAAAGAGGGCCCGTTGCAAAACACCTGTCATTCTGAGGTGGAACACCGAAGAACCCCCCAAAAACGGCAGACTCTGCTGGTGGAAGGAGATCCTTCGACTTCGCTCAGGATGACAGCGGGGTGTTTTGCAACGGGCCCATTTTGTTTGCTTATTCGCCGGTGTCATGGCGGATGAGCCAGGCAAGTTTGGCGTCGGCCCGCACCGTACTGGGCTCAAAAAACTCGTACCTACCGCATTTTTCGCAGAAGGCGGGCAGAACAGGGAAACTGGTTGACAGGATGCCGTCAAAGGCAGGGCTGCTGTCCAACAGTCTGACGGACAGGAACTTCATCGGCCCGCCGCAGCGAAGGCAGGCAAGACGGCTGTCCGGTACGGTTTCCATAAATCGGATACGCTCCTCCAGTTTTTCTGGAGAAACGGCCAGACCTGACTGCAGGGCACGGCGGCACTGCTCAATCTCGCTGAGCGGCTCGATCTCTTTGCTGCAGTTTTTGCAGCAAGGCTGATAGGTGCCGGCGCAGGAAATATGGGTGCTGCCGAACAATCCCAACTTTTCACCGCAAAAGATGCAAATTTTGTCGTTTGCCATGACTGCTCCTTTCTCAGTTGGTGTCGCTGCGAACCAAAAAGGCCAGTTCTTCGATCTTTCCCACGATCTCGGGGAGATAGAACTCGCACTTGCCGCAGGTCTCGCAATAGGCGGGGATCA
>JAFXDF010000097.1 GCA_017521295.1 Clostridia bacterium | reverse complement strand
CCCTGAAATGCACCTTTAGCTCAGTTGGTAGAGCACCTGACTCTTAATCAGGGTGTCCAGGGTTCGAGTCCCTGAAGGTGTACCAAACCGGCCCGTTGGTCAAGCGGTTAAGACGGCGGCCTCTCACGCCGCAAACAGGAGTTCGATTCTCCTACGGGTCACCATATTCCTCCTTAGCTCAGTCGGTAGAGCACGCGGCTGTTAACCGCGGTGTCGTAGGTTCAAGTCCTACAGGGGGAGCCATGAAAGCGGCAAGCCGAAAGGCTTGCCGCTTTTTCTTATCCGTACAATTTCAGAATTCTTAAGATTTGCTCGCCTGAATCTATGATATACTGTAGAAAAAAGGGGGGTTATTCTATGAATCCGTACATTCTGGGACCTGTTTTCGGAGCCCTTGCTGGTGCGTTTATGGGCTGGCTGATGAACAGCCGTGCGATCCATGGCACCGCCAACTGGATCCCCGGCTGTGTTATAATGGGCATCCTATGGGGTGTTGCCGGTGCAGCGCGATTTGGCAGTGTCAAAAAAGAAGACCGGGAAAAAGGCGAGTTCCTCACCGAAACCAAGGAATATAAAAAGAAAAACAAGAAACGGGAAAAGACAAAAGACGAACAGAAATAAAATGACGGCGGTGAATAGGGGTTCACCGCCGTTTGTTATGCTCGACTTTTCCCGCATTTGTGCTATAATAGCCTTGTGAGAAGCAAGAAGGTGATCCTATGAAAAAACTTGCACCTTTTCTGGTGATCCTGGCGGGCTGCTGTTGGGCGACGCTGGGGGTGTTTGTGCGGCACCTCAACAGCATCGGTCTGGAATCCATGCAGATCGTGGAGATTCGTTCGGTCTTGACGGTGGTTGGTATGTTTGTGGTACTGGGGATATGCCGCCGTGACCTGCTGCGGGTCAAAGGAAAAGATCTCTGGTGCTTTGCCGGCGGCGGCATCGTCAGCGTCATTCTCTTCAATTATTGCTATTTTCAGACCATTCAGCGGGCATCCCTGTCGGTGGCTGCCATTTTGCTGTACACTTCCCCCATTTTTGTGCTGCTGCTGTCGGTTCCGCTGTTTGGTGAAAAGCTCACAAAGAAAAAACTGCTGTGCCTTGCCATGGCCTTTGTGGGCTGCGCCCTGGCCAGCGGTGTGGCAGGCGGCATGAGCCTTTCTGCCGGGACGCTACTGCTGGGTCTGGGTTCGGGCTTTGGCTACGGCCTGTACAGCATTTTCTCCCGCTATGCTCTGCAGCGGGGGTATCATCCCATCACCATCACCGCGTATATTTTTCTGTTCGGCGCTGTCGGCGGCATCCCGCTTACCGATTTCGGTCAGCTCACAGGGGTGATCGCACAGCCCCGGCATCTGCTGTATCTGGTGATCTACACGGTGGTCACCACCATCATCCCTTACATCGCTTACACCACCGGTCTACAGCATGTGGAAAACGGCGTTGCGGCCGTGCTGGCCTGCATTGAGCCGGTGATGGCTACCGTCTTTGGCATCTTTTTCTTTTCCGAGCTGCCCAGTCTGTCCGGCTGGGCCGGGATTGCCCTGGTGCTGGCGGCGCTGACTATTCTGAATTTACAACCGAAAAGAGAGAAAACGGAGGAAATATTATGAACATCAGACACGCGACCGCTGCCGATCTGGACATTCTGAATCAGATTGAGCAGGAGTGTTTTCCGCCTGCAGAGGCAGCTTCCCGCAAGGCGCTGGAAGGCCGTCTGGCGGTCTATCCCGACTATTTTTGGCTGCTGGAAGATGAGGGCCAGGTGGTGAGCTTTGTCAACGGCATGGCCACCGACCTGCCCGATCTGTGTGATGAGATGTTTGACGATCCCACCATGCACAACGACAAGGGTGCATGGCAGATGATCTTCGGCGTGAATACCATCCTCTCCCGCCGGAAGCAGGGATGCGCCGGCATGGTGCTGGAGCGGGTAGTGGCTGACGCCCGGGCCCAGGGGCGAAAGGGTCTGGTGCTCACCTGCAAGGAGCATTTGGTGCACTATTACGCCAAGTTCGGCTTCGTCAGCGAGGGCGTGTCCCAGTCGGAGCACGGCGGCGCCCTGTGGTATCAGATGCGGGTAACGTTCTGAAGAACAGCAAAAAAACCGTCCGAAAGGACGGTTTTTTGTGTTTCACGGTGTGACAGGCTCCCAATAAACGATCGCGCGCACAGGACTATTGAGATCGCCGGCATCAAAGGCATAGTAATCGGTGGCAGCGCCGTCTACATCAATGTACGTACAGAGGAAGTAGGTTCCGTCAGTGTTTGTGCCGATACACCGAATGGTCACCCGATCGGGATCTTTTCCTGCTTCCGCAAAATCTTTCCGGATGTCATTTCCGGCGCTTGAACCGCCACTTTCAGAAGGCTTGCGGAACAAAATGATTTTTTGATCGGAAACGTGGATCACCCGGATCTGCGTAACGAGCAGCAAAACCAGGAGCGCTAATAATGCCGCGATCACTTTTTTAGCGTGTTTCGTGCGCATAAGACGCCCCTTTCGTTTGGTCACATCAATTTTTGCAGATCCTCGTCTGCCAGCGCTGCGTCCAGGATGGACAGCAGTTTTTTTTCTTTTTTGTCCAGCTCCAGCTGTTCAAACAGGTCGGGGCGGCGTTCCCGGGTGAGATACAGAGCCTGCAGCCGACGCCACTTCTGGATATTTTCGTGGTTGCCTGACAGCAAAACCTGGGGCACCGGCATATCCCGCCACACCTCGGGCCGGGTGTACTGAGGATATTCCAGCACACCGCTCCAATGGCTCTCGTCCTCGAAGCTGGCGGTCTCGGCCAGAACACCGGGCACCATTCGGCACACCGCGTCGGTGATCACCATGGCGGCCAGCTCGCCGCCGGTGAGGACGAAGTCGCCGATGGACAGCTCTTCGTCGATGCAGGCGTCCACGAACCGGCGGTCCACGCCCTCATAGTGGCCGCACACCAGGATGATGTGCTCCCGCTCCAGCAGTTCCCGGGCCTTTTCTTGGTCAAACCGGCCGCCAGCAGGGCTCATGAGGATGGTGTGCACCTCCTTGCCCTCCTTCACATCCTCCAGACAACGGGCCAGGGGCTCGCACTGCATCACCATACCCTGGCCGCCGCCGTAGGGATAATCGTCGGTGCGGCGGCGCTTGTCGGTGGCATAATCCCGGATGTGGTGGCAGCGGATGTCGATGAGCCCGGCCTCCCGGCCACGGCCGATGATGCTTTCCTTCAGGGCGTTGTCCACCATTTCGGGGAACAGGGTCAGAATGTCAATTCTCATTGGGCAGCATCCCTTCGATGGTGCGGAGGGTCAGTACCTTTTTGTCCAGATCCACGTCCTGGTGAAAGGGTTCCACCGCGGGGATGAGGGCCTCCTGGCCGTCGCAGTCGATGACGTACACCATGGAGGCGGGCCGCTCCAGCACATCCCGCAGCTGGCCGATGACGGCCTCTTTCCGCAGATCGTACACGTCGAAACCGTACAGATCCTGGTAGAGGTACTCGCCCTTTTTCAGCTTCAGATCGGCACGGCGGGCGGTGATGGCCTTGTTTTTCAGCAGCATGGCCTGCTCCACCGTTTCGATGCCCTCCAGGGTCAGCAGCACGAAAGCGCCGTGATCCCGGGCTGATCTGATCTTGTATTCGGTGCCACCCACAAAGACGGTCTTGATTTTTTTATAAAAACCCTCGTCGCAGTAGTTGTCCACCTTGATCTCCCCACGGACGCCGTGGGTGTTGAGGACCTTGCCGCATTCGATCATTTCCATAGAAATCTCCTTAACCAAGCAGTTTTTCCATCAGGTCACAGGCACGGGGCACCATCACGCCGGTGGCACGGGCGGCATACTCGGTAAAGACCGCGCCGGTGTTGTCCACGGGATATTTGCTGGACAGCAGGGCAAAGGGCACCGGATCGCTGACGTGGGTCATGAGGCACAGGGGGGTGGGATGGTCGGGCATCAACAGCACCGAATAGTCCTCGCCGCAGTTTTCCAGATATTCCATCACCGGGCCGATGACCTTTTTGTCGATGTCCTCGATGCAGGTGACCTTCTCCTGGACCTGGCGGTGGTGGCCGCACTCATCGGGGCCTTCCATGTGGAGATAAACGAACTGGTGGCCTTCTTCAAAGGCGCGGATGGCGGCCTTTGCCTTGGCGTCAAAGTCGGTCTCAAAGGTACCGGTGATCACGCCGTCCACGGGCAGCACCTCCAGGCCGGCGCAGCGGCCGATACCGCGGATCAGGTCCACGGCGGAAATGACGCCGCCCTTCTGTACGCCGAATTTTTCGGCAAAGGGGGTGAGGGCAGGCTTGCGGCCTTCGCCCCAGAACCACAGGCAGTTGGCAGGGTTCTTTCCCTGGGCAACGCGCTTCTGGTTGACAGGATGATCCTTGAGCAGGGCAAAGGAGCGCTTCATCATGTCCAGCAGCAGCGAACCGTTGACGCCCTTGGGCAGGCAGTCCCGGACGGGCTTGCCGGAGATATCGTGGGGCGGGGTCAGCTGGGCGCCGGTGTCGGCAGCCCGCAGCACCAGGCAGTGCCGGTAGCTGACGCCGGGATAGAGCTCCACCTTGTCGGTGCGGAACAGCTTGTCCATGGCCTGGATCAGCTCCCGGGCTTCTTCGGTGGAAATTTCACCGGCGGAATAGTCGCCCATGGTGCATTCTTCGATGTTGTCAGAGCCTCGGAGGGTCACCAGATTGCAGCGGTAGGCCACGTCCTCCTGGGCCAGATCAATGCCCATGTTCACGGCCTCCAGGGGAGAACGGCCGGTGTAGTACACCAGGGGATCGTAGCCGAAAACCGACAGGTTGGCGTTGTCCGAGCCGGGCTTCTGGCCGTGGGGCACGGTGCGGGCCAGACCGAACAGGCCGCCTTCGGCGATCTTGTCCATATTGGGATGGCGGGAAACGTCCAGCGGCGTTCTGCCGTCAAAGGCAGACACGGGATAGTCGGCCATGCCGTCGCAGAGGAATACGATAGATTTCATAAAGGTACCTCCTTTTGGAGAAAAACGGGTTACTTCAGCCAGTCCAGCACTTCCTGCTTCATGGCTTCCTTGTCGATGACCGCTTCAAACCGGGGAGCCTTGTTTTTCAGGTTCTTCAGAGGAGCGGGAGTGGGCATACAGGAGACGATCTCCATGGCCTCCAGCATCTGGAAGTCGGTGCCCTCAAAATCCAGGTCCATGGCGGGCAGGATGGCGGGGGCGAACTTGAAGGGGGAGGCGGTGGACACCACCACGCAGGGAGTCTCGTCGCCGGTCTCCTTGGTGTACTGCTCCAGAGCATTGACGGCCACGCCGGTGTGGGTGTCGCACAGATAGCCCTTGGCGAACCAGGTGTCGTGGACGGTGACCTCGGTCTGGTCGTCGTTGCACCAATAGCCCACGAAGCCCTCTTCCTTCAGCTTGGCCAGCACATTGGGACCCACATCGTACTTGCCGTGCTTTTTCAGCTGGTCCATCCAGTTGCGGACCACGATATCGTTGCCGTCGGTGAGCAGGAACAACAGACGCTCCAGGTTGGAGGAGATCAGAATGTCCATGCTGGGAGAATCGGTGAGATGGAACTTGCGGTTGCGGTCGTACACGCCGGTGGTCAAAAAGTCGGTGAGCACGTTGTTTTCGTTGGAGGCGCAGATCAGCTTGTCCACAGGCAGGCCGGACTTTTTGGCCAGATAACCGGCCAGAATGTCGCCGAAGTTGCCGGTGGGAACCGAGAAGTTGATCTTGTCGCCCATCTTGATCTTGCCCTGCTTGAGCAGCTGGGCATAGGCCCAGTAGTAATAGGCGATCTGGGGTGCCAGACGGCCCCAGTTGATAGAGTTGGCAGAGGACAGCATCACGCCGCGCTCATCCAGCTCCTTGACCACAGCGGCGTCGGTGAAAATGGCCTTCACGCCGTTCTGGGTGTCGTCAAAGTTGCCCCGGACGGCAAAGACGTTCACGTTGTCGCCGGTCTGGGTGACCATCTGCAGCCGCTGCATATCGGAGGTGCCGCCGTGGGGATAGAACACGCAGATCTTGGTGCCCTCCACATCAGCGAAGCCCTCCAGGGCAGCCTTGCCGGTGTCGCCGGAAGTGGCCACCAGGATGGCCACCGTCTTGTCCGAACCGCACTTTCTGGCGGCGGCGGGCAGCAGGCGGGGCAGCATCTGCAGGGCGAAATCCTTAAAGGCGCAGGTGGGGCCGTGCCACAGTTCCAGGCTGTAAACGCCGGGCTGAATGGCCTTGACGGGGGCCACGTCGGGGGTGTCAAACTGCTTGCCGTAGGCGCCGGCCACAAAGTCCCCGATCTCCTCCGCGGTATAGTCGGGCAGGAACGCGCCCAGCACGGCGGCGGCTACCTGGCGGTAGTCCTGGCCGGCCATCCCCTCGATCTGCTGGGCAGAAAAGGCGGGCAGCTGGGTGGGGAGAAACAGGCCGCCGTCCTCGGAAAGACCCTGGAGGATGGCCTGGGCGGAAGTGACCCGCAGGTCACGGTTTCTGGTACTGCAAAAATTCATGGGAAAACCTCCTGAAAAACGCGTAAAACGCGGAAAATCCTTACACTTTATCATACCAAAATCGGAAAGGTTTGTCCATTCCTTCGAACCATGTTTTTTCGTTGCTTTTTCGTGATTCTATGCTATAATGAGGTGTAAAGACACCTTTTTCAAGGATTTTTAAAACAAAACCACGAAACAAAGGCAAAAACCTGTTTTTTCAACAGGTGGGAGGCAACGATTATGGACAAGAATCTTACAATGCTCACCGACTTTTACCAGCTGACCATGGCAAACGGCTATTTCGAAAACGGCATGGCGGATACCGTCGCCTATTTCGATATGTTTTTCCGGAAGGTCCCCGATGACGGCGGCTACGCCATTATGGCCGGTGTGGAGCAGATGGTGGAGTATCTGAAGAATCTCAAATTTACCGACGAGGACATCGCTTATCTGGAGGGCCGCGGCTGCTTCTCCAAGGGCTTTTTGGACTATCTGCGCAATTTCAAGTTTGAATGCGACGTGTGGGCCATCCCCGAAGGCGAGATCATCTTCCCCGGCGAGCCCATCGTCACCGTCCGCGGTCCCATCATTCAGGCGCAGTTCATCGAGACCATGATCCTGCTGACCATCAACCACCAGAGCCTCATCGCCACCAAGGCCAGCCGCATGGTGCGGGCTGCCGAGGGCCGTGCGGTGATGGAGTTCGGCTCCCGCCGGGCCCAGGGCGCTGACGGCGCCGTACTGGGTGCCCGCGCCGCCTATATCGCCGGTGCCGCCGGTACCGCCTGCGTGCTGTCCGACCGGGACTACGGCGTGCCCGCCCTGGGCACCATGGCTCACAGCTGGGTCCAGTCCTTTGACAGCGAGTATGAGGCATTCGCCGCCTATGCCCGCACTTATCCCAACGCCTGCACCGTGCTGGTGGATACCTACAACGTGCTGAAGTCCGGCGTGCCCAACGCCATCAAGGTGGCCAAGGAAGTGCTGGAGCCCATGGGCTGCCGCATGAAGGGCGTCCGCATCGACTCGGGCGATATCGCTTATCTGAGTATCGAGACCCGCAAAATGCTGGACGAGGCCGGCATGGAGGACTGCGGCATCGTGGTCTCCAACTCTCTGGATGAGTTCCTGGTGCGCGATCTGCTGCGCCAGGGCGCCAAGATCAACTCCTTCGGCATCGGTGAGCGCCTCATCACCGCCAAGAGCGCCCCTGTGTTCGGCGGCGTTTACAAGCTGGTGGCCATCGACGGCCCCGACGGAGGCATCATCCCCAAGATCAAAATTTCCGAAAACGTGGGCAAGATTACCAATCCCCACTTCAAACAGGTCTGGCGCTTCACCGACAAGCGGGACGGCAAGTACCGTTCCGATGTGCTGACCCTCCGGGACGAGGTCATCGACGACAGCCAGCCCTATCTGCTGTTCGACCCCAACCACACCTGGAAGCGCCACACCATCACCGATTACGAGGCCAAGCCCCTGCAGGTGCAGCTGTTCGACAAGGGTGTCTGCATCCACAAGCCCCGGGATATCGAAGAGATCCGGGCCTATTGCAAAGAGTGCCAGGGCAAGATCTGGGATGCCGTTTCCCGTTTCGAGAATCCCCATCCCTATTATGTGGACCTTTCCCAGAAGCTGTGGGATATCAAGCAGCAGCTGCTGATGGAAAACAGCAAGTAAAGGAGGCGTCTTTATGGAATGGAATGAATTGATGCTCACCCGCAAATCCTGCCGGGAATATACCGATGTGCAGCTCACCGAAAGCCAGCTGAAGGCCATTCTGCAGGCAGGCTGCGCCGCCCCCGTTGCCCGGGGCAAGTATGAACAGCTGCAGCTGACGGTGGTGCAGGACAAGAAGCTTCTGGAGCTCATCGACACGGCCGCCAAGGCCGCCTACGGCGATGACAGCTTCAGCTGTACCCGTGGCGCCCCCACCGTCATCATCGTGTCGGTGCAGGAGGATCAGGGCCAGATCTCGCCCATGATGATCGCCAGCGCCGGCTGCGTGGTGGAAAACATGCACCTGGCCGCTACCGATCTGGGCCTGGGCAGCGTTTATCTGGGCTCTATCCAGGCGGTGAACAACAGCTTTGAGGTGCTGTATAAGCTGAAGCTGCAGGACGGCTTCTGGCCGGTGTCCGCTCTGGCTGTGGGCAACGCCAAAGAACCTGCCGAAAAGCGCGACGTCCCCATGACCAAGATTTTCACCAATATTGTGGAATAAAAGAATCCCCCGAAACCGCGGTTTCGGGGGATTTTTGCTGTTACTTAATAATGATCTCGTCCAGCGGGCGCTTGGGCACGTAGTGCACATCGTTTTCGTCCCGGTAATAGTTGAAGCTCTCGCCGGGCTTCAGCTCGGTGAGCACCACCGTCTCGTCGGGCTTGCCCAGGGCGATCACCAGCACCGGGCGGAAGCGCTCCTCCAGCTCCAGGGTCTCCCGGACCTTTTCGGGATTGAAATTGCCGATCATGCAGCCGCCCAGGCCCATCTCGGTGGCCCGCAGCAGGATGGTCTGGGCGCAAATGCCCACATCCTTCCAGAACCGCTCCACGCCCGGGCCGATGGTGTTGTCATAGCACATGACGATGAAACCGGTGGGGCAGTGGCCGGGGTGAGGCAGGGTCATGTGGGGCAGGCCCCGTGCCCAGCCGGTGCAGGGCTGCAGCTTGTCGCAGTCCTCCTTGGTGTGCACCAGCACGTACTTGAAGGACTGGAAGTTCTGGGAAAAGGGGGCATAGCGGGCGCAGTCCACCATGTCCAGCAGCTGCTCCCGGGTGAGGCGCACGCTTTCGTCATAACCCCGGTAGCTGCGGTTTTGCTTCAGCAGGTCTTTTAACATGGGTATTCCTCCTTAGTCATGGATCTGCCAGTCGATGGGCGACTGGCCACAGTTTTTGAGAAATTCATTGGCGGTGGAAAAATGGCGGCAGCCAAAGAAGCCCTGGTAGGCCGAAAGGGGGCTGGGGTGGGGCGCTGCCAGCACCAGATGCTGCATACCGTGGATCAGGGGGATCTTGGCCCGGGCGTTGGCGCCCCACAGGAGGAACACCATGGGGATCTCCCGCCTGTCCAGATGGCGGATGATGCTGTCGGTGAACTGCTCCCAACCCTTATTCTTGTGGGAGTTGGGCTGGGCCTCCCGCACGGTGAGCACCGTGTTGAGCATCAGCACTCCCTGGTTGGCCCACTCCACCAGATTGCCGTGGCTGGGGATGGTGCAGCCCAGGTCGGTCTGCAGCTCCTTGTACATATTCTGCAGGGAGGGCGGGATCTTGACGCCTCTCTGCACCGAAAAGGCCAGGCCGTGGGCCTGCCCCGGGCCGTGATAGGGATCCTGGCCCAGCAGCACCACCTTCACCTTGTCATAGTCGGTGTACCGCAGGGCGTTGAACACATCGTTCATAGGGGGATAGACCGGCCCCGAGGCATATTCCTCTTTCAAAAACTGCCGCAGCTGCTGATAGGACGGACTTTCCAGATCTTCCTTCAGAATGTCGTCCCACCGGTTGCCGAAAATGGCCATGGTTACCCCTCCGTTTTTCCTTTTTTCTACAGTATAGCACAGAAACGGCCCGTCGCAAAGAAAAATCCTTCACAGGCATGGAATTCTGTGCATAATTATGTTATACTAAACTCAATCACCAAAAACATCCATTTGAAACGATAGAGGAGGTCTGTAAAATGGCATTTTTTGACAAAATCGCTGCCGCGGCAAAGTCCGCCAAAGAATCTGCCAATACCGCCATCGAGGTGGGCAAGCTGAATATGAAGATCAAGAGCGAGAACGACTCCATCGAGCAGTTCAAGTGTCAGATCGGCGACCTGCTGTGGGCACAGTTCCAGGAGGGTACCGTCACCGATCCCCAGGTCATCGCCCTGTGCGAGAGCATCGTTGCCGCCAACGAGAGCATCGAGGCCCTGCAGCAGCAGATCGAGATTCTCAAGACGCCCGAAGAGCCTGTGGAAGAGGAAGCTCCCGTTGAGGAAGAGCCCCAGCCCATTCTGGAGCGCCACTGCGCCCAGTGCGGTGCGGTGGTGGCTGAGGACTCCAAGTTCTGCAGCAACTGCGGCGCGCAGCAGTAAGTTCGCAAGACCAAACCGCAGGAGCAGCCGCTCCTGCGGTACTTTTCTGTGTGAGGTATCAAAACAATGGTTACACTTCTTTCCCGGTGGCTGATCCCCGATCATGAACAGGTCACCGATCCTGAGGTACGCCGCAGGTACGGCGTGCTGTGCGGCGGCGTGGGCATCGCCCTCAATCTGCTGCTGTTTTTGGCAAAGTTCTTTGCAGGTACCATCAGCGGCTCCATCGCCATCACCGCCGACGCCTTCAACAACCTGTCGGACGCCGGCTCCAGCCTGGTGACCATCGTGGGCTTCAAGCTGGCCGGACAGAAGCCCGACCCCGACCACCCCTTCGGTCACGGCCGTATGGAATATCTCTCCGGTCTGGCGGTGTCGGTGCTCATTCTGCTCATGGGCTTTGAGCTTTTGCAGAGCTCTTTTCAAAAGATCCGTGCTCCCGAGCCCATTGAGTTCAGCTGGCTTTCGGTGGCCATTCTGGTGATGGGTATCGCCGGAAAACTGTACATGTCCCACTATAACCGCCGCATCGGCGACAAGATCAACTCGGCCGCCATGAAGGCCACCGCCGCCGACAGCCTCAGCGACAGCATTTCCACCGCCGCCGTTCTGGCCGCGACGCTCATCGCCCATTTCTTCAGCGTGAACATCGACGGCTGGGTGGGTCTGGCGGTGGCTGGCTTCATCCTCTTTGCCGGCATCAAGGCCGCCAAGGAGACCGTCGATCCCCTGCTGGGCCAGGCTCCCGATCCCGAACTGGTGGCCGAGATCGAAAAGACCGTGCTGGAGTATCCCCCCATCCAGTCCATCCACGACCTGGTGGTCCACGACTACGGCCCCGGCCGCATGATGATCTCCCTCCATGCCGAGGTGCCTGCCGACGGCGATCTGCTGCAGATGCACGACACCATCGACCTGGTGGAGCAGACCCTGCGGGACACCTTCCGCTGTGACGCCGTCATCCACATGGACCCCATCGTCACCGACGACCAGGAAGTGCTGCGTATGCGGAGCAAAATGTGCCAGCTGGTGCAGGTCATCGACCGGCGCATCACCGTCCACGACTTCCGCATGGTCACCGGCCCCACCCACACCAATCTGATCTTTGACGTGGCCTGTCCCTTTGACGTGAAGCTGCCCGACGGCGAGATCCGCCGCCAGGTGGAGGAGATCGTCAGCCTGCTGGACGGCAACTACAACGCCGTTGTGACGGTGGATCGCATCTACGCTTCCAAAGAGTAAAAACGAAAGGCGGTGCGCTGTGCGCGAACTGGATATCATCGGCGTCCAGATGGACCTGGGCGCTTCCAAACGAGGGGTGGCCATGGGCCCCATGGCCATCCGTTACGGCGGCCTTTGCGAAGGCTTGGCCAACCTGGGTCATACCGTCCATGACTGTGGGGATATCGTGCCCCTGTCCGAGGGGGAGAGCCTGCCTGACCTGCGGTATTATACACAGGTGGTGGACGTGAACCGACGCCTCTTCGAGGCCGTCACCCACAGTCTGGCCCGCGGTCATTTTCCCATCACCCTGGGCGGTGACCACAGCATCGCCGCCGGCAGTGTGGCGGCTTCCGCCGCTCATTTTGCACCCAGAGGCGGCCTGGGCGTCATCTGGATCGACGCCCACGGCGACTGGAACAACCAGGAGAGCACCCTCACCGGCAATATGCACGGTATGCCCTTTTCGGCGGTCTGCGGCCACGGCCCTGATTGTATGGTGGACTTTGGCCAGGGGCCGGTGTTTGTGGACCCCCGGCACTGCGTCCAGATCGGCGGCCGGGATATCGACGACGAAGAGCGCCGCCGGATGAAGGCCGCCGGCATCACCGTGTTCCCCATCAATGTCATTGACCGGTTCGGCATGGGCGAGATCATGCATCGGGCGCTGGAGGTGGCGGGCAACGGTACCGCCGGTATTCATCTCAGCTTTGATGTGGACGCCATCACGCCGGAGGCGGCACCGGGCACCGGTACGGTGGTCCACAGCGGACTCACCGTTCGGGAAGCCTTCCTGGCGGTGGAGACCCTGGCCGAAAGCGGCAAGCTGGTGAGCCTGGACATGGTGGAGGTCAACCCCATCCTGGACGAGCGCAACAAGACCGGCATCCTGGCCTCCGAGCTCATCCAGTCAGCCCTGGGAAAAGTGGTTTATTAACGAGAAAAGCACTCCGAAAGGAGTGCTTTTTCTTTATTCTTCGGGGAAATGCCGGTGGGGCTCGGGCAGCTCCACATTGTTCACGATGGAGGCGTTGAGCTTTTCCAGCAGAGTAAGCAGGGCGGTCATGTCCTCCTCCGTCATGTCGGAAAAGATCTTCCGGCGGGTGGCGTCGTGCTGGGCGTCCAGGGCCTTGGCCTCGGTCACACCTGCCTCGGTGAGGTACAGGTTGAAGATCCGCCGGTCATGCCGGTTGCTCTGCCGGGTCAGCAGGCCGGCGCTCTCCAGCTTGAACAGCTGCTCGCCTAAAGACTGAGGCCGGATGTGCAGCAGCTGGCACAGGGATTTCTGGCTGATGCCGGGGTTTTCCAGCAGCAGGGTCAACAGGCGGCTGTGGCTGCCCACCTGGGGGCCCGGCCGGTGAAAGCTGCGGCGCACAAGAATGGCGTTTTTACGCAGCTCTTCCATCAAACGAATGGTCAGTTGTTCCATGGTCATCCTCCTTTACAGGCACGGTAAATTGGGTCTCAAACAGTTTTTTGTACAGGGGCGAACGCTCCAGCAGCTGGCTGTGGGTGCCCGAGGCGGCGATGCCGCCCCCATCCACCACCAGGATCTTGTCGGAGGCTACGATGGTGGACAGACGGTGGGCCACCACCAGAGAGGTGCGGCTTTCCAGCAGGGGCTTGATGGCCGCCTGGATGTGGCTTTCGGAAATGGAATCCAGCGCGGAGGTGGCTTCGTCCAGCAGCAGGATGGGGGGATCCTTGAGGATCACCCGGGCGATGGACAGCCGCTGCTTTTCACCGCCCGAAAGCCGCAGGCCCCGGTTGCCCACCAGGGTGTCGTAGCCCTGGGGCAGGGAAGCGATGAAATCGTGGATGTGGGCCTTTTTACAGGCCTCCTCGATCTCCTCCCGGGTGGCGTCGGGCTTGGCGTACCGCAGATTTTCCGCGATGGTGCCGTTGAACAGGTAGGTGTCCTGAGACACCATGCCGATGTTCCGCCGCAGGGAAGCCAGGGTCATGTCCCGGATATCCATCCCGTCGATGGAGATGCTTCCGCCCATCACGTCGTACAGCCGGGGCAGCAGGGTGATGAGGGTGCTCTTGCCGGCGCCCGAGCCGCCCACAAAGGCATAGGAGCAGCCGGGCTCCACCCGGAAGCTCACGTCCTTCAGCACGGGGGCGTCGGGACGGTAGCCGAAGGTGACATGCTCATAGGTGACCTGGCCCTTCAGCCGGGGCACCTCCACGGCGCCCTCCCGGTCGGCGATGTCGGGCACCATGTCGTAATAGGCGAACAAACGCTCAAACAGGGCCAGCGACCGGGTGATATCCACGTGGATGTTCAACAGATCGTCCACCGGCCGGTGGAGGCGGGTCATCAGCGACACGATGATGGAGATCTCGCCCACGGTGACCGCCGGGCCAAAAGAACCCTTCATCATCAGCAGACCGCCCAGAAGATAGATCAGCTGGGGGGTAAAGCTGCTGAAGATCTGGATGGTGGACATAAACAGGCGGCCGGTGAGGGTCTCGGTGACGGTCAGCTTGCGGATCTCGTCGTTGATCTCCCGATACTTGCGGTTTTCGTCCCCTTCCCGGCCGAACAGCTTCACCAGCAGCTGGCCGGAAACGCTGAGGGTCTCGTTGAGCATCTGGTTGCTTTCATCCCGCTTTTGCTGGATCTGCCGGGTGATGGCCCAGCGGCGCTTACCGGCCAGCCGGGTGGGCAGGATGAACAGGGGCAGCAGCACCACGCCCGCGGTGGCCAGCACCCAGTTGGTGCGGTAAAGGGCCACCAGGGTGATGACGATGGTGCTCACGTTGCGCAGGGTGGAGGCCAGGGTCTGGGTGATCACCGACCGGACGCCCGAGATATCCTCGGTCATGCGGGTGATGATCTCCCCCTGCTTGGTGTCGGTGAAGAACCGGTGGGGCATGGTCTGCAGGTGGCTGTACATACGGTTTTTCATGTCGCAGGTGACTCCCTGGGCGATGTTGGCGCTCAGCCAGGACTCCAAAAGGCCCAGGCCGGAGGACACCACCAGCAGGATCAGCGACAGCAGTACCAGCTGACACAAAAGGGCAAGATCCCCGGCAAGCAGGCCCTTGTCAATGATGGCGCCGGTAAGCAGGGAAGGGGCCACGCCCAGACCGGCGGAAAGGACGATCACTCCAAAAGAAGCGACCAGATAGGCTGTGTAGGGCTTGAGGAAAGAGAAAATACGTCCCAAAAGGGAAAGGGTGACAGTGGGGGCCGGGGCCTTGTCCAGGCGTTCGGCCAGATCAAACGAAATACGGTTACGGGACATCCGATCAGCTCCTTTCTATTTATTAAGGCACCTTCATTATAATGCAGGTACCTTAATAAGTCAAGGGGTGATTGTAAATAAACAGTAAAAACCGCCTGCGGAACACCGCAGGCGGCCTTTTCGGAATGCTTGTCAGAGAACGTCTTTTTTGTCGGGGAAGATCAGCGCGCAGATCACATAGGCCCAAAAGCCCACGCTTCCCGCCAGGGCCAGCACCGCCCAGGCCACACGCACCAGGGTGGGGTCCAGGTCAAAATACTCGGCCACGCCGGCGCACACGCCGCAGATCATCTTGGCTTCCCGATTCTTATAAATACGATTTTTCATGGTTGCTCCCCCTTTTTCTCACTTGGTCGTCAGCGGCGGTAGATCCGGAGATCGCCCGACACCGTCTGCATACTGTAGTTCCGGCCGCCGCCCTCCAGATAGACGGCCGTGCCGCTCTTGTCGCTGAGCGAGGTCTTCAGATTGAAGTCCGACCGCACGTCGCCGGAAACCCGCTGATAGCGCAGGGTGAAGCCGTCGTTGTCGGGCAGATACAGCCGGGTGTCGCCCGAAACGGTGTTCAACTCCATGGCGCAGGGCATGTTCCGCATGTGCAGGGTGTGGTCGCCGCTGGTGGACTTGGCAAACAGCTTGTCGGCAGAGCCCTCAAAGGCGCAGTCGCCGGAAATGGTCTTGAGATGGACCTCACAGCAGTCGCCGGTCACTTCCACGTCACCGCTGGTGGTGTGGATGTCCACCACGCCGCACTTCAGCTGGGGGCACTCCAGGTCGCCGCTGACGGTGTTCAGGGTCAGATTGGCCACTTCCAGGTCCTTTTCCAGCTCCACGTCACCGCTGGTGGTGGTGACCTCCAGGCTGTTCCAGGCCCGCTGGGGCAGATAGATCTCGAAATCCGAGGACAACATGCCGTAGGAGAACATCACCGAACCGGCGCTGTACTTCTGGCCCTGGGCCACCGTGAGGATGCCGCCGGTGGTCTGGATACGGGCCAGCTTATCTTCAGAAAGCTCGCTCTTGGACAGCTCCACGATATAAATATTGTCATCCTGGGACACGCCAAAGGTCACATCGCCGCTGGAGGTGATGACCTCCACGCCGGTGAGTTCGGCGGCAGGCACGGTGTAGTCGTACCGGTGGCGGCTGTCCTCAAAGCTTTCGGAAATGTTCTTCCAGGTGGTCTTGAGGCCGCTCTTCACATTGTGGGCCATTTCCTTCAGGGGCTCCCGGGACTCCTGGGCCAGACCTTTGGCGGCGGCGCCGATGTGGCCGGCGGCACTCTTCAGATCGTTAGCCACCTCCCGCATGGAGGGCTCCAGATTTTTCAAATTCTTGCCCATCTGCCGCATCAGCTCATCCAGACCGGCAAAGGGGTTGTTGGAGGTCTTGCTGGCCTCCTCCGAACGGCGGTTGGCCTCGTTGATAAAGGCTACCACCTCGCTCAGATCGCCGATGCCCTCCTGCACCTTGGCCAGAGCGGCTTCGGGCTCCATGCCGCAGTCCAGCAGATCGTTGTATTTTGCGGTGAGGTCGGCGGTGATCTCTTCCACGATTTCTTCCTTGGCAGGGCAGTTGACAGCGCCGCTCAGACGGTTCTGCACCAGTTCACGCAGTTGCTCATTCATATGTTCAGTTGCCTCCTTCAGCAATCGGTACCGATCAGACAGTCGATGATGTGCTTGATGCGCTGCCACTCGGTCTTGTTTTCGTTGTAAAAAGTTCGTCCTTCGTCGGTGATAGCATAGTACCGGCGGCGGGCGCCGGCGCTTTCGTCGCCCCAATAGGAGCGGATATATCCGGCCTGCTCCAGACGGCGGAAGGCGGTGTAGAGGGTGCCCTCCTTGGCCTCGTACTGGCCGCCGGTGCGGTCGCGGATGGCCTTGTTGATCTCATAGCCATAGCTGTCGTGTTCCAGCAGCTGTGCCAGGATGATCGTTTCGGTATGGCCGCGAATGATATCGGATGTCAGCGACATGTGGTTTCCTCCATTCCTTGATGGTGGCTCTATCATACAACAAAGTATCTCGCCTGTCAAGGTACTTTGCTGAGAAAAGTATTAAGAAAATGTTAATACTGCGATGAACAAAGGCTTTGACGGAGATGCCCATCTGTGATAAAATATCCTTATTCTAACAGTTTATCTGCAGGGAGGCTTTTTTATGTATTTGCCCCAGGAGCATAAGATCTGGCTCGCCACCGGCGAGACCCCCATTTATCTGGAGCCCGCCATGGCCAACCGCCACGGCCTCATTGCCGGCGCCACCGGTACCGGCAAGACAGTGACTCTCAAGGTGCTGGCCGAAAGTTTCAGCGACATGGGCGTCCCGGTGTTTATGGCCGACATCAAGGGCGACCTCACCGGTATGTGCCGTCCCGGCGTGGAGACCAAGCACATCCGCCGCAGTATCGACAACATGGGCCTCACCGATTTCACCTATACCGACTATCCCGTGCGGTTTTTTGACGTGTTCGGCAAGCAGGGCCACCCCGTCCGCACCACCATTTCTCAGATGGGCCCCGAGCTGCTCTCCCGGCTGCTGGATCTCAACGAGACCCAGGGCGGCGTGCTGCGCATCGTCTTCCGTGTGGCAGACGACAACGGCCTGCTGCTGCTGGATCTGAAGGACCTGCGGGCCATGGTCCAGTATGTGGGCGACAACGCCAAAGAGTACAAGCTGACCTACGGCAACATCTCGCCCCAGACCGTCGGCGCCATCCAGCGGGCCCTGCTCAAGCTGGAGGACGAGGGCGGCGAGCTGTTCTTCGGCGAGCCCGACCTGGATCTTGCCGACTGGGTGGACTGGGCAGAGGACGGCCGTGGCGTCATGAACATTCTGGAGTGCCAGGAGCTGTTCCAACACCCCCTGCTGTACGCCACCTTTATGCTGTGGATGCTCACCGAGCTGTACGAAATGCTGCCCGAAGCCGGCGACCTGGACAAGCCCAAGCTGGCCTTCTTCTTTGACGAGGCCCATCTGCTCTTCAAGGACGCCCCCAAGGCCCTGCTGCAGCAGGTGGAGCAGGTGGTGCGCCTCATCCGTTCCAAGGGCGTTTCGGTCTGGTTCATTTCCCAGCAGCCCACCGACCTGCCTGACGCGGTGCTGAGTCAGATCGGCAACCGGGTGCAGCACGGCCTCCGGGCTTACACCCCCAACGACCAGAAGAACCTCCGGGCCGCCGCCCGTTCCTTCCGGGTCAATCCCAATTTTGACACCGAAGAGGCCCTCCAGGCCATCGGTACCGGCGAAGCCCTGGTGTCGGTACTGGACGAAAAGGGCATCCCCTCCATTGTGCAAAAGGCCGGCATCCTGCCGCCCCGCAGCGCCATGGACATGACCGACGCCAACATCTGCCGCCGCATCCTGCTGGAAAGCCCCCTCTACGGCAAGTACGAGGAGGAAGAGGACCGCAAGTCGGCCTATGAGATGCTGGAGGAGCTCCGGGCCGACCAGCAGGCCCAGGCCGAGGCCGAAGCCAGCCGTCTGGAATGGGAAAAGGAGCAGGAGCGCCGGGAAAAGGAATGGGAGCGCAAGCTGGCCCAGAGCAAAAAGCCCACCGCCCGCAAATCCACCAAAAAGAAAACCTCTGCCCTGGAAAAGGCGGTCAACTCGGCCGCCAACACCGTTGGCCGGGAGATCGGCAAGCGCATCGTCCGCGGCCTCTTCGGCAACGCAAAGTGGTAAAAAGAAAATGCACCCCAACCGGGGTGCATTTTTTAAGATATGCGATCAGTCATGCAGGAGTTCCAGCAGGGCACAGGCTCTGGAAACAGCAGCGGGAGGATAGGCCACTCTGCCACCCGAAGTAACAATCATGCGGTAGGTCACACCTTTGTAGGTGAAATAAGCATCTACTGACATACTGTCCGACCAACTGATCAGATCGGCGGTGACACCCAGCGCCTGGATCTCATACTGGGAAAGGGTGGCTGTGCCCCTCACATTTTCAGCATTTTCATATTCAAAGGGAATTGCCTGCGGCTCTGCGCTTAAATCTGCCACAGCCGGAAGAACGATCAGTCGACCCAAGCGGTTACCTTTGTCATCGCGGATGTCGCCGGAGTACTGTGCGCGGATCTTTGCACTGCTTAGATCCAAACCGCTTACCCTAACGTCGATCAGCGGTTTCGGTTCTGTTTTGTCAACACGGGAGTCGATCAAATGCATCCCCTCGGCTTGCAACAGGGAAAACCCCATAGTTTCTTCAAATTCTTCAAAGGTATCAAAGCCAATCTCGCGCTGCTTGGCGGCGATCAACCCTTCCAGATAATCCAGCGTTTTCTGCGGAAGACCTTGATACGTGTTGGGGGTCATCAGACCGTTCTGAAGATCAGACGGATTCCACCGCCAGCCGGTGGATACCACCGCAGCCACCGCTGTGATGCCCACCATGCACATCACCAGCAGAGCCGCTATCGCCACCCGGCCATGTTTACGGACAGCCCGTGCGGGCTTTTCGGTCTTCCTGAAAATTTCCGCCTGCATCGCCGGGGTCATTTCCAGCTCCTGCAAGCTGTCATTGAGATGCTGTTTCAGCCTGTTCATCAAAATACCATCCTTTCAAATCGGTCTTGAGCTGCGCTCGGGCCCGGCTCAGCCGGGCGGTGATCACGTTGCGGGGCAGATGGAGCATTCGGGCGATCTCCGGGGTGGAAAGCTCCTGAAAATAATACAGCAGCACCACCTCCCGCAGCTTTTGAGGCAGGGCGCACACCGCCTGCAGTACGGTGTCATCCCGAAACTGTGCCTCATAGCTGCCCTCGGGCGCGTCGGACAGGGGCAGGGGCCGCTCCCGGCGCAGTGCCGACTTGCACACGTTCACCGCGATGCGGGTCAGCCAGGTCTTGTCACTGCTGTCCTGCCGAAAACCGCCGTAGGCCCGCCAGGCCCGGACAAAGGTCTCCTGCACGGCGTCCTCGGCCAGCTGCCGGTCCCGGAGATAGAGAAAGCACAGCCGCAAAAGGCTGTCGCCGTGGGCCCGGATGGCCTCTTCCAGCCACCGGTCGGCGGGGGTCTTGTCCATCTGTGATCACCTTCTTTCACCCATTAGACTTACAAATACGCCAAAAGGCACGGGAAAAACCAGAAAGTTTTTGTTGACAAACCAAAGGGATGGTGCTAACATTTATCTATAATTTCACAGGAAACCGTTGAAGCGGAAGTAAAAACGATGATGCCTTTCAGAGAGCCCGGGGTGCTGCGATCCGGGTAAGAAACAAATCGTCAAATGGGCCGCTGAGGGCGTGGGGAACGGCACCGCCAAGTATCCGCGACGTGTGGGCATACGTCAGTTGCCGGGAGCCTGTTGGGGCTCTGCAAAGGGTGCAGCTTCGCTGCAAATCAAGGTGGCACCGCGGATAAGGTTTTATTCGTCCTTGACAAACCAAAGGGGTTTGTCCGGGGCGTTTTTCTTTTATCAGGAGGATTTACCATGCTGCTGACCAAACGATGGCGTGTTTACTGAAAACACCGTTCCACTTTACCTTAACACAACATCTTTCAGGAGGATATACTTATGAAGCTGAACAACATCGATTTCGAAACTTATTTCAAATATTATCCCGACAAGAACGGCTATTTCGGCAAATACGGCGGCTCTTACGTGTCTCCCGAGCTGCAGCGTGCCATGGACGAGATCACCGAGGCCTATTTCACCATCTGCCAGTCCCGCCAGTTCATCGCCGAGCTGCGCCGCATCCGCAAGGAGTTCCAGGGCCGTCCCACCCCCATCTCCCATTTGGAGCGCCTGTCCAACGAGCTGGGCCGGGTGCAGCTGTATGTCAAGCGGGAGGATCTGAACCACACCGGCGCCCACAAGCTGAACCACTGCATGGGCGAGGTCATGCTGGCCAAGTACATGGGTAAGAAAAAGGTCATCGCCGAGACCGGCGCCGGTCAGCACGGCGTGGCTATGGCTACCGCCGCCGCCTATTTCGGCCTGGAGTGCGACATTTACATGGGCGCCGTGGATATCAAGAAGCAGGCCCCCAACGTGGCCCGTATGAAGATCCTGGGCGCCAACGTGGTGGAGGTCACCCACGGCCTGCAGACCCTCAAGGAGGCGGTGGACGCCGCTTTCGAGGCCTATACCAAGGATTATAAGAACAGCATGTACTGCATCGGCTCGGTGCTGGGCCCCCATCCCTTCCCCCTGATGGTCCGTGACTTCCAGCACGTGGTGGGCGAAGAGGCCCGGGAGCAGTTCCTCGACATGACCGGCCACCTGCCCGATGCCATCGTGGCCTGTGTAGGCGGCGGCTCCAACGCTGCCGGCTTCTTCTCCGGCTTCCTGAATGATCCCGTGGACATCTACGGCATCGAGCCTCTGGGCCGTGGTCCCAAGCTGGGCGATCACGCCGCCAGCCTCAAGTACGGCACCGAGGGCATCATGCACGGCTTCAACTCCATCATGCTGAAGGACGCCAACGGCGAGCCCGCTCCCGTCTATTCGGTGGCCTCCGGCCTGGACTATCCCTCCTCCGGTCCCGAGCACGCCTTCCTCCAGGAGATCGGCCGCGTCAAGTACGACGTGATCAACGACGAAGAGACCATCGACGCCTTCTTCAAGCTGGCCCGCAAGGAGGGCATCATCCCCGCTATCGAGAGCGCCCACGCCGTGGCTTACGGCATGAAGCTGGCCCGCGAGATGGGCACCGGCTCGGTGCTGATCAACCTGTCCGGCCGCGGCGACAAGGACATGGACTATGTCATCGAAAACTTTGGCATCCGGTAAGCAATGACCGTCACGCATCTTTGCGATATTCTACGGAAAGAACTGTTGGAAAACAGCTATGAATACGGCTTTCTGCTGAACGGTGTAAGGGTGAAACCTGATTTCACAGCCGGGTTTGACCGGGAATATGACCGGCTGGCTCGGACAGCCTATCGAGTACAGCCTGCATCCCTCACACGAAGAGAAAAAATCGGAACCTGTATCGAGGCTGTTCTTGTGATGAAAGAGCTGCTGGACCGGCATGGTGTTCCCAATAAAATCTGGCTGCTGTTTCAGCCGGAAAAGGGAAAGGCTCATACGGTTTTGACCTTTCAAGCGGAGGGGAAAACGGTCTATCTGGAACTCACACCCCAGTCAGCCAAACCTTGGTACGGTAGGGAACTGGTTTATGACAGCGAGGAGACCTTTCAGCAAGCCTATTACCAAAAAGGGTTCGAGATTATTGACGTGACCGAACAAATCGAAATCGGCCAGCCGCCAAGGTTTCTTTTGGAGCGGTTAAACAAAAGGAAATAATAAAAGGCACTGTGGTTCTTAGAACCACAGTGCCTTTTTCAAATGTCACACAGTCTGTGGTGGAAAGCAGCCAATCCTTCCGACCTCACTGCGTTCGGCCACCTCCCTTTACACAAGGGAGGCTTTGCTTGCTATTTTTCTCTTGACAAAAGTTTGTGATCGTGCTACGTTATATTTAACGATTAAGTTAAATGTTAAAGGAGGCGGCGTTGTGAGCCTGCAAAACACTCTGAAGGCCCTGTCCGACCCCATCCGGCGGGAGATCCTCAATCTGCTGAAGGGCGGGCGGCTGTCGGCCGGTGAGATCACCGGGCATTTTTCGGTGACCGGCGCGGCCATCTCCCGGCATCTTTCGCTGCTCCGGGAGGCCGACCTGATCCGGGACACCCGGGAGGGCAAGTTTATTTTTTACGAGCTGAACGCATCGGTGCTGGAGGAGATCATGCTCTGGATCACCGACCTGAAAGGAGCGAATGACCATGCTGAAGAAGAATAAAGGCCTGCTGATCCTCACCTCACTGATCATCCTGCTGCCCATGGTGGCCGGGATCCTGCTGTGGGATCGGCTGCCTGAGAAAATGGCCATCCACTGGGGCGCAAACGGCCAACCCGACGGCTGGAGCAGCCGCCCGGTAGCGGTGTTCGGTATGCCCCTGCTGCTGCTGGCGATCCACTGGCTGGGCGTTTGGCTGACCGGAGAGGACAAGCGAAATCGCCATCAAAACGAAAAGATTCTTCAACTGATGTTCTGGATCGCGCCTGTCGTATCGCTTTTTGGAATGGGCAGCACCTATGCTTCGGCTTTGGGTCAGCCCCTTCGCATCGACCGGCTGGCGTTGCTGCTTTTGGGCATCGTTTTTGCGATTATTGGAAATTATATGCCCAAGTGCCGCCAAAACTATACCATCGGCATTAAAGTCGTCTGGACACTTTCCGACGAGGAAAACTGGAACGCCACCCATCGGCTGGCCGGAAAACTGTGGATGATCGGTGGTCTGCTGCTGATGCTGTGCGCCTTTTTGACCGGACCGGCCCTTACCTGGGTGATGCCGGTGGTGCTGGGCATCATGGTAGTTGCTCCCATTCTATATTCCTGGTGGTTCAGCAAACGAAAGAAAGGATGAACGGCTATGAAACAGGAACCCATCATCATTGGGAAAGGTACCAAATACCCCCTCAACGGCTTGCTTACCCTACCGGAGGACACCGCGGCACCGGTGCCGGCAGTGGTGTTCGTCCACGGTTCGGGCTCCAGCAACATGGATGAAAAAGTCCTCAAGCTGACCCCTTTCAAGGATCTGGCAGACGGTCTGGCGACCCACGGCATCGCATCCATCCGTTATGACAAGCGCTCCTTTGCCCACGAGCGGAAACTGATGCGGGACAAAGGTCGCCTGCTGACCGTAAAAGAGGAAACCATCGAGGATGCCATCCTTGCCACCGAACTGCTGCGGAAGGACAACCGCATCGACCCGGCGCGTATTTTCATCGTCGGTCACAGCATGGGAGGTATGCTGGCGCCCCGCATCGATGCCGAGGGCGGCAATTATCGGGGCCTTGTGCTGATGGCCGGCACGCCGAGAAAGCTGGAAGAGGTCATGCTGGGCCAGACGGCAGCCATCGCCGACGAACTGCCGGCGCTGCTGCGGCCATTGGTGAAAAAACAGACCGAAAAGCTGCAGCGCACCTTTGCCGATATGTATGACCTGACCGATGCGGAAGCACAGCAGAAAAAGGTGGCCGGCGGCACCACGGTGTATTATTTCAAGGAAATGGGCGATCATCCTGCCGAAACCTACCTGCAAAATCCGGAAAAACCCCTGCTGATCCTTCAAGGAGGGAAAGACGTGCAGGCGCGGCCCAATATCGACTTTGCCGCCTATCAGCAGCTGCTGAAGGACAAACCCAACGTCACTTTCCGACTGTATGAGGGCCTCAACCATGCCTTTGTGCCTGCCGTCTGCGGAAAGATCAGCAAGGTGATGAAAGAGTTTTCCAAAGAGCAGCACATCGGCGCCGATGTGATCGCCGATATTGCCAACTGGATTCTGAAAAACTGACACAAGAAAAAACACCGCTCCTGTGAGCGGTGTTTTTGTTATTCAAAATCAAACATATGGGGCGAAATGCCGGCGTACAGCACCACCACATGGTCGGGCTGCAGCACCTCCACATACTCCAGAATGGTGTCGGCCTCCTCGATGCCCGTCCAGTAGCGCACGTCCACCGTGTGTACCTCCCCGGCAGCCAGAGAAAGGAAGGGCGTAACGGCGCAGGCATAGGAATCCCGGATCACCAGGATCGTTTCACCACTCTCGTTCAAGTGGTTTTGGATGGTTTGAAGGGGATAATCTCCGCCGGTGTACACCACATAGGGGTTGGCCAGATAGGGGTCCTGGGTGTGCAGGTTCTTTTCCACCAGAAGGGTGTCCGCAAAGGCCCCCGTCCGGGTGCCGGTATAGTCACGCGCCGTCAGCCGGGTTTCAAAATCCGGGGTGATAACGCTGAAGTCGTCCAGCCCCAGAGGGGTGAAGAACCGACCCACCTTTTTGCCCTCCGAGCCCAGAAACAGGTCAGGGTAGGTCTGAACGCTGTAGTTTTCCGGCTGCAAAACCTCGCCCTCCAGCGCCAAAGCCGCAGCAATCTCCCCGGCGGCCCACAGGCCGGTCTGGGGCAGCCAATGGTGGTCGGTGTGGAAAAAGGCCTCCTCCATGGCAAGGCCCTGGGCAGCCATCTGCTCCTTCAGGTTCAGCACCGGAACGCCCCGGCTTTCCAAAAGTCCGGCAAAGTCCCGGAGATTGTCGGCCACCGGATTGCTGCCATTCTGGGAAAGGGACACCTTGTTGGGAGCCATCACATACAAAAGAGAGCTTCCGGCGCCGTTGGTGACCGCCTTCAGCCGGGCGCAGGCGTCGGCCATTTCCTGCAGGGTCTCCCCATCGGCCACCTTGGGCTGAAAGGCCAGAAAATCGTTGTCCAGCCGCAGCACGGTGGCGTCCTCCTTCACCACCTCCCGGGTGTCGGTGAGGCGGTACCACAGGGAGTACAGGTCGATGAGCTCTCCCTTATAGGAGAGGTTTTTGGAGGTGGCGTCCACATCGTCGATAAAGGCCTCTACATCGCCGGTGTGTACCAGCTGCATGGCGGCCAGTTTCAGCCCCGAAAGGAGCGGCCGGGACAGTAGGCCCACCGCCACGAAAACCGCCGCCGCAAAAAACAGCAGCATGGAATAATGTTTCTTTTTCATGGCTCGCTCCTAAAAGTTGAAATAGATAAAGGGGTTGTGAGCGCTGCTCTCGATGCTGGCAATCGACAGCACAAAAAGCAAAAACAGCACAGCATAATAGAGGACTTGGGGCAGCCCGCCGCAGGTGGAAAACCGCTTTTTCACATAGTTTGCCACCGGTATGCTGAACAATACCGCCGCCGCCAGCGGGATCAGCGCCGTGCGGAAATCCCGGAGGAACAGCCCGTCCCAAAGGCCGGTGCCGTTGCCCCCCAACATGGCGCCGAAATACTGCCAGGTGTGGCCCAGGGAATCCGACTTGAAGATCACCCAGCCCAGCATGACGAACAAAAGGGTATAGGCCCGGCGTGCCGCCGTGCCCAAAACGCCCGTATGTGCCTTGTCCAGACCGGTGAGCTTTTCGGCGGCCAGCAGCACAAAGTACATCAGGCCCCAGGCCACAAAGGTCCAGTTGGCCCCGTGCCAGATGCCGGTGAGCAGCCACACGGCAAACAGATTCAGCAGATGCCGCCGGCGGGAGACCCGGTTGCCTCCCAGGGGGAAGTACACATAATCCCGGAACCAGGTGCCCAGAGAGATGTGCCATCTCCGCCAGAACTCGGTGACCGACCGGGAAATATAGGGATAGTCAAAGTTTTCCAGGAAATGGAAGCCGAACATCCGGCCCAGGCCGATGGCCATATCGCTGTAGCCGCTGAAGTCAAAGAAGATCTGCAGGGTGTAGCACACCGCCCCCAGCCAGGCGTAGGCCGCCGTCAGCTCCCCGGTGTGGGCAAAGGCGTAGTCGGCGAACACCGACAGGCTGTTGGACAGCAGGACTTTTTTGCAAAGGCCCACCACAAACCGGGCAAAGCCTTCGAAAAAGTCCTCGGTGTTCTCCCGGCGGTGCAGGATCTCTTCGGCCACCGTCTGATAGCGCACGATGGGGCCGGCGATCAACTGAGGGAACAGGGAGATATAAAGGCCCACGTGGACGATGTTTTTCTGCACCGCGCCGGCGCCCCGGTACACGTCCAGCACATAGGACAGGGCCTGGAAGGTGAAGAAGGAAATGCCGATGGGCAGGGCGATCTCCGGGATGGAGAAGCCCTCCGGCAGCAGCCAGACCAGGTTTTTCAGGGTAAAGGTCAGATACTTGAACAGGAACAAAATCGCCAGATTGAACAGGATGGCGGCGGTGACCCAGAGCTTTGCGCCGCGGGGGTTGTGCCGTTCCCTGCACCGCTCCACCCCCAGGCCGAACAGCCAGTTGGCGGCGATGGACAGCAGCATCACCAACACGAATTTGGGCTCGCCCCAGGCGTAAAAGAACAGGCTGGCCAGGGTGAGAAACAGGTTCTGCAGCTTGCGGGAGCGCCGCAGCAGACCGTAATATACCAGCAGTACCGCCGGAAGGAAATAATAAAGGAATGTGGTACTGGAAAAAAGCATGAGTGCCTCCTTGAGAAGCCGATTCTGAATCCATCATAGCATTGGACAAAACCCCTGTCAAGCAAAGGTCCGGCATACAAAAAACGGTATGACCCACGGGTCATACCGTTTCTTTATGGCGGTTGTTATTTCTGGTGATCCTTGGCGGCGGCCAGCACATTGCGCATGAGGACCGCCCGGGTCATGGGGCCCACGCCGCCGGGAACGGGGGTGATGAAGGATGCCTTTTCGGCTACCTCACTGTACACCACGTCGCCGCACAGCTTGCCGTTTTCATCCCGGTTCATGGCCACGTCGATGACCACGGCCCCTTCCTTCACCATGTCGGCGGTGACCAGACCGGTCCGGCCCACAGCGGACACCAGAATGTCGGCCTTCAGGCACTGCTCCTTCAAGTCGGGGGTCTTGGAGTGACACACCGTCACCGTGCCGTTGTCCCGGAGCAGCAGCAGGGTCATGGGCTTGCCCACGATGTTGGAGCGGCCCAGCACCACGCAGTGCTTGCCTGCGGCAGAAATGCCGTATTCCCGCAGCAGTTCCATGACGCCAAAGGGGGTGCAGGGCCAGCAGACGGGGTCGCCCACCATCATTTCGCCCACATTTTCCGGATGGAAGCAGTCCACATCCTTGGCCGGGGAGATGGCCCGCAGCACCTTGCCCTCGTCGATATGACCGGGCAGGGGCAGCTGCACCAGAATGCCGTCCACGGCGGGGTCGGCGTTCATCCGGGCAATGATGCCCAGCAGTTCCTCTTCCGAGGTCTCGGCAGGCAGCTTGCAGCCCAGATTGAGGATGCCGCACTCTTCACAATCCTTTTCCTTGCCCCGGACGTACACCTGGGAGGCGGGATTTTCGCCCACCAGGATGACTGCCAGACCGGGGGTGCGGGGCAGGGTGGCGGCTTCCGCCGCTACCTGCTGCTTGATCTTTTTGGCAAGAGCCTTGCCGTCCAAAATCTGTGCCATAGCTTACTTGAAGTACTTGGCGGCAGAACGGAACAGGCCCATATCGTAATCGCCGGGAACGTTGCGGTACAGGTTCTTGCCGATACGCTCGGCGTGACCCATCTTGCCCAGGACGCGGCCGTCGGGAGAGGTGATACCCTCGATGGCGCAGACAGAGCCGTTGGGGTTGAACTCGGTGTCCATGGTGATGTTACCGTTCAGATCCACATACTGGGTGGCGATCTGGCCGTTTTCGGCCAGCTTCTTCACCAGCTCGTCAGAGCACAGGAAGCGGCCCTCACCGTGGGAAATGGGCACGGTAAAGATCTGACCGGGCTTGGTCTCGGCCAGCCAGGGAGACTTGTTGGTGGCCACACGGACCCGGACCATCTTGGACTGGTGGCGGCCGATGACGTTATAGGACAGGGTGGGGCAGGTGTCGTCGGTGTCGATGATCTTGCCGAAGGGCACCAGACCCAGCTTGATCAGCGCCTGGAAGCCGTTGCAGATACCCAGCATCAGACCGTCGCGGTCGTTCAGATGGGCGGCGACCTTTTCCTTAATCTCGGGGTTGCGGAAGAAGGCGGTGATGAACTTGGCGGAGCCGTCGGGCTCGTCGCCGCCGGAGAAGCCGCCGGGGATGAAGATGATCTGGCTTTCGCCGATCTTCTTGGCGATCATTTCCACCGAGCGGGAAACGTCGTCGGCGGTCAGGTTGCGGATGACGGCGATATCGGCCTCCAGACCGGCCTCCATAGCGGCACGGGCGGAGTCAAACTCGCAGTTGGTGCCGGGGAAGACGGGGATCAGGACGCGGGGCTTGGCCACCTTGATGGCGGGGGCGGCAGAGCAGCCCTTGTCATAGGTAAAGACGGGAGTTTCGCCCTTGCAGGGAGCGTCGGTGGTGTAAACGCCGGACAGGGTGCCTTCGTTGATCTCCAGCAGCTCGGCGATGGTGGCGGAATCGGCGCCCAGGTCGATGACCTTCTCCTCGGTGGTGCAGCCCAGCAGCATGGAGCCGGGGATGTCGGTCTCCTCAGAGAGCTCGGCCACGATGAAGCCGAACAGGTTGTCGTGCCACTGCTCAAAGTCCACGTCGGCACGGAAGCCGATCTCGTTGCCGAAGGACATCTTCATGATGGCCTCGCCGATGCCGTTCTCAACGGCCCAGGCAGCCTTGACCTTGCCCTCCAGGCACAGCTGGTGGAAGCCTTCCCAGGTCTTCTTGAGGCTCTCAGCGCTCTCGTCGGCGGCGCCGAACACATAAACGGGATGGCCGGCCTCCTTGAACTCGGGAGACAGCACCTGGTCGGCCTTGATGGGGGCGATGGCGAAGGAAATCAGGGTGGGAGGAACATCCTTGTCCAGGAAGGTGCCGGACATGGAGTCCTTACCGCCGATGGCGGCGGCGCCCAGCTCCATCTGGGCGTCCAGAGCGCCCAGCAGGGCGGCAAAGGGCTTGCCCCAGCGGACAGGCTCGTTCTTCAGCTTCTCGAAGAACTCCTGCAGGGTCAGATAGGCCAGCTTATAGTCGGCGCCGGCGGCAACCAGCTTGGCCATGGAAGTATAGATGGCGGCGTAAGCGCCGGTGTAGGGGTCAACCATCATCTGGTCGGGATCCAGACCCCATGCCATGACGCTGGCCTGATCGGTCTCCTGACCGGGCAGCACGGGCAGCTTGGCGGCCATGGCCTGGGAAGGGGTCTTCTGGGTCTTGCCACCGAAGGGCATCAGCACAGAGCCCTGGCCGATGGAGCCGTCAAAACGCTCCACCAGACCCCGGCGGCTGGCGGTCTTGAGGGCGGCGGCCATCTCACGCAGGTCGGCGTACAGGGGCTTGGCCAGAGGGGCCAGATCCTTCTCAAGGACTTCCACACAGGTGTGCTTGACAGCGCCGTTGGTGTCCAGGAAAGCGCGGGACAGATCGGCGATGGTCTGGCCCTTCCACTGGATGACCATGCGCTCCTGCTCGGTGACTTCTGCCACACGGTAGGCCTCCAGGTTTTCATCCTGGGCAAAGGCGATGAACTTGTCGGCGTCCTCTGCGGCAACCACCACGGCCATACGCTCCTGAGATTCGGAGATGGCCAGCTCGGTGCCGTCCAGACCGTCATATTTCTTGCGGACGGCGTCCAGCTGGATCTTCAGACCGGCGGCCAGCTCGCCGATGGCGACAGAGACGCCGCCTGCGCCGAAGTCGTTGCAGCGCTTGATGAGGCGGGTGACCTCAGCGTTGCGGAACAGGCGCTGGATCTTGCGCTCCTCGGGGGCGTTGCCCTTCTGGACCTCGGAAGCCATGGTGGTCAGAGACTTCTGGTTGTGGCTCTTGGAGGAGCCGGTGGCGCCGCCGATGCCGTCACGGCCGGTGCGGCCGCCCAGCAGGATGACCACGTCGCCGGGGGCGGGGCGCTCGCGGCGGACATTGTAAGCGGGGGCAGCAGCAACAACGGCGCCGCACTCCAGACGCTTGGCAATGTAGCCTTCGTGATAGATCTCGGCAACGTGGCCGGTGGCCAGACCGATCTGGTTGCCGTAAGAGGAGTAACCGGCAGCGGCGGTGGTAGCCAGCTTGCGCTGGGGCAGCTTGCCGGGCAGGGTCTCGCTCAGGGACTTTCTGGGATCGCCGCCGCCGGTGACGCGCATGGCCTGGTGGACATAGGCACGGCCGGACAGAGGATCGCGGATACAGCCGCCGATACAGGTGGCGGCACCGCCGAAGGGCTCGATCTCGGTGGGATGGTTGTGGGTCTCGTTCTTGAACATCAGCAGCCAATCCTGCTCCTCGCCGTTGACGGTTGCGTTGACATGGATGGAGCAGGCGTTGATCTCCTCGCTCTCATCCAGCTCGGGCAGCAGGCCCCGCTTCTTCAGGGTCTTGGCGCCGATGGTGGCGATATCCATCAGGGTCTGGGGACGCTTGGCGGCCTTTTCCTCACCGTAGACCTCCACACGGGCGGCCAGATAGCGCTCGTAAGCCTTCTGAACGGCGGGATCGTCGATCTTTACGTTGTCGATGTGGGTGGAGAAGGTGGTGTGACGGCAGTGGTCGGACCAGTAGGTGTCCACGATGCGGATCTCGGTGATGGTGGGATCACGCTGCTCCTCGTCACGGAAGTAGTTCTGCAGGAACTTCAGATCCTGCAGGTCCATGGCCAGACCCAGCTCGTCCAGCAGGGCCTTCAGGCCGTCCTCATCCAGACCGATGAAGCCTTCCACGGTGGCGACGGAATCGGGAGTGGCGTACTCCACGGCCAGGGTCTCGGGCTTGTCCAGGGAGGCCTCACGGCTCTCCACGGCGTTGATGACATATTTCTTGACGGCGGCAACATCCTCGGCGGTCAGCTTGCCGTACAGGGCGTAGACCTTGGCGGAAGCCACGGCGGGGCGCTCCACCTGGGCCTGCAGCTGGATGCACTGGGCGGCGGAGTCGGCCCGCTGGTCGAACTGACCGGGCAGGGGCTCCACGGCAAACACGGCGGCGGCATCCTCGAAGCAGGGCTCGTCATAGATGTTGTCCAGCTGGGGCTCGGAGAAGATGGTGGTCTTGGAGGCGTTGAACAGAGCCTCTTCGATGCCTTCCACGTCATAGCGGTTGAGGATGCGCACATCCTCCAGGGCGGTCAGACCCAGAAAGGTGCGGCAGTCAGCCAGCATACCGGCGGCTTCGGGAGCCAGACCGGGCTTTTTCTCTACAAAAATACGGTATACCATGGTTTATTTTTCCTCCTTGGCGGCCAGAGCGCGCTGGCCGATATCACGGCGGTAGAATGCGTTGTCAAAGTGGATGCGGTCCACCAGACCGTAGGAAGCATCGATGGCCTCCTTGAGGGTGGGCTTCACGATGACGGCACCCAGGACACGGCCGCCAGAGGTGACCAGCTTGCCCTCGTTCAGCTTGGCACCGGCGATGAATACGTGCTCGTCGCCCTGCAGCTCCGGCAGGGTGATGGCAAAGCCCTTTTCATAGGCGGTGGGATAGCCCTTGGAGGCCATGACCACGCAGCAGGCGGCGGCGTCCTTCCACTTGACCTGGGTCTCGTGGAGCTTGCCTGCGGCAACGGCCTGCATGACGGTGAGCAGGTCGCTCTCCAGCAGGGGCAGCACCACCTGGGTCTCGGGATCGCCGAAGCGGCAGTTGTATTCAATGACCTTGGGGCCGTTGGGGGTGAGCATCAGACCGAAGTACAGGCAGCCCTTGAAGGGACGGCCCTCGGCCTTCATGGCCCGGATGGTGGGCAGGAAGATGGTCTCCATGCACTCCTTGGCCACCTCTTCGGTGTAGTAGGGATTGGGTGCGATGGTACCCATGCCGCCGGTGTTGAGACCCTGATCGCCGTCCAGGGCACGCTTGTGGTCCATGGAAGAGATCATGGGGACCACCGTTTCGCCGTCGGTGAAGGACAGAACGGAAACCTCGGGGCCGGTGAGGAACTCCTCGATGATGACCCGGCTGCCGCTGTCGCCAAAGACCTTGTCCTCCAGCATGGAACGGAGGGCCTGCTTGGCCTCCTGGCGGGTCTGGGCGATGATGACGCCCTTGCCCAGGGCCAGACCGTCCGCCTTGATGACGGTGGGGATGGGGGCGTCCTCGATGTAATCCAGGGCCTCCTTCAAGTCGGTGAACACCGCATAAGCGGCGGTGGGGATGTTGTACTTCTGCATCAGCCGCTTGGAGAACACCTTGCTGCCTTCGATGATGGCGGCGTTCTTTCGGGGGCCGAACACGGGGATGCCCAGCTCTTCCAGAGCGTCGGCGCAGCCCAGCACCAGGGGATCGTCGGGGGCCACCACGGCAAAGTCGATGGCGTGCTCTTTGGCAAAGGCCACGATGCCGTCGATATCGGTGGCACCGATGGAAACGCACTCGGCATCCTGGGCGATGCCGCCGTTGCCGGGCAGGGCGTAAATTTTGGCAACGTCGGGGTTCTTTTTCAGGCTCTGAATGATGGCGTGCTCACGGCCGCCACCGCCCACAACCAGTAAATTCATAGGAAAATCCTTCTTTCTCTTAAGTGGTATAGAAAGGGGAAGAGGGTCGATGCAGGCATCGACCCTTTGAAAGGCTTAGTGATGGAACAGACGGGCGCCGGTGAAGCACATGGCGATGTCATATTTGTCGGCGGTCTCGATGACGTTGTCGTCACGGACGGAGCCGCCGGGCTGGGCGATGTAGCACACGCCGGACTTGCGGGCCCGCTCCACGTTGTCGCCGAAGGGGAAGAAGGCGTCGGAGCCAACAGACACGCCGGTCTGGGTGGCCAGCCAGGCCTTCTTCTCTTCACGGGTCAGAGGCTCGGGCTTCTCGGTGAAGTACAGCTGCCAGGTGCCCTCAGCCAGAACATCCTCGT
>JAFXDF010000096.1 GCA_017521295.1 Clostridia bacterium | reverse complement strand
GCAGGGTCAGCATATTCTGGCCCTTGAACTCGATGCTGCCCTCCAGGCGGGCCTTGTTCAGCCGCATGATGGACATGGCGGTCTGGGACTTGCCGCAGCCGGACTCGCCCACGATGCCCAGGGTCTCACCGGCGTGAATGTCAAAGGTAATGCCGTTGAGGATCTGGGTGGTGCCGTAATCGCCGTCAAAGTACAATTTTAAGTCCTTGACTTCAATAATTTTCTCTTTTTCCATGTGTCACGCCTCCTTTATCGCAGCTTGGGATCCAGGATGTCGCGGAGACCGTCGCCCAGGATGGAGAATGCCAGGGTGGTGATCATAATGGCCACACCGGCGTAAGCGCACTGATAGGGATAGGCCATGACCATGGCGCGGCCCTCGTTGATGATACCGCCCCAGGAGGGGATACGGGGGTCGATACCGACGCCCAGGAAGGCCAGACCGGCCAGACCCATGATACCGCCGGCCATACCGGAAGTAAAACGGATGATCAGCGGAGACAGGCACTGGGGCAGGATGTACTTGAACATGACGCGCAGGTTGGAAGCCCCGGAGGCCTTGGCGCACTCCACGAACTCCTTTTCCTTGAGAGACAACACCTGCTGACGGACCAGACGGCAGATACCGGTAACACGGCTCATGACCATTGCGATAATGACCTTGTCCACGCCGGTACCCAGAACGGTGATCAGGGTGATGGTCAGGATCAGGTCGGGCATAGCGGCCCAGCCCTCCAGAAAACGCATGATGACCTGGTCGGCCCACTTGTAATAGCCCACCAAAAGGCCCAAACTGGTACCAATCGCCATGGCGATCACACTAACGATAAATGCGATGGAAAGAGAAATACCTGTGCCGTGGACCACACGGGAGAACAAGTCACGACCGTACATGTCGGTGCCGAAAATATGCTCGCCGCCGGGACGCTGGTTGATATTGTACATATCCACCTTATAGGGGTCCATGGGGGCAATCTGATCGGCGAAGATGGCCACCAGAATGATGCAGATCAGCACGGTGCCGGAGACCATGATACGGAAGTATCGGCGAAAGAACGCGCCGGGTTTCATTTTACGTTTTTCCATAATGATACCTCCACTTAAAAGCTGATACGGGGATCCAGCAGCTTATACACGATATCCAACAGAATGTTGGTAAGGATCAGCAGGATGGACACAAATAGGATGATGGCCATTTCCTGATCATAGTCGCGACGCTGCAGAGATTCCAGCGCAAACTTACCTACGCCAGGGATGTTGAAGACGGTCTCAGTGACCACCGAGCCTGCCAGCTTGCCGGCGATGGCCAAACCAACGCTGGTACAAACGGGGGCGGCGGCGTTCTTGAGGGCATGCTTGTAGTAGACCACCTTATCAGACAAACCCTTGGCGTGACCGGTACGGATGTAGTCCTGGTGCATAACGTCCAGCATCATGGTACGGGTGTAGCGGCACAGGGTAGCCTGGTGGGAAATGCTCTGGCAGAAGGCGGGCATGGTCAGGGAATACAGAGCTCCTGCCAGGCCGCCGTCGGCGACATAAGTATAACCCTGGACGGGGAACCACTGGAGCTTGACGCCCAGCAGATAGACCATCATCAGGCCGATCCAGAAGGTGGGAGCAGAAGAGCCCAGTGCGGACACGGTGGTAACCGAATAGTCCAGCACAGAGTTGCGGCGGCGTGCCGAAATGATGCCGGCGGGGATGCCGATGACCACCGCCAACGTGGTGGAATAAAGGGTCAGCAGGATGGTGGGCTCCCAACGGGAGAGGATGTTCTGGAACACCGGCTTCTGGTTGTAGTGAGATGTTCCCCAGTTGCCGGTAAGGATGTTTTTCAGATAACGGAAATACTGGACGATCAGCGGATCGTTGAGGCCCAGCTTTTCCCGGATTTCTTCGTATTCCTCATCAGTGGCCTCATCGCCAAGATACATGATTGCGGGATCACCGGGGATGATACGAATCAGCAGGAAAGCAAGGGTGATGACAATGAAAGTAACAGGAATTGCCGAAAGTAAACGTTTTATTGTAAATTTAATCAAGGATGGGCGCTCCTTTCTAAAAGGGGTTCGATGTGCGGAGGGGTTGGACAATCCCTCCGTCACCTATCGGTGACAGCTCCCTTTACACAAGGGAGCCTTTGGATGGTGCTTACGCAAGCCTCCCCTGTGTAAGGGGAGGTGGCTCCCGAAGGGAGACGGAGGGGTTGTCAAGTTTTGCACCCAGGGGGCTGCAAAAGCAGCCCCCGAGCAAATCTGATCAAACTACTGTTTTTCGACTGAAATTAGTCCACGAAATAGGAGTTCCAGTAGTAGTAGTTGACCTGGCCTTTCTGGTTGCGCTCAACCTCGGGCCAGTTGTAGGTAACGCCGGTGGGATGGCCGAACAGGATGTAGGGGCACTCGTCGATGACGGCATCCAGATAATCCTCATAGGCGGCAATGCTCTCGGCAGAACCGGTGGGAGTGTGTCTCATGACGTTCAGAGCGGCATCCTTGGCGTCGGAAGACCACCAGCCCTGGGTGCCGGTAACGAAGGTGGAGTGCAGCACGGGGTTGTCTTCACGCTTCTGGACCTCCCAGCAGCCGATGTCGTGGCCGGTGGCGGGATCTTTACGCAGAGCAGAGTGAGAGCCGTTGTCAACTACCATCAGTTCGATGTTCAGGCCGATCTCTTCCAGCTGAGGAACGATGGCCATGGCGGCGTTGTAGAAGTTACCGGAGGAATGGACCAGATAGACGATGGGCTCGCCGTTGTAGCTGGACTGGGCCAAATACTGCTTGGCCAGTTCCTTGTCAGCTACGTTCCACTCACCGCTGTCTTCCATCTTGGTGGAGGCATAGACGGTGTCCTTGGTGACGGCATAGGGATCCAGATTGACACGCTCCTGGTCACCGGAAACGATGGCCAGCATGATGGCGTTGACATCCAGGCAGGCACGGATGGCCTTACGGACGTTCACGTCGGCAATGGGGCTGTCGGCGTTGGACTCGTCCAGGTTGAAGAAGATGCCGTGGGTCCAGGTGGTACCGGCGTCGCCGCGCTCAATGCCCAGAGCCAGAGCAGCATCGACCATAGCGTTCTGAACAGAACCGATCTGGTACTCATGGGCCATCGTGGCAGCGGTACGGGAAGCGGCATCGCCATTGTAGGAGAAGGTGATGGTGTCGCAATAGGCCTTGCGGGGAGCAGCCACGCCGATGGCATCCTCGTTGCCCTCGGTGACGGGAACGTAATGCTCGTTGCGGGTCAGCACTACATCGGCATTGTCGGTCCACTTGGTCAGCACATAGGGGCCGGTACCGATAACGTCTTCGATCTCACCGATCAGAGTGGTCAGCTCACCGCCCCAGGTGATGCCGTTGGCAGCGGTGGTGCCGCCGGTGACGGGGTACTTCTCACAGATCTCCTTGGGCATGATGCGGTAGGAGGAGCCGGGAGAATGGAAAGTGGAAGCGTAGTTTACGTTGTATTCGGGGAATTCCACGATGAACTGAGTGTCGGTGAAGGTGACGGTGGCGGTAGCCCACATCTTGTTGAAGCTGGCTTCCGTGGTGATACCGGCAGCCCAGCCGCGGCGGATGGAGGCTTCCACGTCTTCCATGGTGACTTCGTCGCCGTTGGAGAACTTAACGCCCTTCTTCAGGGTGTAGGTGTACTTCAGACCGTCGGGAGACTCTTCGTAGTCGGCCAGCAGACTGTAGATCTTACCGTTGGCGTCCAGAACGGCCAGGCCCTCATAGACGTGCAGGGACCACTGCAGGTTGCCCAGAGTGGAGGTGTTGTAATGCATGTCCATGGTGTTGGTGGCGTTGCCGCTGCCGATGATCAGGTCGCCGCCGTACTTGTCGGCGTCGGGATCAGCGGGCTCGGTGGG
>JAFXDF010000095.1 GCA_017521295.1 Clostridia bacterium | reverse complement strand
GTCAGATCGTCATGAAGCCTCTGCGCGAGGTCAGCAAGAAGGAGAAGATCATCTTCCCCATCGTGGTCACCATCTTCGTTGCTCTGCTGCTGCCCGACACCGCTCCTCTGATCGGCTGTCTGATGGTCGGTAACCTGCTGCGGGAGTGCGGCGTCACCGACCGTCTGTCCGACACCTCTCAGAACGCCATGATGAACATCGTCACCATCTTCCTGTCCACCAGCGTGGGTGCCACCACCGTGGCTGCCCGCTTCCTCAGCCTGGAGACCCTGAAGATCGTGGCCCTGGGCCTGACTGCCTTTGCCATCTCCACCGTTGGCGGTCTGCTGGTGGGCAAGCTGATGTACAAGCTGTCCGGCGGCAAGGTCAACCCCCTCATCGGCTCTGCCGGCGTGTCTGCCGTTCCCATGGCAGCCCGCGTTTCCCAGGTGGAAGGCCAGAAGGCCAACCCCGGCAACTTCCTGCTGATGCACGCCATGGGCCCCAACGTGGCCGGCGTTATCGGCTCGGCCATCGCCGCCGGCTTCCTGCTGGCCGTCTTTGGCTAAACCTCTGTGCAAAACACCCGCGGTTTTCCGCGGGTGTTTTTTATCCGACAAAATTTCCGTTTGCGGTCTTGTAAAACCCGGCAAATATGGTAAAATATTATTTTGTTGAGAGATAAGAGAAACGGGGGCATGAATATGTGCAAACAAGGTTTTGACAATCAGCTGTATATCGAAAAGCAGTCGGCCGAGATCCGCAAGCGCATCAACGATCTGGGCGGCAAGCTGTACCTGGAGTTCGGCGGCAAGCTGTTTGACGACTTCCACGCTTCCCGGGTGCTGCCCGGCTTTGCCCCCGACAGCAAAATCCAGATGCTCAAGGCCCTGTCCGACAAGGCCGAGATCCTCATCGCCATCAATGCCGGTGACATCATCAAGAACAAGATCCGGGGCGATCTGGGCATCACCTATGACCAGGACGTGCTGCGCCTCATCGACGCCTTCCGGGGCTTTGGCCTGTTCGTCAGCACGGTGGTCATCACCTGCTACACCCCTCAGCCTCTGGTGGACGCCTTCCAGAAAAAGCTGGAGAAGCTGGGCCTCCAGGTGGCCCGTCACTATGTGATCGAGGGTTATCCCTACAACGTTTCCGGCATCGTCAGCGAAAACGGCTTCGGCAAGAACGACTATATCAATACCCAGCGCCCCCTGGTGGTGGTCACCGCTCCCGGCCCGGGCAGCGGCAAGCTGGCCGTCTGCCTGTCTCAGCTGTATCACGAGCATCTCCACGGTGTGGAGGCCGGTTATGCCAAGTTCGAGACCTTCCCCATCTGGAACCTGCCTCTGAAGCATCCGGTGAATCTGGCCTATGAGGCCGCCACCGCCGACCTGAACGATGTCAATATGCTGGACCCCTATCATCTGGAGTACTACGGGGTCACCACCGTCAACTATAACCGGGACGTGGAAGCCTTCCCGGTGCTCAACGCCGTGTTTGAGAAGATCTCCGGCAAGAGCCCCTACCACTCTCCCACCGATATGGGCGTCAACATGGCGGGCTACGCCATCGTGGACGACGCCGTCTGCCGCAAGGCCAGCTGTGACGAGATCATCCGCCGTTATTACGCCGCCAAGTGCGACCTGCGCCGGGACCGGGGCACCGAGACCGCCGTGGAAAAGATCGAGATGCTCATGCGTCAGCTGTCCATCGGCGTGGCCGACCGCCCCTGCGTGGCTGCCGCCCTGGCCCGGGCCGAGGAGACCGAGGCCCCTGCCGTGGCCATCGAGCTGCCCGACGGCCGCATCGTCACCGGCCGCACCTCCGAGCTGCTGGGCCCCTCTGCCGCGGCCCTGCTCAACGCCGTCAAGGGCCTGTGCCACATGTCCCGGGAGACTTTGCTCATCGCCCGCAGCGTCATCGAGCCCATCCAGGAACTGAAGGTAGGCTCTCTGGGCAACCACAACCCCCGCCTGCACTCCGACGAGGTGCTCATCGCCCTGGCCATCAGTGCCGGTCTTGGCGAGGAAGCTGCCCAGGCGGTGGCCAAGCTGGGCGAGCTCCGGGGCTGCGAGGCCCACTCCACCGTCATCCTGCCCCAGGTGGACGCCGATATCTACCGCAAGCTGGGCATCCATCTTACCTGTGAGCCGGTGTACCCCACCAAAAAGCTGTATCATAAGTAAAAAACAACCGCCGGACAGCCGTCCGGCGGTTTTGTTATTTCTGTTTCCGGTGAGAGCGCAGCCGGGCAATGGCCTCTTTGTGGCGGCCTTTTCCCAGAGCGGGAAAGGCGCGCAGCAGGCGGTCATGAATGAAGTTGCGCTGGTCCAGCTGCTCCCGCAGCCGGCGGCGGTAGCAGGCCAGTGCTTCCCGGTCCTCCCGGAGCGTGTCCCGGGCATCATCCAGAATGGCGGCAGCCCCCAGAACATGGTCGGTGAGACATCCGCCGATGCGGTCGGACAGCTCGCGGATGCGGCGCTCGGTGTCCTCAATGGACTGCAGCCGGTGGGGCAGTTTTGCAAGCTGGATGAACGTGACGGTTTCATCTGCCGCAAAGATGAAAAGGAGCACCGCCAGCAGAATGCGGAAGGGGAGCTTTCCGCACAGGAGCTCCACCAGGAGCAGCAGGGAAGGATGGAGCACATAGACTACCAGCAGGCAGGCCAGCCCCCAGAGCAGCGAGAACTTCAGGCAGACGTAGCCCTTCAGGTTGAAGGGCTCTTCAGAATAATCCCACCACTTGTCGCAAAAGAGCTTTTCCAGCAGCCAGCCGCAGAGAAACTCCAGTGCGGTGGTGATCAAAACTGCGCCCACAAACAACAGGAGCGGATGGGCAATCAGCGGCTGCAGGAGCAGCAGCACCAGCAGAACGCCAAAGCCGTAAATGGGACAGACCGGGCCGTTGGCCATGCCCCGATTGACAAAGGTGCCGGTGGTGACGGCAGCATAGGCCACCTCGGTACACCAACCGAGAAAGGCGTAGAGAAGAAACAGCCACACAAGCTGCTCCGGGGAATACTGCATAAAAAAGCCTCCTATAAAGATATAGGAGGCAGGATAGCAGAAAAAAGTTGAAAAATTGTGGAAAAAGCGAAAAGAAACTGTAAATTACAGCAGGAAGATGTTGTTCTTCCGGCAGGTTTCGATCATGTCTTTCGGCCAGACGGCGGCGTGGACTTCGCCAATGTGGGCGCAGCGCAGCATCAGCATACACAGACGGCTCTGGCCGATACCGCCGCCGATGGTGTAGGGCAGCTCGCCGGCCAGCAGCTTTTTGTGGTAGTCCAGCTCGGCCCGGTCCTGACAGCCCGACTTTTCCAGCTGCTCCCGCAGGGATTTTTCATCCACGCGGATGCCCATGGAGGACAATTCAAAGGAACGGTGCAGCACGTCGTTCCACACCAGAATATCGCCGTTCAGCTGCCAGTCGTCATAGTCGGGGGCGCGGCCGTCGTGGGGCTTGCCGCTCTTCAGCTTGTCGCCGATGCGCATGATGAATACCGACTTATAAAAGGCGCAGATGGCGTGTTCCCGCTGCTTGGGGGTCAGGTCGGGCCAGGTGTCCTCCAGCTCCTGGGAGGTGACGAAGAAAATATCGTCGGCCAGGGGGAAGTCCACGCTGGGGAACTCATAGCAGGTGGTGCGGGCGGTCTGCTTCAGGGCGCCGTAGATCTCCTTGACGGTTTTGATGAGGTATTCCTCGGTGCGCTGTTCCTTGGTGATGACCTTTTCCCAGTCCCACTGGTCCACGTATACCGAGTGCAGGTTGTCCAGCTCCTCATCCCGGCGGATGGCGTTCATGTCGGTGTACAGACCCCGGCCGGGCTCGAAGCCGTATTCACCCAGGGCCCAGCGCTTCCATTTGGCCAGCGACTGGACGATCTGCACCTCGTTGCCGGGCATATCCAGCAGGTCGAACTGCACGGGGCGCTCCACACCGGACAGGTTGTCGTTGAAGCCGCTCTGCAGGGTGACGAAGAGGGGTGCCGACACACGCTCCAGGTTGAGCGCCACGGCCAGATACCGCTGGAAATTATCCTTGATCACCTTAATTCCTTTTTGGGTCTCCCGGACGCTCAGACGGGGGGCATAGCCCTTCGGCAGGATCAGCTTGTCGGTTGCCATGATTCACTCAACTCCTTTATAAATTAAAATTTCCTCTTTGCCTCCCTTGTGTAAAGGGAGGTGGCCCGCAGGGCCGGAGGGATTGTAAGTCCGCCCGAAGAGGCGGCGCACAAAAATATGCAACTATTTTAAGCCCGGCTTCACCGAAAAGCAAGAGGTAATTTAATAAAATAAAGCGGTAAATGACAAAAACCTTTGGGCAAATCCACGGGGAGGGGAAATTTGTGCATATTGAAAGAAAAAATTGCGCAAAAATATTTTTTCTCAGACCTCTTCCCGGGGGAAAGTTCTTGACTTTTAGCATATAGGGGCGTAAGATATTCTTGTAATAGGGTGAAAATACGCCCTGAAGCAAATATGTATATTATTTTGTTGGGAGGTCATCCACATGCATCAGTACATGCAGAGAGTTTATGACGAAGTCAAGGCCCGCAATCCCCACGAGAAGCTGTTCCTGCAGACCGTCGAAGAAGTCTTCGAGTCTCTGGAGCCCATCGTTGAGAAGAATGCCGAGCTGTACGAGAAGTACGGCGTTCTGGAGAGAATGTGCGAGCCCGATCGCATGATCCAGTTCCGCGTTACCTGGGCTGACGACAACGGTATGCCCCACGTCAACCGTGGCTTCCGCGTCCAGTTCAACAGCGCCATTGGTCCCTACAAGGGCGGCCTGCGTTTCGCCAGCGACGTTACTCTGGACACCATGAAGTTCCTGGGCTTCGAGCAGACCTTTAAGAACAGCCTGACCAGCCTGCCTCTGGGCGGCGGCAAGGGCGGTTCCGACTTCTCCCCCATCGGCAAGTCCGACGCTGAAGTCATGCGTTTCTGCCAGGCCTTCATGACCGAGCTGTGGCGTCACATTGGTCCCGACGTGGACGTTCCCGCCGGTGACATCGGTGTTGGCGGCCGTGAGATCGGCTACCTGTACGGCCAGTACAAGCGCATCAAGGCTGTTTGGGAGAACGGCGTTCTGACCGGTAAGGGCTTCAGCTACGGCGGTTCTCTGATCCGTCCCGAGGCTACCGGTTACGGTGCTGTCTACTACCTGGTTGAAGTTCTGAAGCACTTCGGCGAGTCCATCGAGGGCAAGCGCATCGCTATCTCCGGTTACGGCAACGTGGGCTGGGGTATCATGAAGAAGGCCGCTCAGCTGGGCGCTAAGGTCACCTACTTCGCAGGTCCCGACGGCTACATCCACGATCCCGATGGCGTTACCGGCGAGAAGCTGGACTTCATCCTGGAGATGCGCGCCAAGGATCCCATGCACTGCAAGCCCTACGCCGACAAGTACGGTGTTGAGTTCGTTCCCGGTACCAAGTGCTGGGGCGTGAAGGATGTCGATATCATCATGCCCGCCGCTACCCAGAACGACGTCAACGAGGAGTGGGCTCAGAAGATCATCGACTCCGGTGTCAAGTACTACATCGAGGTCGCCAACATGCCCACCACCAACGAGGCTCTGGCTATGCTGCGTAAGTGCGAGCACATCACCGTTGCTCCCTCCAAGGCTGTTAACGCCGGCGGCGTTGCTACCTCCGGTTTCGAAATGTCCCAGAACTCCATGCGTTACAGCTGGACTGCTGAGGAAGTCGATGAGCGCCTGAAGGTCACCATGAAGAACATCTACGCCGCTTCTGTTGAGGCTGCTG
>JAFXDF010000094.1 GCA_017521295.1 Clostridia bacterium | reverse complement strand
GCCGCCAACAGGTGGCCGGCACCCCCCTGGCCTGCCCCAGCGCCTGCCTGGGCTACGGCTCCTGCGTGGCTGCCTGTAAGTTTGACGCCATCCATGTCGTCGACGGCGTTGCCGTTGTGGATCCCGAAAAGTGCGTGGCCTGCGGCGCCTGTGCTGCTGCCTGCCCCAAGAAGCTGATCGACATGGTCCCCGCCAAGCAGATGGTCTTCATCAAGTGCAACAACACCCAGAAGGGCGCCGACACCCGTACCGCCTGCGATATCGGCTGTATCGGCTGCACCCTGTGCGCCAAGAAGTGCCCCAAGGAAGCCATCACCATCACCAATTTCCTGGCCAAGATCGACTACGACAAGTGCGTCAACTGCGGCCTGTGCGCCACCGTGTGCCCCCGCAAGCTGATTGTCAACCTGCGTGCCCCCAAGATCGAGGCTCCCGTCACCGAGGAAGTCAAGGCCTAAACGCTGAGCTTCCCTTCGCACCGAACTTTTGAAAGGAGAGCGGCTATGGCCTATTACGACCGTTACAGAGGTTCCCGCCGGAAACGGCAGAACCGCATCAAGATCATTTTGCTGATCCTGGTGCTGCTGGTTGTGGTAGGCCTGGCCGCTCTCTTCTTTCTCCAGGACACCGTGATCTTCACCACCGACGGCTTCCGCTTCCCCTTCTCTGATAAGGAGGACGGACAGAAGAACGATCCGCCCCTGGACCCCGACGATGTGCATCTGGAGATCGAAGATCCCCAGCCCGGCGCATCCAATCTGCACCCTTCGGAAACGCCCACCGCGCCTACCGCCCCCTCTGTGCCTCAGGAGCAGCCCACTCAGCCTGTGGAGCTGCCCCAAACAGCGGCTTTGATGCTGAACGGCTCCACCATTGTGGAGGACCGGGCCGATGTGCTGCGCAGGATCAGCGAGGGTGCCTACAGCCAGCTGGCCCTCCAGGTCAAGACCCCCGAGGGGATCTCCCTGGTGGATGACGGCCTGGTAAAGGACGGCATCTCTCCCGACGCCGAGGCCTTTGCCGCAGCCCTGGAGGGCATGGATCTGCCCAAGGTGGCCGTGATCTCCGCCCTGCGGGACAATGTGCGGCCCCGGACGGGCTACCGTGCCTCCGCCCTCAAGCTGGCCAGCGGTTCCACCTGGCTGGACCGGGAATATCTGTCCTGGTTCGACCCCGCCGGCAAGGACACCCTGGCCTGTCTGTTGGCCTCTGTGGAAGCCTGCAAGGCCGCCGGCTTTGAGCAGGTGATCCTGCAGAACTTCCGTTACCCCACCGCCGGAAAGCTGGAACTCATCGACTACGGCGACGCTCAATCCCGGCGCGGCGCTCTTACCGAGCTGGCCCGTCAGCTGCGTGAAAGCACCGACATGCCCCTGGGCCTGGTGCTCACCGGGGAAGCCGCCACCGGCCTGCTGGACGGCACCGCCGGTCTGGATGTGGCCGAGCTGGCCCAGTACTTTGACGTGCTGTACGCCCCGGCTTCCGACTTTTCCGCCGATCTTTCTGCCCTGGACGCCGCCGTGGAAGGCACCGCCTGCCGGGTGGGTCTGGTGGTCGTGGGCAACGCTCCCGTTCCCGCCGATTTTGACCGGGATTTTGTCCGTATTCCTTAAGATTGAAAAAAACAGCGGTATCCGTTCAACGGATACCGCTTTCTTTTTGCGCCTGTTCAAATTGTGCAAAGGTCTGATATTCTTTTAAAGGTACATTTTCATCTGTCAGTTCCCGACGCAGCTGACGTTCTACTTCCCGGGCGTTTTCCGCAAGGGCATCCAGATCATCATACCGGTAGCAGCTCAGTAGGTCGGTCCAGGGCAGTTCCCACTGCAGGCACACCGCCGACAAAAAGGCCAGCACCGGGTCGCCCACCGCTACACAGCGATAGATTTTTAAAAAGGTAGAGGAGATTTCCTCATAAAGCCCCGCCAATTGCGCCGGCGCCGGGCGGTCGCCCCACGCCACCGGCTGCTGATTTTTCATCACCGGCCAGGGGCAGCTTTCCAAAAGCCGTTGGCAGGCACAGGCGATCTCCGCCGATGTTTCAGCTTTGAGAACCGCCGGATAGGCCTCCTCCAGCCCGTCCGGGCGCTGCGGAAGGGCCAGCAGATCGGGAAACTGCCGTTTCAGCCCGTAATGGTAGTATTCTCCCTGACCGAAGGCAAACACCTCGGCCACATCCATCAGCAGGCCGCCGGCTTTCAGGCGGGCGGTTTTCTCATCGTCGGTGGCCAGCGGCAATCGGGAACAGGCACGGGCAAACCGCGCCTGCGCCGCCCTTTGCCGAAACACCGGATCGGCAAGATTGTCCAGCAGCTGCCGCTGCACCGCCTCCAGTCTTTCCAAATCGGCCGGGCTGTCAGCATACAGCACCCGCACGTCTCCCACCAACGGCTGATGGGACTGCTCCAGCTTTGCGATGGCTTCCAGCCGCTGCCAGGACATGGGAAACAGGTCATAACCCACCCCTTCCAGCAAAAAGGTCCTGGCAAGCGCATTTCCCTCTGGCGTTTTGGGTACGAAATAACAGTCCACATCTGACGTTTCACCGGCTGTTCCATTGATGTGCGAGCCGTAAAGGCACACCAACGCCACCTTCCCGGCATAGTGCTCCCGGACGGTATCTTCGATCCAGCCTACCAGCCGATCCCGCGTTTTCTTTCCCACAGGAACACCTCCTCCCGCCCCCAGTATAACAGCCGAAACAGAGCTTGACAATACTTGCCATTGGGATTATACTGAAACTGTTGACGACCAAACAATATCAGAAAGGAGGTGCACAGAATGAACAACCGTATCAAAGTTTCCGTTACAAACTTGCTCTCAGAGGTTCTTTTGTGCACCGCGGCTGTGGCATAACCCTGCCATACTCCTGCCTGTCTGCGCCCTCTGAGAAGAGGGCGCTTTTTTGTTGTTTGACCGTTTATCCACCCGAAAGGAGTGTATTTTCCCTATGGAACCCAATTTTAAGCTGTCCGGACGGCAAAAAACCGGGCTCATCACCCGGTATCTGCGGAACTGCTGGCACTTTTTCGCCTTTGGTCTGCTGTTTGCCTGTCTGAGTATGGCACTGAACGCCCTGACGCCCCAGATCATCCGCCTGACGGTGGACTCCATTCTGGGCGACAAGGCGCCTGAGATCCCGGCCTTTGTGCTGGAATGGCTGCAGTGGGACACCCTCCGGCAGGAGCCCGTCCGGTCCCTGTGGATGGCCGCCATCGGCGTCATGGCGGTGGCCGTGCTCCGTGGTGTGTGCAGCTTCGGCCAGCGCATCAACCTCTCCAAGGGCTCGGAAACCTATGTAAAAGCCATCCGCGACGACCTGTACCGGCACATCCAGCATCTGACCTTTGCCTGGCACAAGGCCCACCCCACCGGCGATATCATCCAGCGCTGCACCTCTGACGTGGACGTGATCCGCTCCTTTGTGTGCAACCAGATGGTGGAGGTGGTGCGCACCGTGTTCCTCATCTGCCTGTACCTGACCATCATGTTCTCCATGAACGTCCGCCTGTCCCTGGTGGCCCTGGCCTTTATCCCCATCGTGGGCCTGTCCTCCGGCGTGTTCTACGCCAAAATCTCCACCCGCTTCAAGGCCGCCGACGAGGCCGAGGGCGAGCTCACCACCTGCGCCCAGGAAAACCTCACCGGCGTCCGGGTGGTCCGCGCCTTTGGCCGGGAAAAGTATGAAGAGGACAAGTTCGGAGCCAAAAACCACGCCTTTTCCGCCCTGTGGATCAAGCTGGGCAAGCTGCTGTCGGTCTATTGGGCCTCGGGCACCCTGCTCACCTCTCTGCAGGTCATGGTCATCATCCTCTGCGGCATCGTAGAGACGGTGAACGGCCGCATGACCCTGGGCGCCTTCATGGCCTTTATCGCCTACAATGAAAGCCTGGCCTGGCCGGTGCGTTCCCTGGGCCGTGTTCTGTCCGAGATGTCCAAGGCCGGCGTGTCCATGGACCGCGTGGGCTACATCCTCCACTCGGAGGAGGAGCAGGACGCCCCCGACGCCTGTGAGCCCGTGCTGGGCGACATCGTCTTTGACGGCGTCACCTTCGGCTACGAGGGCCAGGAGGTACTGAAGGACGTGTCCTTCACCATCAAGCAGGGCGAGACCTTCGCCATTCTGGGCGGCACCGGCTCGGGCAAGAGCACCCTGGTGCACCTGCTGGACCGGCTGTACGACCTGAAGGACGGCCAGGGCCTCATCACCATGGGCGGCGTGGACATCCGCCAGATGAAGCGGGAATCTCTGCGAAAGAATATCGGTCTGGTACTCCAGGAGCCCTTCCTGTTCTCCCAGACCATCGGCGAAAACATCCGTGCCACCCGGCCCGGCTCCTCCTTTGAGGACATGCGTGCCGCCGCCTCCATCGCCTGCGTGGACGAGGCCATCACCGCCTTCCCCGAGGGCTATGAAACGGTGGTGGGCGAGCGTGGCGTCACCCTTTCCGGCGGCCAGAAGCAGCGTGTGGCCATCGCCCGGATGCTCATGCAGCAGGCCCCGGTGATGATCTTTGACGACTCGCTCTCCGCTGTGGATGCCGAGACCGATACCAAGATCCGCACCGCCCTCCGGGAGACTCTGGAGTCGGCCACCGTCATCCTGGTGTCCCACCGGATCACCACCCTCATGCAGGCCGACCGCATTCTGGTGCTGGACGACGGCAGGG
>JAFXDF010000093.1 GCA_017521295.1 Clostridia bacterium | reverse complement strand
TTGGTTAGAACGCTAGCCTGTCACGCTAGAGGTCGAGGGTTCGAGCCCCTTCTCGGTCGCCATTCGCTGCTATAGCTCAGATGGTAGAGCGCGTCATTGGTAATGACGAGGTCGGCAGTTCAAATCTGCCTAGCAGCTCCAGAAACCACGCCGAAAGGCGTGGTTTTTTCATTGTCCGGCCGAAAAAGGCGGAAATATTTTCCGCACTTTCGGAAAAACGGGAAAATATTTCCATCCAAAACAGATGTAAATTATTGGATAAATGGAAATAAAAGGAACGAAATGCCATGGCCGCCAATCAAGGCGTATTGACATTTTTCGCACACTGGTTTATAATGCACTTCAGCATGGGTCAGTTCGGCCTTTGTTCTTTTTGAGGCTTATGGGGAGCGGAGAAAAGACAGCATTCGGACGGTGTCCATGTACGAGCAGCGCAAGCTGCCCGATGTTAAATTGTATTTATATTTTTTGAAAAGGAGATGCCCCAATGAGCAAGAAACTGATCGCTCTGCTGATGGCTGCCATGATGCTGCTGTCTGTTGCTGCCGCCTGCGGTAACAACGAGACTCCCTCTGACACCCCCTCTCAGCCCGGCGAAAGCAACAATGAAACCCCCACCACTCCCGCCGCTGATGCCGGTAAGATCTACAAGACTTACCTGACTTCCGAGGTTGCTTCTCTGAACTTCCTGGATAACGTCGACGGCAATGCCAGCACTCCCTCCAGCTACGCCATGTCTCAGATGTGGAAGATGTACCCCAACGAGGACGGTACCAACTACATCTGGATCGACGATCTGGCCGTGGGCGATCCCATCCAGGTTGACGATTACAACTGGCAGATCAAGCTGCGTGAAGGCGCTACCTGGCAGAACGGCGACCCCATCAACGCCGACACCTGGATCTTCACCTTCCAGCAGCAGCTGAATCCCAAGCTGCAGATGCGTATGGCCACCTTCCTGTACGATAACACCTTCACCGTTCTGAATGGCGAAGAGTATCTGATGCAGGGCAGCGAGGGCTATCCCGCTGAGGTCAAGTGGGAAGACGTCGGTCTGAAGAAGGTTGACGACTACACCATCCAGATCACCACCACCGAGGCCGGCTACACCGCCACCGACATCAAGAAGCACTTCGACAACCGTAACAACGTGCCCGTCCATCAGGGTATGTGGGAGCAGTGCCTGTCTGATGACGGCCTGACCACCTCCTACGGTTCCGACCTGGATCACTTCGTCGGCTGCGGCCCCTACGTCTTCGACACCTGGGAGTATGACTCCATCCAGATCTATAAGAAGAACGAGAATCACTGGAACGCCGACCGTTACAACTTCGACACCGTCGAAGTCCGTATCGTTCCCGAGATGAACGCTCGCGTTGAGCTGTTCGAGAAGGGTGATATCTTCTCCCTGTCTCCCGACGCCAACACCATCGAGTCCTACATCGATGACCCCCGTATGACCTCTTACGGTTCTACCTCCGTCACCCACATCGACATCAACTGCAAGAACCCCAACAACCCCATTTCCGGTTCTGTCAACTATCGTAAGGCCATTTACCACGCCATCGACCGTGAGCTGGCTGCCGATTCCATCTTCGGCCACATGGAGCCCGCCGGTGTTTACGTCAACACCCAGGCCGGTATGCTGTCCGAGTCCGCTCTGACCTACCGTGAGTCTGAGTACGGCAAGGCTGTCACCGATATGGTCGAGTCCTGGGGCCCCTACGGCTACAACCCCGAGATGGCTCTGGATTATCTGAACAAGGCTCTGGCTGAGTGCAACGTCACCGACGCTCAGCTGCCCATCACCGTCAAGTACTGCATCGACGAGGGCGATACCTCCTGGAAGGCCCTGGGCGAGTACCTGATGGAGCAGTGGCCCACCATCTTCGAAGGCAAGATGAACCTGGAGATCGTTCCCTACGCTGGTATGTCTGCCACCGACTTCAAGGCCACCGGCGATGACAAGTGGGACCTGTCTCCCAACGATTGGGCTCGTTCCATGTCCCGTACCTATCCTCATACCTGCTTCTACTACTATCTGGATTCCTACTCCGGCCGTCCCAACAACTACGTCGTGCCCGAGTTTGACGCTCAGTTCCAGGTTTGTGAAGACGCCAAGATGGGCGACTACGACAACCTGCTGAAGGAGACCCAGAAGCTGGAAGAGCTGTATCTGGAGTACGTCATCCATGTTCCCATGTGCCAGTCTGTCAACTACGAGCTGTTCGCCGATCAGATCGTCCTGCCCGTTAAGACTTACATCCCCGGCTTCGGTTGGGGCGGCATCTACGGTGACCTGGCTGAGTAATCGGCATCTCACCATCTGATTTCATCATTAAACCCCTGCAGGAGAAGTGTTGCCGCAGTTTCTGCGGCAACACTATCTCCAATTATAAACCGAGTTTACTGTCGGAATGCTTGTAAACCGATCCTTGTTTTCCGAAGGAAAAGGAGAATGTAATGAAATACGTACTTCAGCGAATCGGCGCGATGCTGCTGACCTTGTTTATGGTCATGTCGCTGTCCTTCATGGTCATCCGACTGATGCCGATGAGCCTCTTTGAAAACCCTGAGGTCCCGAAGGAGATCCAGGAAAAACTGGAGGATAAGTTCCATCTGAACGATCCTCTGCCCGTTCAGTACTTCTACTTCATGGAAGGTATCGTTACCGGTCTGGATTTCGGTATCTCCGTTAAGCTGCGCCCCGGTCTGGATGTTTGGGGCATCATTGTCAGCCGTCTGCCCCCGACGATGCTGATCAACTTTATCTCGCTGTTCATCTCGATCCCTCTGGGTCTGATTTTCGGTATCATCGCTGCTCTGAAGCGTAATACCTGGATCGACAGCACCATCTCTGTTTTCGTTATTCTGTTTATTTCTGTTCCCTCGTTCGTTTTCGCATCTCTGCTCCAGTACGTGCTGACTTTTGTATTCCCCATCTTCCCCACGCTGTACGATTCTACCGCCACGACCCTGGGTGCCATGATGTGGTCTCTGACTCTGCCCATCATCGCTCTGTCTCTGAGCCCCATCGCTACCCTGACCCGTTACCTGCGCGGTGAGCTGATCGAAAACATTTCTTCTGACTACATCCTGCTGGCCCGCACGAAGGGTCTGAGCCGTCCTCAGGCTATTGTGCGTCACGCCTTCCGTAACTCTATGATGCCCATTACCAGCACTCTGGTGTCTCTGATCACCGGTATCATGGGCGGCTCTCTGGTTGTTGAGAGCATGTTCGCCATTCCCGGTACCGGCGGCATGCTGGTTAAGTCTATTTTCGCGGGTGACCATTTCCTGACCGTTGCAATCCTGATCTTCTACTCTGCGATTTCTCTGGTCACCATCCTGGTCGTTGACTTGTCCTACAGTCTGATCGATCCCCGCGTGCGTGTCGGAGGTGGCAAATAATGATGATCGACAGAAACAATCTGCCTGAAGAGCTGCTGAATCTGCCCGATTCCGCGTTCGAATCTCTGCACCAGGAAGATATCAAGGACGAAAAGTTCCAGACGAAGCCCGTTGGCTTCTTCAAGGATGCCATGATCCGTCTGAGCCACAGCAAGGTCTCTATGCTGTCCGTCGCTCTGATCGTTCTGATCATCCTGCTGGCCATCATCGTTCCCAACATCACTGGTTATACCTATGTTGAGCAGAACATCGAGCTGAAGAACCTGCCTCCCAAGATCCCCGTGCTGTGCGATCTGGGTATCGCCGACGGCGGCCGTGTTCTGGAGAAGCGTAAGGTCGAGGCTCTGAGCGATACCAGCCGTTATCCCGAAGGCTGTATCATCGAGATCGTTAAGGAATACGAGCTGAAGGGTGTTCCCATGTGTGACGTTAAGGTTGACGCCTACGTCTACCAGGGCGCTCCCGACGATCAGTATCACTGGTTCGGTACCGACTACCTGGGCCGTGACCTGATGACCCGTCTGTTCCAGGGTACCCGTATCTCCCTGCTGATCGCTTTCTTCTCTGTTATCACCAACTGCATCATCGGCGTTGTCTATGGTGCTATCGCCGGTTACTACGGCGGCAAGGTCGACCTGATCATGACCCACGTGGCCGAGATCCTGGACGGTATGCCCTATACCGTCGTGGCCATTCTGTTCATGATTCTGTTCGGCGCAGGTATGCTTTCCATCGTTCTGGCTCTGACGATCACCGGCTGGATCGGTACTTCCCGTATGATCCGTGCCCAGTTCTATCGATATAAGGGCCGTGAGTACGTTCTGGCTGCCCGTACCCTGGGCGTGCCCGATGCTACTCTGATCTTCCGTCACATCCTGCCCAACTGCGTCGGTCCCCTGATCACCCGTACCATGATCGCCATCCCCGGCGCCATCTTCTCCGAGTCCTTCCTGGCCTTCCTGGGTCTGGGTATCAAGGCTCCCAACCCCTCCATCGGCGTTCTGCTGTCCAACGGTCAGGATGTTCTGCTGCAGTACCCCTACCAGGTTCTGTTCCCCGCTATCCTGATCTCTGTGCTGATGATCGCTTTCAACCTGTTCTCGAATGGTCTGCGCGATGCGCTCGACCCCACCAAGCGCGGAGAGGAGTAATCAACTATGGCTGCTGAAAACATGAATCGCGAAGTTGTTTTGTCGGTCAAGGACCTGAAGGTCAACTTCCGTGCTTACGGCGGTCTGGTTCAGGCCGTCCGCGGTATCAGCTTTGATCTGTATCGCGGCGAGACTCTGGCCATCGTCGGTGAGTCCGGCTCCGGCAAATCTGTTAGTATCAAGGCCATCCTGGGCATTCTGGCCAACAACGCCATTATTGCCGATGGTTCCATTATGTATGACGGCATGGACCTGACCAAGGTCAAGGAAGATACCTTCCACGAGATCCGTGGTAACCGTATCGGCCTGATCTTCCAGGATCCCCTGTCCGCTCTGAACCCCATCATGAAGATCGGTAATCAGATCACCGAATCTCTGCGTCTGAACCGGAAGATGAAGAAGGAAGAGGCCAAGAAGGTCGCTCTGGAACTGATGAAGTCCGTCGGTATCCCCGAGCCCGAGAAGCGCTTCGACCAGTATCCCTTCCAGTTCTCCGGCGGTATGCGTCAGCGTATCGTTATCGCCATCGCTCTGGCCGGCGACCCCGAGATCCTGATCTGCGACGAGCCCACCACCGCTCTGGACGTTACCGTTCAGGCCAAGATTCTGGAGCTGATCAACCAGATCAAGAAGGAGCGCAACCTGTCCGTTATCTTCATCACCCATGACCTGGGCGTTGTCGCCAACATGGCCGACCGCGTCAACGTCATGTATGCCGGTAAGGTCGTGGAGACCGGTACTGCCGAAGAGATCTTCTTCGAGCCTGCCCATCCCTACACCTGGGCTCTGCTGTCCTCCATGCCCGACCTGCACACCAAGGATCGTCTGGATGCCATCCCCGGCACTCCTCCCAACATGATCTATCCTCCCAAGGGCGATGCCTTCGCTGCGCGTAACGCTTACGCCATGAAGATCGACTATGAGATGGAGCCCCCCATGTTCAAGATCACTGACACCCATGCTGCCGCCACCTGGCTGCTGCATCCCAAGGCTGCTGCCAACGGCATCGAGATGCCCGCCGGTCTGAAGGCCCGTATCGAGCGTATGAAAAGGAGTGGAGCGTTAAATGGCTGATTCTCAGTATATTTTGGAAGTAAATAACCTCTGCCAGCACTTCTCCTCCGGCCGCGGCAAGAAGCAGCTGACTGTCAAGGCTGTTGACGACGTCACCTTCGGCGTCCGTCCTGCCGAGACCTTCGGTCTGGTTGGTGAGTCCGGCTGCGGTAAGACCACTACCGGTCGTACCATTATCCGTCTGTACAATCCCACCGGCGGCGAGGTCCTGTTCAACGGCCGCGATATCGCCGGCAAGATGAATCCCGATCTGCGCAAGTATCTGACCGATAACATTGCCATGATCTTCCAGGATCCCATCGAGTCCCTGAACCCCAAGATGACCATCGAAGAGATCATCGGCGAAGGTCTGAAGGTTCGCGGCATGAAGGATCAGGCCGAGATCCGCAAGATGGTCGTCGACATGCTGCGCAAGGTCGGTCTGGTGGAAGAGCACGCCACCCGTTATCCCCACGAGTTCTCCGGCGGTCAGCGTCAGCGTATCGGTATTGCCCGCGCAATTATCGTTAAGCCCAAGATGATCATCGCCGACGAGCCCGTCTCCGCTCTGGACGTTTCCGTCCAGGCTCAGGTCATCAACCTGCTGAACGATCTGAAGGAAGAAATGGGTCTGACCATTCTGTTCATCGCCCATAACCTGTCTGTCGTTAAGTACTTCTCTGACCGCATCGGTGTTATGTACTTCGGTCACCTGGTAGAGGTCGCCAACGGCGAAGACCTGTACAAGAACCCCCTGCATCCCTACACCAAAGCCCTGCTGTCTGCTATTCCCGAGCCCAACCCCATCACCGAGCGTCAGCGCGTTCGTATCGACTACGTGCCCGCCCGTGATCATGACTACAGCAACGAGCAGCCCTCTATGGTGGAGGTCGAGCCCGAGCACTTTGTCTACTGCTCTCCCTCTGAGCTGGCAAAGTATCGCGAGCAGATCGCAGCCAATGCTTGATCTGCTTCTCCAAAACGGCTTAATCTGTGATGGAACCGGAACGTCGCCCTTCGTGGGCGACGTTTCCATTAGGGACGGAAAAATCGTGGAGATCGCTCCCCACATCACCGAAGAAGCCCGTGAGACCGTCGATGTTTCCGGCCTGGTGATCGCACCGGCCTTCATCGACATGCACTCCCACTCCGACGCCTGGTTTATGAAGGACGACCGGTGCCAGGCCAAACTCTACCAGGGCGTGGCCACCGAGGTAGTGGGTCAGTGCGGCTCCTCTCAGTTCCCCAGAAGTGTGAGCCAGGTTTCCCGCATCCGCCGGGAGACCGAGGAAGGCAAGCTGTCTGAAATGGGCGCCTACCAGGCCGGCACCTTTGAAAAGCTGCGCCGCCTGCGGGGCGACCGAAAGATGTCCACCAATCTGGTGCAGATGATCGGCCACAACGCCATCCGCAACGGCGTGGTGGGTCCCATGGCCCGTCCCGCCTGGGAGGATGAGATCAAGATCTCTCAGTTCCTGCTGACTCAGGCCATCGAACAGGGCGTCTGGGGCATGTCCCTGGGTCTGGGCTATGTGCCCGGCCTGTTTGCCGACAAGGCCGAACTGGCCAGCCTGATGGAGATCTGCTACATCGACGACATTATGGTGTCGGTGCACATGCGCAACGAATGCGAGCGGGTCTTTGAGTCTCTGGAAGAGATGATCGACCTGGCCAAACTGACCAAGGTCCGCCTGCACATCTCCCATCTGAAGCTGGGCGCCAAGGAGGTTTGGGGTAAGGCTGAAGCGCTTTATAACCGCATCCAGCAGGCCAATGCCGAGGGTGCCCGCATCACGGCTGACCTGTACCCCTACAATGCCTGTTCCACCGGCCTGTCCAGCCGTCTGCCCGACTGGGCTCTGGACGGCGGCAGCGCCCGCTGCGCCAAACGGCTGGAAAAAGAGCCCGACTTCCGGGAACAGGTGCTGGAGTACCTGCGGCCCCGTTATCCCCAGCGGGAGGACGGCGACCGGCTGTATATCGTTGGTACCGGCGGCCGCTGCCCCGATATCGACGGCAAGACGGTGGGCCAGCTCAGCGAGGAATGGGGTATGCCCGTTCCTGAGGCCATCATCGAGACGCTGATCCGTACCCAGGGCCAGGATGATTCCATCATCACCAACATGGACGAGAAGGACGTGCTGTGGCTGCTGGGCCGCAACGATCTGACGATCGGTTCGGATGCCTCCTGCCGCCCCTTTGATCCGGCGGCCAGCGACGGCAAGCCTCATCCCCGGACCTACGGCACCTTCCCCCGGTTCCTGCGTTTGTGCCGGGAGCACGATCTGTGCCCGGTGGAGACCGCCGTGCACCGCATCACCCAGCTGCCCGCAAGCATTGTGGGGCTCACCGACCGCGGTGTGCTCAAGGCCGGCATGGTGGCCGACGTGACGGTGTTCAACAAGGACACCATCACCGATACCGCCACCTATGACGAGCCTTTCCAGAAGCCCGTTGGCGTGGAACACGTCATTATGAACGGCAAGTTCGCCCTGAAGAACGGCGAACAGACCGAAGAGCGTCTGGGCGACTATCTGCTCAAACCGTATCTTTGATCTCAAACCCCACAGCGATTTTGCTGTGGGGTTTTTGCGTATTTTGGGAAAAACATAAAACATAGATGAATAGTATAACGGTGGTGAAAAGCGCGCGCAAAGAGGCAGATCTGTCGCACTATTGACTTTTATCACATTTGGGAGTATAATTGACCTGTGTTGTAGGCATTTTCAACAAGGAAATCGTCCGCTTTTTGAAGAAAGCCTGCACATGGGAAATGGTTCTTATCAACAAGAACATAATTTTGAAAGGAGAACCCCTATGAGCAAGAAACTGATCGCTCTGCTGATGGCCGCTATGATGCTGCTGTCCGTCGCCGCCGCTTGCGGTAACGACGAGCCCGCAGAGACCCCCACTCAGCCCAACGCAAACACTCCCACTACTCCCGCTCCTACTACTCCCGCTCCCACCGAGCCCGCTGTCACCGAGAAGGTCTACAAGACCTATCTGGCTTCTGAAGTTGCTTCTCTGAACTTCATCGACAACGTTGACTCCAACGCTGCCACTCCCGCTGGTTACGCTATGTCCCAGCTGTGGAAGATGTATCCCAATGAGGACGGCACCAACTACATCTGGATGGACGATCTGGCTGTTGGTGATCCCATTCAGGTCGACGATTACAACTGGCAGATCAAGCTGCGCGAAGGCGCTACCTGGCAGAACGGCGACCCCATCAACGCTGACACCTGGATGTTCACCTTCCAGCAGCGTCTGAACCCCAAGATGATGCCCCGTATGGCCTCCTTCCTGTACAGCAACGTTGTTGACATCGTCAACGGCGAGAACTACCTGATGCAGGGCACCGAGGGCTATCCCGCCACCGTGGCCTGGGAAGACGTCGGTCTGAAGAAGGTTGACGACTACACCATCCAGATCACCACCACCGATACCGGTTACACCCCCACCGACATCAAGAAGCACTTTGATGGCCGTGACAATACCCCCGTCCATCAGGGTATGTGGGAATCCTGCCTGAGCGCCGACGGTCTGACCACCTCCTACGGTTCCGACCTGGAGCACTTCGTTGGCTGCGGCCCCTACACCTTTGATTCCTGGGAGTATGACTCCATCCAGGTTTACACCAAGAACCCCGATCACTGGAACGCCGACAAGTACAACTTCGACAAGATCGAAGTCCGTATCGTTCCCGAGATGAACGCTCGCGTTGAGCTGTTCGAGAAGGGCGAGATCTTCTCCCTGTCTCCCGACGCCAACACCATCGAGTCCTACATCGATGACCCCCGTATGACCACCTACGGTTCTCTGTCTGTCTACCACATCGACATCAACTGCATGAACCCCACCAACCCCCTGAGCGGTTCTGTCAACTATCGTAAGGCTATCTACCACTCCATCGACCGCGTCATGGCCGCTGATTCTATCTTCGGTCATATGTTCCCCGTCGGTACCTACGTCAACGATCAGGCCGGTATGCTGTCCGAGTCCGCTCTGACCTACCGTGAGTCTGAGTACGGCAAGGCCGTCACCGATATGGTCGAGTCCTGGGGCCCCGCCGGTTACAACCCCGAGATGGCTCTGGATTACCTGAACAAGGCTCTGGCTGAGTGCAACGTCACCGACGATCAGCTGCCCATCAAGGTCAAGTACTGCATCGACGAAGGCGAGCTGTCCTGGAAGGCTCTGGGCGAGTACATGATGGAGCAGTGGCCCGTCATCTTCGAGGGCAAGATGGAACTGGAGATCATCCCCTACGCCGGTATGTCCGCCACCGACTTTAAGAAGACCGGCGATGACAAGTGGGATCTGTCCCCCAACGACTGGTCTCGCTCCATGTCCCGTACCTATCCTCATACCTGCTTCCTGTACTACACCAGCACCTACTCCGGCCGTCCCAACAACTATCTGAATGCTGACTTCGATGCTCAGTATCAGTACTGCGAAGACATCAAGCTGGGCGACTACGACACCCTGCTGAAGGAGACCCAGAAGCTGGAAGAGATCTACCTGGATACCGTTATCCATGTGCCCGTCTGCCAGGCTCTGAACTATGAGCTGTTCGTGGACGAGATCGTCCTGCCCGTTAAGACCTACATCCCCGGCTTCGGTTGGGGCGCCATCTTCGGTGACATCGCTGAGTAATTTCGGCTTTTGTCTCTGAATCAAGGCTTAACTGAATCCAAAAGCCCGCGCCGAAAGGCGCGGGCTTTTTCTATTGCTGCAGCAAGGTGTCTGCCAATGTATTTGCGAAGATCCGGGCGGCGGCCAGGGCTTCTTCCAGGGTGTTGCCGCAGGCGCCCACCTCCACCAGCATGGAACCCACCCGGACGTGCTGGTTGAATCGGCTGGAACGAATGGACATGGGACGCATGATGCCGGGGTAAAGTCCGTTCATTCGGTGGTGAAGCAGGGCCTGGAAGGCCAGATTGTCCCGCCAGTTGGGGTGGCTGAGGCCGCCGGCATCGGTGCCGGTGACGAACATCAGCTGGGCGGTGGGCTGTCCGTCCACCACCGCCGCGGTTTTGTAATATGTATTGCCGGTGGCGATGGCGTCCCGATGCACGTCGATCACTAGCCGGATGGTGGGGTGCTGTGTCACATATTTCTGAATATCCTTGAGGGCCCGGTTGTAGGAGCCGTTGTAAGCGGGATAATCGTTGAGGGTGGTGCTGTGCACGGTGGAGATACCCCGCTCATTGAGAATGGCGGCGATCTCCTGACCCACCCGCAGCATATTGGCGTCGCCGTCGGTGGTGCGGTATTCCCCCGATGGGGTATAGGGATGCGCGGCGCTGGGGGTGTAGGCCTCGGTGCCGTGGGTGTGCATGATGAGCACCTGAACACCCTCCGTTCCCAGGGCCACAGGGCTGTCCTTGGCCAGCAGGGCAGGGAGGTCGATGGGGTAATCGGTCTCGTTTTTGAAGTAGATGGCCCCCGCGCTGTGATATTCCCGGGTGTCGGCCACGTATACCGGCTGGGTGGGAAGCTCCGGTTCCGGCTCTGCCTGGGGCAGACCCAGAGCCACGCTTTCGGCCACCAGCGCCTGCTCCACCGGCAGTGGAATGGCCGCGGGCTCGTCCGCCGCCGGCAGGTCGGGCATTGTTGCGGCCGGTTTCCCGGGGAAAAACCGCAGCAGGATCACCAGCAGACCGCAGGCGATCAAAAGGGGCGGCCTGCTTTGTCCGCGTCTGGGTTTTCGCGCCATCCCATCACCTCCCGTCAAACAAAGGTATTCCCTTTTCCCGCAAAATATGTTATGGTAAGGAAAGATTTTGAAGAAAGAAGGCTATCGATATGCTGAGAGAACATGCCACGCATTATTACATGGAAGATAACTGCAACTGTGCCGAGGCCGTGCTGCTGGCCGCCAATCAGGAATACGGCCTGGGCCTGCCCGAGGACAGCGTCAAGCTGGTGGGCGGCTTTGGCGGCGGTATGGGTTGCGGCAATGCCTGCGGCGCGCTGTGCGGCGCCATCGCTGCCCTGGGCGCTAAGAAGATGGGCCGCCGTGCCCACGACGATCCCGGTTTCCGCCAGGATTGTGGCCGTTTGGTGAAGGAATTTGAAGAGGCCCTGGGTCATTCTCAGTGTGCCGAGCTGAAGAAGCTGCACGCCACCCAGGCCCAGCGCTGCCTGAAAACCGTACAGGTGGCCTGCGATGTGCTGGAAAGCCACCTGGCGGCAGCTGCAAAGGAATAAAGGGTCGCTCTAACATAAATACTGCTCCATTTCCGCCGCCGTCATGTGCCCCTGGAGGGCCAGGTTGAGGGCATAACCCAGCACCTTGGCGCACTTGGCGACCTGAATATCAATGTCGTTCGGGGCCACCAGCATACCGGCGGCCGGGGCTTTTTCCCGGTCCAGCTGCCCGTCGGGCATGAGGTCCAGAGCCAGCGTCCGGGCTTCTACCACGGTGGGAACCCCCAGGGCGATGACCGGGATCCCCAGGGTGCTTTGGTTGAGCTCCTGCCGGGGATTGCAGGCGCCGCTGCCCGGGGCGATGCCGGTGTCGCACAGCTGAAAGGTGCGGCACAGCCGGTCCAGAGACCGGGCGGCCATGGCATCCACCGCCACTACGGCGGCAGGCTGTACCCGCTCCACCGCGCCACGGAGGATCTCGGCGGTCTCGATACCGGTGGTGCCCAGCACTCCTGCGGACAGGGCGCATACCGGCCGCATCCTGCCGAACTCCGAGGGCATGATCCGGGTCAGATGCCGGGTGACGATGAGGTGTTCCAGGGCAAGCGGACCCAGGGCGTCGGGGGTCACCGCCCGGTTGCCCAGCCCGGCCACCAGGACGGAGCCCTTTTGGGGCAGCAAAGGCTGCAGCAGCCGGGAGAGCACCTTGGCCGAGCGGTAGATCCACTGGCTGTCCGACAGGGCATAGTCATCCATCTGGGCCGTGATATAGTGTCCCCGGGGCCGCTCCAGGGCCCGCTCGCCGCGCTCATCCAGAATGTGAATGCGGTGGATGGACAGGGGAGGGGACTGGGAATTGCGGCTCTCCACGCCGGGAATGGGCCGGTCGCCCTGCTCTTCCAGCCGTTCCATGGCAAGGTCGGTTCGCCTTTTGAACATGAAATGTCCTCCAAATCGGAAATTTTTGTTAGTTTCCGCCGAAACCGAAAAAATATGTAAAATAGCCCTTGCTTTTTTGCGCAGAGGATGGTAAAATACCATTGCTGTAAATTTGCTGTAAGGGAGGTCAGAGTCGTGCCCAACATTAAGTCTGCTAAGAAGCGTGTTCTGGTCAGCAAGGTCAACAACGCAATGAATCGTGCTGCTAAGACCGAGATGAAGACCATGATCAAGAAGTTCGAAGCTGCTGTCGTCGCCAACGAAGGCGTTGATGCCGCTTATAAGACTGCTATCAAGACCATCGATCAGGGTGTTGCCAAGGGTATCCTGCACAAGAACACCGCTGCTCGCAAGAAGAGCCAGCTCACCAAGAAGCTGAACGCTGCTCAGTAATCTCAAATAGCACAATGAAGCCGTTTCCCGGTCGGGAAACGGCTTTTTTCATTGCAAAAAGAAAAGCCGGCCAAAGGCCGGCTTTTCGATGTTTACTTGGTGAAGTAATCCTTGATCTCGGCCAGCTTTTCGGGGATGCCGATGAACTGGGGACACTCGGCGGAACAGGCGCCGCAGCCCAGACAGGTCTCGGCCTGCTTGTCCATGCCGTCTGCCAGATAATCCTTTTTGGCAGCGTCGTACAGACCCCACACCTTGGCACGGTTGTACAGCTTGAAGTGGTTCTGGGGCTTGATGCCCTGGGGGCACACGTTGCAGTAGGCGCAGCCGCTGCAGTACAGCTCGGACAGACCCTTCAGCTTGTCGTTGGTGGCCTTGTAGCCCTGGCGCTCTTCGGCGGTGACCGAGGCGATCTTTTCCACGATGGCCACGTTCTTTTCCACCATTTCGATGCTCTGCATACCGGACAGGGCCAGGGAAACGGCGTCATAACCCAGGACGAACCGGAGGGCCAGCTCTTCGGCGGTCTCGGCGGGGGTGTCGTACAGCTTGCGGAACTCCTCGCCGCCGGCGGAGATCATGCCGCCGGCCACAGGGCCCATGACCATGATACCCATGCCGCGGTCGGCCAGCTGGGCCATAACGGCCTCGTTGGTCTGGTCGATGAGGTTGTACTGGCACAGCAGGGTGTCAAAAATACCCAGATCGGCGATGTCCACCATCACCTTGGGAGCGTCGTGGAAGGAAAAGCTGATGTGGCGGATGAGACCCTCTTCCTTGGCCTTGAGCATGTCCTTGTCCATCTCCATCTTTTTGGCATGGGCAAACTTGTCGGCGTTGAGGGCGTGCATATGGTAAAAGTCGATGTAGTCGGTGTCCATCAGCTTGAGGCTGTGCTCCAGCTTGCGGCGGAAGTCACCGGGCTGCTGCACCTCGGAGGGGGGCAGCTTGGAGGACAGGTAGACCTTGTCACGGAAGTCGTGGATGGCCTTGCCCACCACACGCTGGTTGTCCCGGTTGGTATAACCCCAGGCGGTATCGAAGAAGTTGATGCCCAGCTCATAGGCCCGGTGCAGGATGGGGATGCACTTTTCGTCGTCGCAGCGTCTGTTTTCGCCCTCGCCCACGGCGGGGAGACGCATACAGCCAAAGCCCAGACGGGAGACCATAGGGCCGTTTTTGCCAAACTGCTTGTACAGCATATCAAAACCTCACTTTATTGGTTGATTATGCAACCATTATACCATGAAATTTTCAAAAAAGATACCCAAAAACCAAGAGTTATGGTAAAATAATAAAACCATGTTTTTGGAGGACCTTATGACCGAACTGTTCCGTGAACATTATGATAAGGACGCCTTGCGCGCCATCCCCGTGCTGACTCTGGCCCATGTGGGTGACGGGGTCTATGAGCTGCTGGCCCGGTCGGCGGTGGTGGCCCGGGGCGGGCAGAAGGTGGTGGACGCCCACCGCCAGACGGTAGCCCTGGTGGCCGCCCCTGCCCAGGCAAAGGCCATGGAGGCCATTTTGCCCCTGCTCACCGAGGAGGAGCACGCCGTCTTTGCCCGGGGCCGCAACGCCAAGCCCCACTCCACCCCCAAGCACTGCACCCTGCGGGAGTATGCCTACGCCACCGGCCTGGAGTGCCTGTTTGGTATGCTGTACCTGAAAGGGGAGACCCAGCGTGTGCTGGAGCTGTGGGCTGCCGTGCTGGAGGTGCTGGTATGAAGGGCAGACTGGACAAGGTACTGGCCACCTGCACGCTGATCTCCCGGACCGACGCCCAGGCGGCGCTGAAGGCAGGCCGGGTAACGGTGGACGGCGTTCCCGTCCGTGACGGCAAGGGCAAGGTGGATTCTGACGCCCAGGTCATTCTTCTGGACGGCAAGCGGGTGGAGGGAGACGGCTTTGTTTATGTGATGCTGTACAAGCCGGTGGGCGTTCTGTCGGCCACCGAGGACAAAAAGGGCGCCGTCACCGCCATGGACCTGCTGCCCGAGGAATACCGCAAGGCGGCGCCCGGCGTGGTGGGCCGTCTGGACAAGGATGCCGAGGGCCTTTTGCTGCTGACCAACAACGGAGACCTGAACCACCGGCTGACCTCGCCCAAACACCATGCGGACAAGCTGTACCGGGTGACCCTGGACATCCCCGCCACCGAGGCCGATGTGGCGGCCTTTGCCGCCCCCATGGATTTGGGGGACTTCACCACCCAGCCGGGCAGGCTGGAACTGGTTGAGGACGGAAAAACCGCCCTGGTGACCATCCACGAAGGAAAATTTCACCAGATCAAGCGGATGTTTCAGCACCAGGGCAAGACGGTGCAGGCCCTCAAACGGCTGTCCATCGGCCCGCTGGTCCTGGACGAAATGCTGGCGCCGGGGGATTGGCGGCCCCTCACCGGAGGGGAAATTCGGGAAATTTTGCAGGCTGCTGACATGATGTAGGAAAAATCGCCAAAAAAACCGAAAATAATTGTTGAAAAAAACAAAGACATGCGTTAAAATAAACATAATCGCAAGAAAGATTTTAGGAATATTAGATAAAGGGTGGTCACTATGGCAGCCAGACTGTTTCAGAGTATCCTGCTGGAGATCAAAAACAAGATCCCGTTCATCCTGGGTATCGTAGATACCAACGGCAATATCGTATCCTGCACCGAGCTGCGCTTCATCGGTGAAAACGTAGAGGCGGCTGAGGAGTTCTTCTCCATGGGTGTGGACGAGGGTGAGTGCGGCGGCTATACCTTCCGCAAGCTGGACGGTTACGACAACGGCGTGGAGTACGCCGTCTTTGCCGGCCAGAGCGGCGAGAACGCAGCCATCGCCTGCAACATCACCGCCGTTGCCATCAACAACAGCAAGTCCCTGTACGACGAAAAGCACGACAAGGCCACCTTTGTCAAGAAGATCATTCTGGACAACATCCTGCCCGGCGACATCTATATCAAGTCCCGTGAGATGCAGTTCCAGAACGAGATCAAGCGTGTGGTCTATCTGATCCACATGGAGCAGAAGCAGGACGTGGCCGTGGTGGAGATGCTGCAGAAGATCTTCCCCGACCGTCAGCGTGACTTTGCCATCACCATCAACGAGACCGAAGTGGTGCTGGTGAAGGAGCTGCGCTCCAGCGACGCCAAGGAGATCAATAAGTACGGCAAGCAGATCGACGCCGGCGTCACCGAGGCCGGTATCGACCATGTGGTGGGCATCGGCTCGGTTGCCAACCAGCTGAAGGACATCGCCCGCTCCTTTAAGGAGGCCCAGGTGGCGGTGGAGATCGGCCGTGTCTTTGACGAGAGCATCACCATGATGAGCTATGAGAACCTGGGTATCGGCCGTCTGATCTATCAGCTGCCCACCACCCTGTGCGAGATGTTCCTGTCCGAGGTCTTTAAGAAGGGCTCTGTGGAATCCCTGGATGAGGAGACCCTCTTCACCATCCAGAAGTTCTTCGAAAACAATCTGAACGTTTCCGAAACCTCCAGAAAGCTGTTTGTCCACCGCAATACCCTGGTGTACCGCCTGGAGAAGATCAAGAAGCTCACCGGTCTGGACCTGCGGGAGTTTGACAACGCCATCGTTCTCAAGGTGGCTCTGATGGTCAAGCAGTATCTGCGTTCCAGAGAAAATCTCAACTAAACAGCACCTTTCTGGGCACAGGGACTCCTGTGCCCATTTGCCCATGCTTGGGCGTTGTAACGAATTTGTAAACATTTTGTCTGAATAAGGAGATCACATGCTCAAACTGGAAGACGTATTCAAGACATATGAAAACGGCACCAAAGCCCTCAAAGGCATCAATCTGACCATTGAGGACGGCGAGTTTGTCTTTGTGGTGGGCCCCTCCGGCAGCGGAAAGTCCACCATCATCAAGATGCTCACCGCCGAGGTGAAGCCCACCTCCGGCAAGGTGTCGGTGAACGGCTATGATATCGGCAGCATCAAGCAGCGGGAGATCCCTTACCTGCGCCGCACGGTTGGCGTGGTGTTCCAGGACTTCCGTCTGATCGAAAATAAATCGGTTTATGAAAACGTGGCCTTTGTGATGCGGGCGGTGGGCACCCCCCAGCGCCTCATCAAAAAGCGGGTCACCTACGTTCTGGACCTGGTGGGCGTGCTTCACAAGGCCCGGAGAAAGCCCTGCGAGCTGTCGGGCGGCGAGCAGCAGCGTGTCGCCATCGCCCGTGCCCTGGTGAACAATCCCGATGCCATCATTGCCGACGAGCCCACCGGTAACCTGGACCCCGCCCGCTCTCTGGAGCTGATGATGCTGCTGGAGAAGATCAACAGCATGGGCACCACCGTGGTGGTGGTCACCCACGCCCGGGAGATCGTTGACCAGTTCTCCAAGCGTGTTGTGGCCATCGACGGCGGCATGGTGGTCTCCGACAAGACGGGCGGCTATTATCAGCGGCCCGACGTGACCAAGCTCACCGAGGAGGCCGTGCAGCAGGCCGCCGCCACCGCCAGACGGCGGCAGGTCATCGCCCAGCAGCTGGGCGTGGCCGTGGAGGCCCAGGCCGAAGAGGCCGGGGAAGAGGCCCCTGTCCGGGAAGAGAGCCGCCCCGAGGAGGAAATGCCCCGGGAGACCGTCTTTAACATCGACGACCTGCTCCACTTTGACGAGCAGGAGAACGGAGGCCGGGCATGAGCAAGAAAAGCAGAAACCAGAGCAACCGCAAGGCCGGCTTCGGTTATTATGTCCGCGAGGGCCTTTCCAGCGTGTTCGTCCACGGCTTTACCAGTCTGGCCGCCATGCTGGTCATTTCCGCCTGTCTGATGATCACCGGCATGTTTTCCCTGGTGGCCTATAACCTGGACCTGCAGGTGCAGGAACTGTCGGGCAAGAGCGAGATCGTGATCTACATCGACGAGTCGGTGAGCCGTACCGACGCCCAGGCTCTGGGTCAGAAGATCCGGGCTCTGGACAACATCAAGGACGCCGATTTTGTCACCAAGGAGCAGCTGTTCGAGGACTATCTGGACTCCCTGGGCGAGGACGCCTATGTGATGGAGGAACTGCGAGACGACAACCCCCTCCGTGACAGCTATCAGATCACCATGGAGGATGTGAGCCTCCACGCCGAAACGGTAAAGGCTCTGGAAAAGATCCAGGGCGTGGCCGCCAGCTCCTCCATGCAGGAGGTCTCCGAGCGGCTGATCCAGATCCGCCAGGTGGTGCATCTGATCTCCTTTACCATGGTGGCCCTGTTGGGCGCCGTCAGCGTGTTTATCATCGCCAATACCGTCAAGCTGGCCATGTTCGCCCGCAAAGAGGAGATCGCCGTTATGAAGATGGTGGGCGCCACCAACCACTTCATCCGTGCCCCCTTTGTGGTGGAGGGCATGTTCCTGGGCCTTTGTGCCGCTGTGCTGGCCTTTTTCGTCCAGTGGGGCGTTTACGCCTATGTGGGCGGTCAGCTGGCCGAGGGAACGGCCATTTTGACCATGGTGCCCTTTGTCACCGTGTGGAAGCGTGTGCTGGGCCTTATGGCCGGCGCCGGCCTGCTGCTGGGCGTGGGCGGCAGTGTGATCACCATCCGTCGATTCCTGAAGGTGTAATGCTATGAAACAGAACAACAAACCCACCGCCTATGAGCGGAAACTGAACCGCAGCCGCCGGGTCGTGCAGATCGTGGCCATTCTGCTGGCCGCGCTGATGATCGGCAGCGTGCTGCTGTCGGCCCTGCCGGTGTTCGGTATCACCAAGAGCGAAGTAGACGCCCTGAAAAAGAAGGTCAACGAGGCCTCCGCCAAGAAGAAAGAACTGAAGAGCCAGGTGTCGGCCCTGTCGGGAGACATCTCTTCTCTGGAAAAGCAGATCTCCCTGCTGGACGGCCAGATCGAGGCCCAGGAGGACGAGATCGCCGCCCAGGAAGAACTGCTGGCCCAGCTGGAGATCCTGGTGGAGGAAAAGACCATCGAACTTGCCGCCAGCGAAGAGGACCAGGCCAACCAGTACGCCCGCATGAAAGAGCGGGTGCGCTACATGGTGGAGCATGACAGCACCAGCCAGCTGGCCATCCTGCTGGCCTCCGACAGCTTTGCCGATTTCCTCAACCGCTGGGAGATCGTGCAGCAGATCTCCGTCCGGGACGAAAAGCTCTTTGAAGAGCTGCAGGCCATCCGGGACAAGGTGACGGTGGAAAAGCAGGAGCTGGAGGCAACCCAGGCCGAAGCCATCGAGACCAAGGCCCTCATGGACGCCAACAAGGCCGAGCTGGACGCCCAGCATGCCTCCAAGGTCAAAGCTTTGCAGAAGGCCGAGGCTGAAAAGGCTGCCGCCAACAAGGCCTATGCCGACATGATCGAAAAAGAAGAAGACCTGATGGAGCAGTACAAAAAGGCCGCGGCCCAGCTGGCTTCCCAGAGCACCTATGTGGGCGGCAAGTTCATGTGGCCTCTGCCTGCTGCCAACAACGTCATCACCTGTAAGTACGGCTACCGCACCCATCCCGTGACCAAGAAGTACAAGCTGCACACCGGCATCGACCTGCGTGCCTCCACCGGCACCAAGGTGTACGCCGCCAACAAGGGCACGGTGACCACCTCGGGCTACAGTTCTGCCTGGGGCAACTACATCATCATCAACCACGGCGGCGGCTATACCACCCTGTATGCCCATCTGAGCCGCCGGAATGTGTCCAAGGGCGCCACCGTCAAGCAGGGCGACGTGATCGGTCTGTCGGGCAACACCGGCTACAGCACCGGCCCCCACCTGCACTTTGAGATAAACAAGAACGGAAGCTCCTACGACCCGCTGAAGGAGTTCAAGGGCTTCAATTATGTATTCAAATAACCGAGGTAACCTATGAAAGAACGGAAAGTCCGCATACCCACCGCGCTGATGCTCATGGTGCTGGCTGTGGTAGGCACCTTCAACATCACCTATTTCACCGCTACCGAGTACTATAACCGCCTGCTGGAGGACCTCCAGACCCAGGAGACCCGCTATAAAAAGCTCAAGGAAGTCACCGACATCGTGGACAAGTACTACGTGGGCGACTATGAGGAGGCCGACGCGCTGGAGCTGGCCGCCGCCGGCTATGTGGCCGGTCTGGGCGACGTTTGGTCGGGCTATTACACCGCCGAGCAGACGGCCTCCATCCGGGAGGAAGAGTCCAACCAGTACGTGGGCATCGGCGTGTCCTACGGCATCCAGGAGGATAATCTGTACGAGATCACCGCCGTCACTCCCGGCGGCCCCGCCGACAAGGCGGGTATGCTGCCCGGTGACCGGCTGCTCACCGCCGACGGGGTGGACGTGAACACCCTGGAGAGCCCCGACGACCTGGGCGCCCTGGTCAAGGGCGAGGTGGGCACCCTGGTGACCATCACCGTGGACCGGGCGGGGGAGGAGCTCACCTTCCAGATCACCCGGGACACCATCCTGGTGTACAGCGTCACCTCCCAGCTGCTGGAGGGCAGCGTGGGCTATATCGCCATCTCCGATTTCAACAGCAATGTGGAAAAGGAGTTCCGCAGTCACATGGAGAGCCTCACCGCCCAGGGGGCCAAGGCCTTTGTCTTTGACGTGCGCAACAACCCCGGCGGCTACGTCAGCGTCATGCACGACATGCTGGACAGCCTCCTGCCCGAAGGCCCGGTGATCACCATGGTGGACAAGGCCGGCACCGAAATGCCCCTGACCTCTGACAAAGCCTGTCTGGAGGTGCCCATGGCGGTCATCACCAACGCCTATTCCATCTCGGCGGCCGAGTTCTTCGCCGCCGCCCTGCAGGAGTATGGCATGGCCACCGTGGTGGGCGAAAAGACCGGCGGCAAGGGCTATTCTCAGCAGACCTTCATGCTGAGCGACGGCTCCAGCGTCAACCTTTCCACCACTCGTTACTACACCCCCAAGGGCAACAGCCTGGCTGAGACCGGCGTCACCCCCGACCAGACGGTGGAGCTGTCTGTGGAGGATCTGAGCCTGCTGCTCAGCGGCAAGCTGGAGCCTGCCGAGGACGAGCAGCTGCAGGCTGCTTTGCAGACGGTGGTGAGCAAGATCCCCGCCGAAGAGGCCCCCACCGAAGCCCCCACCGCTGAATAAAGACAACATCACCGCCATAAACTGTGAGCGAATGCTACAGAATGGCGGTGATTTTTTGATGTTCGGGATCTTGACGGTGCTGCAGCCGGAAGGGCTGTCAGCCGCCCAGCGGGCCGCCCTGCGCCTGCGGCCGGGGAAGGGGCTGCAGTACGGGGAAGGGCTGTTCCGCATGGCCATGTTCGTCACGGCCACCGTGACCCTGGAGCCGGGCTGGAGCGACGGCCTGCGGCAAAAACGGGTGGCGGCGGCCCTGCGGTATCTTGCGGGAAAAGGCGTCCACGAGGCGGTGCTGCCCGAAGGGTGGCAGTCCCTGGCCCGGGAATACGATATATCGCCCATCCGCACCGGCTGGGCGCTGGAGGCCTGTGCCGCCCGGGCGGTGAGCGAGGCCTGCGGCAGCCTGGGCATTTCGCCGGGTCAGGCAGGGCTGGCGGTGTGCGGGCGGAACCTTTCCCGGACGGCCTGCGGCGAGGTGCTGACCCTGGCCCGGTCCATGCGGACGGTGCGGGTCTACGGCGAGGGCAACGAGGCCCTCCGGGCCCAGCTTTGGCGCAGCTGCGGCATCGTGGACCGGGGCAGTATGCCGGAGGATCTTCCGGTGCTGTGCCTGCTGTTTGCCGGCGGACAGGCAAGGGGAGAGGCACTGCTCACCGTGGACCTGAGCGGGGAAGAGGCCGAACGGGAGGGCCTTGTGTGGACGCCCCGGCCGCTGCCGCCGGCAGGAGCGCTGGGGCAAATGCCAAAGGCGGTCTGTCCCGCCGCCTTTGCCGCAGCCCTGCTGCGCTGCGGGGCGGTGCAGGGACGAGAAATTCACGTTTCCCGGCTTGACATCCCTGCCCCTACACAATATAATAAGGAAATAGTGGAAAATTATTGCTAATTTTAAAAATCATTGTAATACATTAGGGGGACTTGCCATGCAGAAGCAACACAAACTGACCAAAGAGCGTCTGGAAGAGCTCAAGGCCGAACTGGAATATCTGAAGACCGTGCGTGAGCACGAGGTGGCCGAGCTGATCAAAGAAGCCCGCGGCTTTGGTGACCTGTCCGAGAACAGCGAATATGACGAGGCGAAAAACGAGCAGGGCAAGCTCTATTCCCGCATCGCCGAACTGGAAGCCATCATTCCCAACGCCATCATCATCGACGATCTGGCCGCTACCGACAAGGGCGTGAGCATCGGCAGCACCGTCACCGTCCTGCGTCTGGACAACAACACCGAAATGGAGTTTGCCCTGGTGGGCTCTCAGGAGGCCAACCACAAGGCAAAGCCCATGCGTCTGTCCGATGAATCTCCCTTTGGCAAGGCCGTTATGGGCCACCACGAGGGCGACACCGTTACCGTGGAGGCTCCTGCCATGAGCTTCCAGCTGAAGATCCTGAACATCACCCGATAAAAAGAGGATAAGAGATATGGAAGAAAACAGAGAAGTGATGGCAGAGGCCACCCAGGAGGAACTGAACGAACTCCTGCAGATCCGCCGTGACAAGCTGACCGCCCTGCGGGAAGCCGGCATGGATCCCTTTGAGCAGGTGCGCTTTGACCGCACCTCCAACAGTGTGGAGATCCTGAACAACTTTGAGCAGATGGAAAACCAGGAGGTTTCCATCGCCGGCCGTATCATGTCCAAGCGTGACATGGGCAAGGCCTCTTTCAGCCACATCCAGGACCAGCAGGGCAAGATCCAGATCTATGTGAAGATCGACGAGGTTGGCGCCGAGCAGTACGAGTGGTTCAAGAAGCTGGACATCGGTGACATCGTGGGCGTCAAGGGCATCGTGTTCCGTACCCGCCGCGGTGAGATCTCCGTCCAGGTGAAGGAGTACACCCTGCTGAGCAAGAGCCTGCTGCCTCTGCCCGAAAAGTACCACGGCCTGAAGGATGTGGACACCCGCTACCGTCAGCGCTATGTGGACCTGATCGTCAATCCCGAGGTCCGCGAGACCTTTATCAAGCGTTCCAAGGCGGTCACCGCCATCCGCGGCTATTTTGACAGCCTGGGCTATCTGGAAGTGGACACCCCCGTTCTGAACACCGTTCAGGGCGGCGCCACCGCCCGTCCCTTTGTGACCCATCACAATGCCCTGGATATGGATCTGTATCTGCGCATCGCCACCGAGCTGTACCTGAAGCGCTGCATCATCGGCGGCTTTGACCGTGTGTACGAGATCGGCCGTCTGTTCCGCAACGAGGGCATGGACACCACCCACAACCCCGAGTTCACCACCATCGAGTTCTACGAGGCCTATACCGACGTGAACGGCATGATGGAGCGCACCGAGGGAATGATGAAGTACGTCTGTGAAAAGGTCAACGGCACCATGGAGCTGCCCTTCGGCGACGTGGTGATCGATATGGGCGCTCCTTTCCGCCGGGCCACCATGGTGGAGCTGGTGAAGGAGCACTGCGGCGTGGACTTTGACCAGATCACCGATCTGGAGGGCGCTATCGCCGTGGCCAAGGAGCACAACATCAAGGTGGAGAAGAAGCACAAGTGGGGCGACATCGTTGCCCTGTTCTTCGAGGAGTACTGCGAGGGCAAGCTGATCCAGCCCACCTTCGTTCTGGAGCATCCCGTGGATATTTCTCCCCTGGCCAAGCGTGATCCCGTGCGCAAGCACATGACCCAGCGCTTTGAGCTGTTCATCAACGGCAAGGAGTACGCCAATGCCTTCTCCGAGCTGAACGATCCTCTGGATCAGCGTGAGCGCTTCGAGAACCAGATGAAGCTCCGCGCCCTGGGCGATCTGGAAGCCAGCGAAATGGACGAAGATTACCTGACCGCCATGGAATACGGTATGCCTCCCACGGGCGGCTGCGGTATCGGCATCGACCGCTTCGTCATGCTGCTGACCGGCAACACCTCTATCCGTGACGTGCTGCTGTTCCCCACAATGAAGCCCCTGGACTAAACACGATCTGCAAGACCTACACAATCGTGTAGGTCTTGTTTTGCAACGAAGAAGGAAGGAGAAGGCCCATGCTGACCATTACCAGCCGTGAAAATCCCCAGATCAAGCAGATCTGCGCCCTGACCTCGGCGGCCAAAAAGCGCCGGAAGGAAGGCTTGTTTGTCTGCGAGGGCTTTACCCTTTTGGAAGAGGCGCTGCGCCGGGGGCTGGAGCCCCAGGCGGTCTATTGCCTGGACAGCCAGGCCCACCGCCTGCCCAAACTCAGCTGCCCCTGCGCCCTGGTGAACCAGTCGGTGCTGGAAAAGCTGAGCGACGTGCCCGCCCCCCAGGGCGTGGTGTTCACCCTGCCCCTGCCCGAGCCCCGAAAGACCCTTTCCGGCAGCCGGTTTCTGGCTCTGGACAGCCTGCGGGATCCGGGCAATATGGGCACCATCCTGCGTACGGCCGACGCCTTCGGTCTGGACGGCGTCATCCTGCTGGGCGACTGCGTGGATGTGTACAGCCCCAAGGTGGTGCGCTCTGCCATGGGCAGTCTGTTCAGCACCAAGCTGTACGCCATGACGGCACCCGAGCTGCGGCAGCAGCTGGAGGGCCTGGGCGTGCCCCTGTACGCCGCCACCCTGGCCGAGGACAGCCGCCCGGTGACCCAGCTGGATCTGAAGCGTTCCTGTGTCATCATCGGCAACGAGGCTCACGGGGTCTCTCCCGAAACCATCGCCTGCTGCAACGGTTCGGTGATCGTACCCATTCAGAGTGCCGAATCCCTCAACGCCGGCGTGGCCGCCGGTATCCTCATGTGGGAGATGCGGCGATGAAGGACAACGATCTGCTGTATCTGCTGTGGATGACCGAGGTGGCCGGACTGGCGCCACAGAAGGGCGTGCAGCTGCTGGAAATTTTTGGCTCTGCCAAGGCCGTCTGGGAGGCCTCCGATGACCGGATCGCAGGCGCTGTAAAGCTGGAGGACAGCGAGCGCAAGCGGCTGAAAAACCGCTCTCTGGCGGCACCCAACATGATCCTGGCCCGGTGCAAGCTGCAGAATATCGGTCTGATCCCCATCTATGCCGCCGAATATCCCCAGCGGCTGCGCAATATTTTTGATCCGCCCCTGGTGCTCTATGTCCGGGGCAAGCTGCCCGACTTCAACCGCCTGCCTGCCGTGGCGGTGGTGGGTCAGCGCAAAGCAACCCCTTACGGCACCATCGTCACCGAGCGGCTGGCCTTTCAGCTGAGCTGCAGCGGTGTGATCGTGGTGTCGGGCATGGCCGCCGGCATCGACGCGGCTGCCCACAACGGCGCCGTCAAGGGCGATACCCCTACGGTGGCGGTGTTCGGCACGGCCATCGACAGCTGCTATCCCGCAAGCAACGCCGGCCTGCTGCGCGCCATTCTGCACAGCGGCGCCGCCATCAGCGAATATCCTCCGGGAAAAAAGACCCACGCAAGTGCCTTTCCCCGGCGCAACCGCATCATCAGCGGTCTGAGCCTGGGCGTGGTGGTAGGCGAAGCCCCTGCCAAGTCGGGCTCTCTGATCACCGCCGGACTGGCTCTGGACCAGGGCCGTGACGTGTTCGCCGTGCCCGGCGCGGTGGACGCCCCTTCCAGCGCAGGCTGCAACGAGCTCATCGCCCGGGGCGCCAAGCTGGTGCGGGACGCCCGGGACGTGCTGGAGGAGTACGCGGGCCTGTACCAGTTCAAAACCATGGACGAACCTGCGGAGATCCCGGAAGAAACGCCTGCTGTAAAGCAAGCTGACATTACACCGGAAAAACCGGTAAAAAAGCCCCGGCAGCCCAAAGCTGCAGCCGTAGGCCCCACCCTGGCCGATCTGTATCAGCCCAAGCCCACCGGCGACGACCCGGTGCTGGCGGCTTTGGAGGGCATCTGCTCTCTGGAGGAGCTGAGCGCCCGCTGCGGCATGGACACCACCGCCCTTTTGGGCCGGCTCACCCTGCTGGAGCTGCAGGGAAAGGTGCGCCAGCTGCCCGGCCAAACCTATGAAAAAGTTTGAAATCTGACCGAAGAGCTCTTCGGTTTTACCGTAAATGGAGGAACAACATGCCAAAACTGCTGATCGTGGAGTCTCCCGCCAAGGCCAAGACCATCACCAAATATCTTGGCACCGGCTATCAGGTGAAGGCTTCCATGGGCCACCTGCGCGACCTGCCCAAAAAGGAGCTGGGCGTGGATGTGGACAACAACTTCCAGACCACCTATCTGCCCATCGATGGCAAGGATAAGATCATCAACGACCTGAAGGACGCCGCCGACCAGGCCGACTTCGTCTATCTGGCAACCGACCCGGACCGCGAGGGCGAAGCCATCTCCTGGCACCTGCAGCAGCTTTTGGAGCTGGACGCGCGCAAGACCCAGCGGGTGACCTTCAACGAGATCACCAAGAGCGCCGTCACCGAGGCCGTCAAGCACCCCCGGGACATCGACATGAACCTGGTGGATGCCCAGCAGGCCCGCCGCATCCTGGACCGCATCGTGGGCTATAAGCTGTCTCCCTTCCTGTGGCGCAAGGTGCGCACCGGCCTTTCCGCCGGCCGCGTCCAGAGCGTGGTCACCCGCATGGTGGTGGACCGGGAGCGGGAGATCCGGGCCTTCGTGCCCCAGGAGTACTGGAGCATCGACGTGACCCTCAACCAGGCCGACAAGGACTTCGTGGCCCATTTCTTCGGCAACGAGCAGGGCAAGCAGGAGCTGCCCGACGAGGACAGCGTCAAGGCCGTTCTGGCCGATATTGAGGGCCAGTCCTATGAGGTAAAGGCCGTCAAGAACGCCAAGAAAAAGCGCCAGCCAGCGCCCCCCTTCACCACCTCCACCCTGCAGCAGGAGGCCTCCCGCAAACTGGGGCTATCCGCCCGCCGCACCATGGCGGTGGCACAGGAGCTGTACGAAGGTGTGGAGCTGGAAGGCCTGGGCCTCACCGGTCTGATCACCTATATGCGTACCGACTCTCTGCGCATCGCCGACGAAGCCCTGGCTGCCGCCCGCAGCTTTATTTCCGGCCGTTTCGGCACCGATTTCCAGCCTGCCAAGGCCCGCACCTTCCACACCAAAAAGAACGCCCAGGACGCCCACGAAGCCATCCGGCCTTCCAACCCCGCCCTGGAGCCCGAACAGCTGAAAAAGAGCCTGACCCCCGACCAGTACAAGCTGTATAAGCTGATCTGGTCCCGGTTCATCGCCTGCCAGATGGCCGACGCCGTTCTGGATACCATGTCCGCCGACATCGGCTGCGGCGGCCGGATCTTCCGTGCCACCGGCCAGAGCGTGGCTTTCCCCGGCTTTTTGGCCCTGTATGAGGAGAGCACCGACGAGGTAAAGGACGACGGCAACGATCTGCCCCTGCCCAAGCTGCAGCAGGGCGACCGGCCCGACTTCCGCAAGGTGGACCCCAAGCAGCACTTCACCCAGCCCCCCGCCCGGTATACCGAGGCCTCCCTCATCAAGGCCATGGAGGAAAAGGGCGTGGGCCGTCCCAGTACCTATGCCCCCACCATCTCGGTGGTGCTGGACCGGGAATATGTGGTGAAGGAGGGCCGCGCCCTCCGTCCCACCAACCTGGGCGAGGTGGTCACCGACCTGATGATCGACAAGTTCCAGGACATCGTGGACGTGCAGTTCACCTCCAATATGGAGAGCCGCCTGGACCTGGTGGAATCGGGCGAGCAGGACTACCGCCAGATTTTGGACGGCTTCTATAAGGACTTTTCCGCCGAACTGGCCCAGGCCGAGATCGACCTGGACAAAAAGCGCATCAAGGTGCCCGACGAGGAAAGTGACGAGGTTTGCGACCTGTGCGGCCGCAAGATGGTCATCAAGAACGGCCGGTTCGGCAAGTTCCTGGCCTGCCCCGGCTATCCCGAGTGCAAGAACACCAAGCCCATCACCCAGGATACCGGCGTCACCTGTCCCAAGTGCGGCAGCCGCCTGCTGAAGAAGAAGTCCAAGAGCGGCTATTATTACTATGGCTGCGAGCGCAACCCCGAGTGCGACTTTATGACCAGGGATTCTCCCACCAAAAAGGTCTGTCCCCAGTGCGGCGGCGTGGTCTATCGCCACTACACCAAGGAAGACAAGCGCTATCTGTGCCACAAGCCCGACTGCGGCTGGTCTGAGGCCATTGCCACCCGCACCCGGAAAAAGGCCGAGACCGCCGAGGGTGAGGAGCCTAAAAAGACCACCCGCGGCCGCAAGAAAGCCGCCGAGACTGCCGAAGCCACCGAGGTGAAAAAGACCACCCGAGGCCGCAAAAAGGCCGAAACCGCTGCCGAAGAGCCCAAGAAAACCACCAAAAAGGCAGCAGGCACCAAGAAAACTACCCAAAAATCCGACGAGACCCCCAAGAAAACCACCCGTAAGAAGAAAACGGAGGCCGCCGAATGAACCATACTGTAACCGTTGTTGGCGCCGGCCTGGCCGGCAGTGAAGCCGCCTGGCAGCTGGCCAAGCGGGGCATCCACGTGACCCTCTGGGAGATGAAGCCGGTGGAAATGACCCCCGCCCACCACAGCGAGGGCTTTGCCGAGCTGGTGTGCTCCAACTCCCTCCGGGGCGCCGGTCTGGCCACCGCCCCCGGCCTTTTGAAGGAAGAACTGCGCCGTGCCGGCTCCCTCATCATGGAGGCCGCCGACGCCACCGCTGTCCCCGCCGGCGGCGCTCTTGCCGTTGACCGGGAGGCCTTCTCGGCCTATGTCACCGAGAAGATCAAAAACCATCCCCTCATCACCGTGAAGGAGGGTCGGGTGGACGACATCCCTGCCGGCCCCTGCATCATGGCCACCGGCCCGCTTACCGATGGAAAGCTGGCCGAAAACATCGACAACCTGTTCGGCGGCGAGCCCATGCATTTCTATGACGCCGCCGCCCCCATCGTCAGCTTTGCCAGCATCGATATGGAGAGCGCTTATTTCGCCTCCCGCTACGACAAGGGCACGGCCGACTACATCAACTGCCCCATGAATAAGGAACAGTACCTGGCCTTTGTGGAGGCACTCAAGACCGCCAAGGAGGCCCCCGTCCACGGCTTTGAGGACAAGGCTGTTTTCGAGGGCTGTATGCCGGTGGAGGTCATGGCCCGCCGGGGTGAGGACACCCTGCGCTACGGCCCCATGAAGCCGGTTGGCCTTACCGACCCCCGCACCGGCGAGCGTCCCTACGCCGTGGTGCAGCTGCGGGCCGACAACGCCGAAAAGACCGCCTTCAACATCGTGGGCTTCCAGACCCATCTGATGCATCCCGAGCAGAAGCGGGTGTTCGGCATGATCCCCGCTCTGGCAAAGGCCGAGTATTACCGCTATGGCACCATGCACCGCAACAGCTACATCCGCTCTCCCGGCCGTCTGGACCGCCATTACCGGGTCATCGGCAGGGAAGAGCTGTTCTTCGCCGGCCAGATCACCGGCGTGGAGGGCTATATCGAGAGCACGGCCTCCGGCCTGTGCTGCGGCATCAACATGGCCCGTCAGCTCCTGGGCAAGGAGCCCATCGAATTCCCCGCCGAGACCGCCCTGGGCGCCCTGAGCCTGCACGTCAGCCAGGACCCCGAGCTGCGGTTTGACCCCATGAACATCAATTTCGGCATCATCAAGGGCCTGGACACCCGCATCCGCAACAAGCAGGAGCGGTATACCGCCACCTCTCTCCGGGCGCTGGACATGCTGGAGAGCCTCAGACCTCAGATGGAGGAGGACATCCGATGAAGATCATTTTAGACGCCATGGGCGGTGACCACGCCCCCCAGGCCGCCGTGGAAGGCGCCGTTCTGGCCGCCCAGGCCTACGGCTGCAGCATCATTCTGGTGGGCCAGCAGGAGGTCATCGACCCCATTCTGGCCGGCCGCTGCCCCGACAAGATCACCGTGCGCCATGCCAGCGAAGTCATCACCATGGAGGATAAGTACTCCACCGCCTTCCGTACCAAAAAGGATTCCAGCATGACGGTGAGCCTCAATATGCTGAACAGCGGCGAGGGCGATGTGGTGATCTCTGCCGGCTCCACCGGCGCACTGCTTACCGGCGCCACCCTGCTGAACAAGCGCATCCGCGGCATCCGCCGCGCCGCTCTGGGCGCTCCCGTGCCCCAGAGGACCGGCGGCTTTGCCCTGCTGATGGACAGCGGCGCCAACGCCGAGTGCACCCCCGAGTTCCTTTTGCAGTTCGCCTTTATGGGCAGTCTGTACATGAAGACCCAGTGCGGCATCGAAAAGCCCCGGGTGGCCCTCATCAACAACGGCACCGAGGCCGGCAAGGGCGACACCCTGCGCCATGAGACCTATGACCTTCTGATGAAGGCCCACGACGAGGGCCGCATCAACTTCATCGGCAACATGGAAGGCCGCAACGTGCTGGCCGGCGAGGCCGATGTGCTGGTGTGCGACGGCTTTACCGGCAACGTGATGATGAAGACCATCGAAGGCACCGCCGGCTTCATCATGAAGGAACTGAAAAATATCATGTATGCCAACCTGCCTTCCAAGCTGGCCGCCCTGGTGCTCAAGCCCGGCCTGACCAAGCTGAAGAACATGATGGACTACAAGAACATCGGCGGCGCGCCCCTGCTGGGCGTTTCCAAGCCGGTGATCAAGGCACACGGCTCTTCCGACGCCCGGGCCTTCTGCTCGGCCTGTGAACAGGCCATCCTGTTCGCCCACAGCGGCTTTATCGGCCAGGTGGAGGCCAACCTGGAGTACATGACCGTCCCCGGGGAAAAAGCATAAAAAATTCACAAAAATCGCTTTACAAGCACAAATAGCTCTGATATAATCGGCACGATAGAAAAAACAAAGCCCAATTTCGGAGGTTTGAAAAATGGTTTTTGAGAAACTGAGCAAACTGATCGCCGAGCATTTCGGTATTTCCGCCGACACGATCACCATGGACACCAGCTTTGTGGAAGATCTGAACGCCGACTCCATCGACCTGATGGATCTGATGATGTCCGTTGAGGACGAGTTCGGCCTGGAAGAGGTGGAAGAGTCCGCCATGGAGACCATCAAGACGGTTGGCGACGTGGTTGGCTACATTTCCGATCATATCTAAAAAACAATGTGGGACAGCCCTGCACCCAGCAGGGCTTCCTTTCATTTCAAGGAGAGGCCATGTCTGACTTTCGTCATTACGATTATACCTTCAAAAATCCTGCCCTGCTGCAGAATGCTCTGACCCACAGCTCCTATGCCAACGAGAACCGGGACAAGGGCGTGCGCAACAATGAGCGGCTGGAGTTTCTGGGGGACAGCGTGCTGGGCCTGATCTGCGCCAAGCACATCTATTCGGAATACCGGTCGCTGCCCGAGGGCGAGCTGACCAAACTGCGGGCTGCCATCGTGTGCGAGAGCAGCCTTTACGAGTTTGCCATGCAGATCGACCTGGGCGAGCGTCTGCTGCTGGGAAGAGGCGAACGTGTGGGCGGCGGCAGCAAGCGGCCCTCTGTTCTGGCCGACGCGGTGGAGGCCGTTCTGGCCGCCATCTATCTGGACGGCGGCATGGAGGCGGCCCAGGGCTTTATCCTGGAGTTCATCAAGCGCAAGGCCGAGGAAGTGGTGAAGAACCACCGGGTGATGGACTACAAGACCACCCTGCAGGAGATCGTCCAGAAGAACCATGAGGAAGTGCTGTCCTACCGCCTTAAGAGCGAGAGCGGCCCCGACCACGACAAGCGGTTCGTCATGGAGGTGCTCATCAACTCCAATGTGCTGGCTGAGGGCACCGGCCACAGCAAAAAACTGGCCGAGCAGGCTGCGGCCAAGGCCGCCCTGGAGCTCATGGGCCAGTAATGTTACATAAGAGAAAAACCACCGGAAGGCCGGTGGTTTTTTTGTTTTACCAGGTTTCCCAATGCACCCGGTCCGCATCCCATTCCGGGCGGCCGGGGCGGGGGCCGGGAGGCACGTCGTCAGCCGGGTAGCCCAAGGCGATCACCGAATGGGGCACGATGTGCTCGGGCAGGTCGAACAGGGCGGCCTGGTTTGCCACCCGTTCTTCCACCGGCCAGGTGCCCAGCCAGCAGGAGCCGATGCCCAGGCTTTCGGCGGCCAGGATCATGTTCTGGGCGGCGATGGCCCCGTCAATGGCCCAGAACTCCCGGGCGTTGGCGAAGAATTCGGTGCGTGACAAATCGCCGCACACCAGGATGCCCAGGGCGGCGCCCCGGAGGGGATCGGCGTAGCGCACGTTGGCGTCGGCCATCTGCAGCAGCTTGTCCTTGTCCCGGACCACCACAAAGCTCCAGCACCGGGAATTGACGCAGCTGGGGCCGCTCATGCCGGCCTGGAGGATGGTTTTGATATCCTCTGGGGAAATGGTTTTATCGGAAAACTTCCGCACGCTCTTGCGGTTCATAATGGTTTTCAGGGTGTCATTCATGTTTCTCACTCCTTTGCTTCAGCATACCACAAACCCATAAGCAATGCAAACGCATGCTTCCGTATGCTTACGCATACCAACGTATACGAACGTATACCAACGTATGCTAAAAATACCATATACATATACAATCACAAATACACAAACAGATACACAAACAAAAGCAAATGCAGATGCAACTACAAAAGCATCTGCATTTGCACAAACACCATCAAAAACAGGTGCGGATACCGCCCGGAGGGCAGCCGCCTGTGGGGCGCTGCCTCCGCTCGGTCTGCAGACACAGTTTCCCGGCGGGAAACAAAAACCTTTCCCGCCTTTCCTGCCGCTGTCTGGCGGAAAGGGCGGGAAGGTGCTACAATCACACCATCAGGCCTGAGCACTTTTTCACAGGAGGTTCCCTTATGAACTTACAGGACAATATCAAAAGCTGCCGCAAGGCAATGGGCTTTACACAGGAACAGCTGGCAGAGGCCATGGGGGTCACGGTGGGGGCCGTGTCCAAGTGGGAGAGCGGCCAGAGCCTGCCCGATCTGAACACGCTGATGGACCTGGCCGAACTGTTCCAGACCTCCACCGACGCCCTGCTGGGCTTTGCGCTCCGGGGAGAAGGGGCCGAGGAACAGGCCGCCGCCATCAAGGCCTGCATGGGAGAGCGGGCCTTTGAACGGGGCCGGGTCAAGGCCGAAAAGGCCCTGCAAAACTTCCCCAACCACTTTGGGGTGGTCTACCGCAGCGCCGTCTTTTACGAGATGATGGGCCTGGATACCGGCGACAAGGAGGCCTTTCGCAAGGCCATCGGCCTGTACGGCCGGGCCTGCGGCCTGCTGGAGCAGAACACCGACGGGGAGATCGGCCTCCGCACCCTGTATTCCCACATCAGCCAGTGCCACCATTGTCTGGGGGAGTATGACAAGGCGCTGGAGATCTTGAAGGCCCACAACGAGGGCGGCGTTTACGACGATCTGCTGGGGCTGACCCTGCTCAAGCTGGATCGGTGGGAGGAGGCCATCCGGGTTTCCTCCGAATGTATGATGGAAAGTCTGACCCGGTTGGAGCGGTCGGCCATGGTGCTGTGGAACGGCCTTTCGGAGGGCAGGGGAGAGCACCGGGAGGCCCGGGCGCTGCAGGAGTGGACCGCCCGGCTGTACGAAAGCCTGTACCCCGACGGCAGCTGCTATCTGCATAAAATGAACGCCGCCATCTATGCCGGCTGTGCCATTCTGTCGGTGAAGCTGGCGGAGGAAGAGGCGGCCAAAGCCTATCTCCGCCGGGCAAAGGCGGCGGCTCAGTGCTTTGACGCCGATCCCAGCTATGAGGCCGGCAACATGCGCTTCTACCACGGAAGATCGGCCACCGCCCACGATGATTTTGGTACGACCGCCATGGATGGCATCCTCCAGACCCTGTTGCAGCAGGAGGAGCCGGAGCGGGCCCGGGTGCTGGCGCTCTGGGAGCGGGTACGGGCAGAATAAACCCTTGGAAAAGGCCTCGGAAGAGGCCTTTTTTCTATTGGAAAACCTTGTATTTGCAAGGATTTTTTGATAAAATAAATCAGAATGCATGATTATGCCCTTTTGGCAGAAGAAGGTGCTTTTTTGTACTTAAAATCCATTGAAATTCAGGGCTTCAAGTCCTTTCCCGACAAAACCGTGATGCAGTTCGGCCGCGGTGTCACCGCCATCGTGGGTCCCAACGGCAGCGGCAAATCCAACATCGTGGACGCCATCCGCTGGGTGCTGGGCGAACAGAGCACCAAGACCCTCCGGGGCGGCAAGATGGAGGACGTCATCTTCGGCGGTACCGCCCGGCGAAATCCCCTGGGTTTTTGCCAGGTCACGTTGGTGATGGATAACTCCGACGGCGGTCTGCCCATCGAATACGGCGAGGTGATGGTCACCCGCCGGTACTACCGCAGCGGCCAGAGCGACTTTTTCATCAACCGCAAGGCGGTGCGCCTCAAGGATATCCATGAGCTGTTCATGGACACCGGCCTGGGCCGTGACGGCTATTCGGTCATCGGCCAGGGACGCATCGACGAGATCCTCTCGGTCAAGAGCGCCGACCGGCGCGAGATCTTTGAAGAGGCCGCCGGTATCACCAAGTTCCGCTACCGCAAGGAAGAGAGCGAGCGAAAGCTGGATGCCTGCGAGGAAAATCTGGTGCGCATCCGGGATATCATCACCGAGCTGGAGACCCAGGTTGGCCCTCTGAAGGAGCAGGCCGAAAAGGCCCAGTCCTTCCTGATCTATCGTGACGAGCTCCGTGTGCTGGAGGTCAACGTGTGGCTGGACAGCCTGGAAAAGCTCAAGGACAGCCTGCACAAGGCCCAGACCGACTACCTCAACGCCGAGCGGATGCTGTCCGCCCGCAAGCGGGAGGCCGAGGAGCTGCAGGAGCAGTCCAATGCCCTCACCGAGGAGCTGCACCAGCAGGACGCCGCCGGTGAACAGGTCCGTGAGGAACTCCGGGAGGCCGAAAACCGGGAGGCCGACATCCGGGCCCAGATGGCGGTGGGGGAGACCCACATCCGCAACAACGAGGACAACATCCGGCAGAAAAAGCAGGAGATGACCCAGCAGCAGGACCAGGGCGAAAGCCTGGAAGAGCAGAAGCGTGCCAAGGAGCGCCGTCTGGAAGAACTGAAGGCCAACACCGCTCAGCTGGAGGCCCAGATGGAAGAGCTGCTCCGCCAGGTGCAGCAGGCCGCCGAAAGCGCCCGTGACCTGGGGGACAAGCTGGCCGCGCTGGAGGCCCAGGCCCAGTTGCACCAGGACAGCGCCAACCAGGACCGGGCCCAGATGGCCGCGCTGGACAGCGGCGCACAGGAGATCCTGGCCCGGGGCAAGACTGTGGAGAGCGACCTTGCCGAGCTGGAAGGCCGCCTGGAGGAAGAAAAGGCCAAGGCACGGCAGCTGCGCCGTGACATCGAAGAAAACGAGGACAAAAAGTCCTCGGCAGAGAATATGCTCCGGGGCTTTGCCCTTCGCGGTGAGGCCCGGAAGAAAAAAGTGGAGGAGCTGCGGCACAAGCTGGAGCAGGCTTCCCGTCAGAGCGAGATCAAGGGCCAGCGGCTGGATATGCTGCGGGCCATGGAACGGGAATATGAGGGCTTTGGCCAGTCGGTGCGCCGGGTGATGCAGGCAGCTGCCCGCCGGGAACTGAACGGCATCCACGGCCCGGTGTCCACCCTCATCCGCACCCAGGATAAGTTCTCGGTGGCCATCGAGATCGCCCTGGGCGCCGCCATGCAGAACATCGTCACCGACGACGAGCAGAGCGCCAAAACCGCCATCGGCTATCTGAAGTCCCACGACTTTGGCCGGGCCACCTTCCTGCCCATGACGGCGGTGAAGGAGCGGCGGTCCGACTGGAAGCTCAAGGGCGACCAGAGCGGTTTCCAGGGCTGGGCCGACGGTCTGGTGGAGTATGACAGCCGCTACGACCGAGTGATCCGCAGCCTTTTGGCCGGCACCGCCGTGGTGGATCACATCGACAGCGCCATCCGCATGGCCAAGAACAACGGCTACGGCTTCCGCATCGTCACCCTGGACGGTCAGCTGATCAACCCCTCGGGCGCCATGACCGGCGGCAGTCTCAACAAGAACACCGGTATGCTGTCCCGCAAGAACGAGATCGAGCGGCTGGAAGCCGAGCTCAAGACCCTGTCCGGCCAGATCGAAGAAAGCCAGCAGGCCCTCAAGACGGCCACCCAGGAGCTGGACAGCGTCACCTACGAGGCCCAGGTGGCCCAGGAAGAACTGCGAAGAGCCCAGGACGCCCTGTTGGAGTCCACCGCCTACCAGACCCAGCACGCCGCCCTTTTGGACACCCTGCGCAGCCGTGTGGGTGAGCTGGAAGAGGAGCGGGACAGCCAGGACGCCCGCATCGCAAAGATCAACAACCAGAAGAACGAACTGCTGGCGCACGCCCGGCAGGAGGAGGCCCAGGCCGCCAAGCTGCGGCAGGAGGCCGACACCCTCTCGGGCGGCAGAGCGGCAGAGGAAAGCCGCACCAGCCTGCTGACCCAGCAGGTCACCGACCTGCGGGTGGCCTTGGCCGAAAGCCGCACCGAAAGCGAAAGCACGGTGACCGGCATTTCCGAGCTGGAGGCCCTCATTGCATCCAGCCAGGGCGAGCTGCGGAGCAAGGAAGCGATCATCGCCGCCCTGGAGACCCGCAACCAGGAGCTGCGCAAGACCATCGCCGACCAGGAGCAGGTGGCACAGCAGTACGCCCGGGAGGCCGCCGCCAAGCAGGAGCGGCTCCAGGCCATCAACCAGGAAAAGCTGCGGCTGGAGGGCGCACGGCAAAAGTGCGACCGGGACTACCGCCAGAAGAGCGACGAGCTCATCAACCTGGAGCGGGAGCGGGGCCGTCTGGAAAACAAAAAGACCCAGGCCGAGATGGAGGAGGACAATATCCTCCAGAAATTGTGGGAAAGCTATGAGCTGACCCGGGTCACCGCCCAGGAGCTCAAGCAGGAGCTGGAAAGCCTGCCCAAGGCCAACCGCCGCATCGCCGAGCTGCGGGCCAGCATCAAAAAGCTGGGCCCCGTCAACGTGAACTCCATCGAGGAGTACGCCAAGGTCAGCGAGCGGTACGAGTTCATGGACGCCCAGCGCAACGATCTGGAGAGCGCCAAGGCCGACCTGCTGAAGATCATCGGCGATCTGACCCGCAACATGAAGGACATCTTCGGCACCGAGTTCCGCAAGATCAACGAGACCTTCCAGCAGACCTTTGTGGAGATCTTCGGCGGCGGCAGCGCCTACCTCAAGCTGGAGGACGAAAGCGACCTGCTGAACTGCGGCATCGAGATCAAGGTGGAGCTGCCCGGCAAGTCCATGCGGGCCATCTCCCTGCTGTCGGGCGGTGAAAAGGCCTTTGTGGCCATCGCCCTGTACTTTGCCATCATCAAGGTGCGGCCCACGCCCTTCTGCGTGCTGGACGAGATCGACGCCGCGCTGGATGACGTGAACGTCAGCCGCTACGCCTCCTATATGCGCACATTGTGTGAGCAGACCCAGTTTATCATCATTACCCACCGCCGGGGCACCATGGAGGGTGCGGACATCCTCTACGGCGTCACCATGCAGGAGCAGGGCGTCACCAAGCTGCTGGCCCTGCACATCAATGAGGTGGAAGAACATATCAAGGAAAAAATCTCCTAAGGAGGAAACCCACCATGTCCTTTTTTGACAAAATCAAGGCCGGTCTGAAAAAGACCAAGGAAAGCACCGCCGCCAACATCAACGCGGTGTTCGCCACCTTCCGCACGGTGGACGAGGATCTGCTGTCCGATCTGGAGGACGCCCTCATCCTGGCCGACATCGGCGCCTATGTGGCCGCCGACGCCATTGAAGAGCTGCGGAAACAGTCCAAGCTGCAGAATCTGCAAACCAAGGAGGCGGTCATCGACTGCCTGGCCAAGATCCTGGCAGAGAAGATGGCCCCCAACAACGGCCTGCAGCTGAACACCAAGCCCTCGGTCATTCTGATGGTGGGCGTCAACGGCGTGGGCAAGACCACCTCCATCGGCAAGATCGGCGCCAAGCTGACTGCCCAGGGCAAAAAGGTGCTGTTTGCCGCCGCCGATACCTTCCGTGCCGCCGCCGCCGATCAGCTGACCATCTGGGCCCAGCGGGCAGGTGCCGACATCGTTCGCCACGCCGAGGGCGCCGACCCCAGCGCCGTCATCTTTGACGCTATCACCGCTGCCAAGGCCCGCGGCTGCGACGTGGTGATCTGCGACACCGCCGGCCGTCTGCACAACAAGCAGAATCTGATGAACGAGCTGGAAAAGATGCGCCGTGTCATCAACCGGGAGCTGCCCGAGGCCAGCGTGGAGACCCTGCTGGTGCTGGACGCCACCACCGGTCAGAACGCCATCTCTCAGGCCGAAGGCTTCAACAGCGTCACTGGCCTCACCGGTCTGGTGATCACCAAGCTGGACGGCACCGCCAAGGGCGGCATCGCCATCCATGTGAGCTCCTCCATGCAGGTGCCCGTGAAGTTCATCGGCGTGGGTGAGCAGGTGGACGACCTGCTGGAGTTTGACGCCCTGGACTTCACCCGGGGCGTTCTTTGATAACAAGGAGGCTGAATAATATGGCACGTCATGACGGCAGAAAGCCCTTTGAGATCCGCCCGGTGACCATCGTCCCCGACTATATCATCTATCCCGAAGGCAGCGTGCTGATCACCTGCGGCAACACCAAGGTCATCTGCAACGCTACGGTGGAAGAGTCCGTGCCCCCCTTCCTGAAGGGCCAGGGCAAGGGCTGGGTCACCGCCGAATACAATATGCTGCCCCGGGCCACCGCCAGCCGGTCTCCCCGGGATATCAGCAAGCTGAAGCTCAACGGCCGTTCGGCCGAGATCCAGCGCCTCATCGGTCGGGCCCTCCGGTCTGTGGTGGACCTGGAGGCTCTGGGCGAGCGGAGCATCACCATTGACTGCGACGTGATCCAGGCCGACGGCGGCACCCGCTGCGCCTCCATCACCGGCGCCTTCTGCGCCCTGGTCATCGCTCTGGACAAGCTGAAAAAGCAGGGGGTTCTCAGCTGTATGCCCCTGTACTCCTATGTGGCCGCCGTCAGCGTGGGTATCGTCAACGACATGGCCGTCTGCGACCTGGACTATGTGGAGGACAGCGGCGGCGAGGTGGACTTCAACTTCATCATGGACGATGAAGGCAACATCATCGAGCTGCAGGGCACCGGCGAAGAGCGGCCCTTCAGCAAGAAGGAGCTGGACGAGATGTACACCCTGGCCCATGGGGGCATCAAGCAGCTGGTGGCCGCACAGAAGGCCGTTGTGGGCCATCTGTTCCGGTAAGAGGTGCGCCATGGACACCTACGTCATTGCCACCAACAACGCCCACAAGCTGCAGGAGATCCGGGATATCCTGGAAACCGACCGCCGCAGGTTCATCTCCATGAAGGAGGCCGGTATCGCCACCGACCCGGAGGAAACCGGCACTACCTTTGAGGAAAACGCCCTCATCAAGGCCAGGGCCGCCTGCGCGGCCTCCGGCCTGCCCGCTCTGGCCGACGACAGCGGCCTGGAGGTGGACGCTCTGAACGGCGAGCCGGGCATCCGCTCGGCCCGGTACTGCCAGGGCTCCGACCAGGACCGGGTGGACTTCCTGCTGAGCAAGCTGGAAAATGTGCCTGCCGAACAGCGGGGCGCCCAGTTCGTCTCCGCCATCGCCTGCGTCTGGCCCGACGGCACCGAGTTTGCCATCCGGGGCATCTGCCGGGGCGAGATCCTCACCGAAAACCACGGCACCGGCGGCTTCGGCTACGATCCAGTGTTCTGGGTGCCCGAGGAAAAGGAGAGCTTTTCTTCCATGCCCCAGGAGCGGAAAAACCAGATCTCCCACCGGGCCAACGCCCTGGCGCGCACCAAGGAAGAGCTGGAAAAACGGGGTCTGTAATTTGACCCGTCATCCTGAGTGCAGCGAAGTCGAAGGATCTCAAGGCGAGTTTACCGTGAGATCCCTCGGCGGGCTCGGGATGACAAAGCTTTCTGAATAAAATATTACGAAAATAGAGGAACAAACTATGTTGACAAGCAAACAGCGCGCTTTTCTGCGCGGTCTGGCAAATACCATCCCCGCCACCCAGCAGATCGGCAAGGAGGGTGTCACCGAAAACGTGGCCCAGCAGGCCGCTCTGGAGCTGAAGGCCAAGGAGCTCATCAAGATCAAGGTGCTGGAGACCGCTCTGCTCACCGCCCGTGAGGCCAGCGAGGCCCTCTGCGAGATGCTGGAGGCCGAGCCCGTCCAGTGCATCGGCTCCAAGCTGGTGCTGTACAAGGCCAACCCCGAAAAGCCCGGCATCGTCCTGCCCAAGGAGAAATAAATGCGCCTTGCCATGTACGGCGGCACCTTTAACCCCATCCACCTGGGCCATATGCACGCCGCCCGGGCGGTGGTGGAGGGCCTTTCGCTGGACAAGCTGCTGCTGATGCCGGCCAATGTGCCGCCCCACAAGACCATGCCCCAGGGCTCTGCCAGCCCGGCGCAGCGGCTGGACATGTGCCGCATCGCCGCGGACCTGCTGGACCGGGTGGAGGCCTGTCCTCTGGAGCTGGAGCGCACCGGCCCCAGCTATACGGTGGACACTCTGGAAGCGCTGAAACAGCGGTATCCCCAGGCCGAAGTGTGGCTGGTGGTGGGCACCGATATGGTGCTGACCTTTGACAGGTGGCGGGAGCCCCGGAAGATGGCCCAGCTGTGCCGTCTGGCGGTGGTGGCCCGGGATGAGAGCGACCGGCAGCGCATCGCCGAAAAGGCCCGGCAGCTGCGGGAGAGCCTTGACCTGGGCATTGACATCATCGACTGCCCGGCTCTGCCCATGAGCTCCACCCAGGTGCGGGAAAGCCTGGACGAAACCCTTCTGCATCCCGCCGTGCTGGACTATATCCGGCAGAACAAGCTGTATCTGCCCGCCCTGGAGACCCTCCGGGCAGAGGTGGAGCGCCGGGTGAGCCCCAAGCGCATGGCCCACATTCTGGGCTGTGAGCGCATGGCGGCCCAAATGGCCCAGCGGTACGGCGTGGACGACTACACCGTCCGGGCCGCCGCCATCCTTCACGACTGCACCAAGGCGCTGAGCGAAAAAGAACAGTTGACCTTGTGTGAAAAGTGGAATATAATATTTGATTATGACGAGGGCAATTTTGCCCAGCTGATCCATGCCGACACCGGCGCGGAGACCGCCCGCCGGGTGTTTAAAATGCCCGATGACATCGTGGACGCCATCCGCACCCACACCACCGGCGACACCCATATGACCGATCTGCAAAAGATCCTCTATGTGGCCGACATGTGCGAGGAAAGCCGCACCTGGCCGGGAGTGGAGGAACTGCGGACGCTGGCCCTCACCGATCTGGAGGGGGCGGTGACCGCCGCAATGGAGCGGACGGCGGCCTTTATCCGGGAGCAGGGGAAGGAACCTTATTACAAGACCCTGGATGCACTGAAACTGCGTAAATTACCCGTGGAAACGGAGGAAAGAATATGAACGACAGCAAACTGCTGATGGAGGAGATCGTCAAGATCGCCGACAGCAAAAAAGCCCGCGACATCGTGGTCCTGCAGGTGGACGACAAGACCACCCTCACCGATTACTTTGTCATCATGACCGGTACTTCCAACACCCACATCCGCGCCCTGGGCGACGAGATCGAGTTCCAGGTGAAGGAAAACCTGGAAGTCATGCCCCATCACCATGAGGGCGTCAACTCCAACTGGGTGCTGGTGGACTACACCGGCGTGGTGGTCAACATCTTCCAGCAGGAGGCCCGGGAGATCTATGCCCTGGAGCGCCTGTGGGGCGACGGCACCAAAATCGACATTTCCAATCTTGTTGTGAAAGAAGACTGAGAATATGAATTACGAATACGCGAATATTGAAGCCAAATGGCAAAAATACTGGGAGGAGCATGAGACCTTCCGCACCGACGTGTGGGATTTCTCCAAGCCTAAGTACTATGTGCTGGATATGTTCCCCTATCCCTCCGGCGTGGGTCTGCACGCCGGCCATCCCGAGGGCTACACCGCCACCGATATCATGTCCCGCATGAAGCGTATGCAGGGCTACAACGTGCTGCATCCCATGGGCTACGACTCCTTCGGTCTGCCCGCCGAGCAGTACGCCGTGTCCACCGGCAACCATCCCAACGGCTTTACCCAGAAGAACATCGAGACCTTCTCCAAGCAGCTGAAGGAGCGGGGCTTTGACT
>JAFXDF010000092.1 GCA_017521295.1 Clostridia bacterium | reverse complement strand
GGAGTTCAGGCCCAGCTCCTTGAAATTCTCCACCTTGGCCTTGGCAGCGTTGTAGGAGATAAAGTCGGGCTCGAAGGTTTCCAGCTCCTCAGCGGTGGGGGCGATGAACATATTCTTGACGAAGTGAGCCTGCCATGCCACTTCCATGATGAAGCGGATGGCCATACGGGAATCCTTGTTGGTGCCGCAGAACACGTCCACAACGTACAGCTTCTTGTTGCTCAGCTGCTCCATGGCCAGCTTCTTGCAGGCGTCCCAGGCTTCCTTGCTGGCGGGCTTGTTGTCGTTCTTGAACTCGTCGGAGGTCCACCAAACGGTGTCCTTGGAAACATCGTCCATGACGATGAACTTGTCCTTGGGGGAACGGCCGGTATAGATACCGGTCATGACGTTGACGGCGTTCAGCTCGGTGAGCTGACCCTTGTCAAAGCCTTCCAGATCGCTCTTCATCTCTTCCTCAAACAGAACCTCGTAGGAGGGGTTGTAGAGGATCTCGGTAGTACCGGTGATGCCGTACTTGCTCAGATCAATGTTGGCCATTGGAAAGAAACCTCATTTCTTCTTATATTGTGAGCGTGCCTGCAGGAAAATCCGACAGACACCAATTCGTACATAATCATAATACACGCTTAAACTTACAAAGTCAATCGAAGAAAACAATATCAAGTGTGTTTTTGTGATTGTTTGTCGATAAAATGCGTGTGCAGACAAAACCGGCAGCCGGATCCTGATCCCATCAGGATCCCCCCTTGACATTTCCTGTCTTTTTCGATATAGTATCTTTACTGTGAATACCAAACGCAATGATGGGAAGAAGTACGCGCCCGTTCCTTTTCAGAGAGCCTCCGGTCGGTGAAAGGAGGTAAAGGAGCCCGCAGAAATACCTCCCGGAGCGGCCTTTCTGAAGTTGCAGTAGGGAAGGACGGGTCTGCCCGTTACAGCATGGAGTCCCGAACTCCCAAAGGCTCTTTCCGCGAGGAACGGGCAAACTGAGGTGGTACCGCGTGATTTACGCCCTCTGTCGAAGGACAGGGGGTGTTTTTTGTTGGACAAACCGATGGATGTGCTGCGGGAGTTTCCCGTGCGCAAAAGCAAAACGCAAAAAAAGCAGTTCCGGATGGCTGTCCGCAGCTATGGGGAGAGCCTTGGTTACACCTGCACCGAGGAAAAAGCGCCGCTTGGCGCACGAAATCTGATCTTCGGTGACCCGGAACATGCCCGTTATCTGGTGACTGCCCACTATGACACTCCGGCGCGGATGCCCTTTCCCAATTTTATCACGCCTCAGAACATGGCGGTCTATCTGCTCTATCAGATTGGCATCGCCCTGCTGCTGTGCGTGCCGGTGTTCCTTTTGACCTGGCTGGTGGGCAGCCTTACCGAAAACGGATTTCTGGTGATCCTTACGGCCTACGGCACTCTGTTGTTGCTGTTGTACCTGCTGGTGGCAGGCCCGGCCAACCCAAACAACGCCAATGATAACACCTCCGGTGTGATTTTGGTGCTGGAAACCATGAAGGCGCTGCCCGAAGCACTCCGGGACAAGGTCTGTTTCGTGCTGTTCGACCTGGAAGAGGCCGGTCTGGTGGGCTCCATGTCCTACCACGGCAAGCACAAAAAGGCGGTAAAAAACCAACTGGTGCTCAATGCCGACTGCGTAGGCGACGGTAACGAAATCCTGTTGATCCCCTCCAAAAAGTTTCGAAAAAAGAACCCTCAGCGGCTGGAAAACTGGAAGTCCGACTGTCTGCCCCGGGGTGAGAAAACCATCGCCGTCCATGACAAAGGCCTGTGCTTTTTCCCCTCCGACCAGGCCAATTTTCCCCTTGGTGTGGGCATCGCCGCCTTTCGCCGCAGTAAAGTATTCGGCCTTTACTGCGCCCGTATCCACACGCCGAAAGATACTGTTTGTGAAGAAAATAATATGATCCTGATTCGGGACACGCTGATCCGGATCATCGAGAAAGGAAACTGAATTATGCAGATTTATGAAGAACTGGTAGCCCGCGGCCTCATCGCCCAGGTCACCAACGAAGAAGAGATCCGTGAAATGGTCAACAACGGCAAGGCCACCTTCTACATCGGCTTTGACCCCACCGCCGACTCTCTGCACGTGGGTCACTTCATGGCCCTGTGCCTGATGAAGCGCCTGCAGATGGCCGGCAACCGCCCCATCGCTCTGATCGGCGGCGGCACCGCCATGATCGGCGACCCCTCCGGCCGTACCGACATGCGCAGCATGATGACCCGTGAGACCATCCAGCACAACTGCGACTGCTTCAAAAAGCAGATGGAGCGGTTCATCGAGTTCGGCGAGGGCAAGGCCCAGATGGTCAACAACGCCGACTGGCTGATGGATCTGAACTATGTGGAGCTGCTGCGTGAAGTGGGCGCTTGCTTCTCCGTCAACAACATGCTGCGCGCCGAGTGCTACAAGCAGCGTATGGAAAAGGGCCTGTCCTTCCTGGAGTTCAACTACATGATCATGCAGTCTTTTGACTTCTATCATCTGTTCCAGAACTACGGCTGCAACATGCAGTTCGGCGGCAACGACCAGTGGAGCAACATGCTGGGCGGCACCGAACTGATCCGCAAGAAGCTGGGCAAGGATGCTCACGCCATGACCATCACCCTGCTGCTGACCTCCGAGGGTAAGAAGATGGGCAAGACCGCCGGCGGCGCCGTGTGGCTGGATCCCAACAAGACCTCTCCCTACGATTTCTACCAGTACTGGCGCAACATTGAGGACGCCGACGTTCTCAAGTGCATCCGTATGCTGACCTTCCTGCCTCTGGAGCAGATCGACGAGATGGACAAGTGGGAGGGCGCTCAGCTGAACACCGCCAAGGAGATCCTGGCCTTTGAGCTGACCCAGATGGTCCACGGCACCGAAGAGGCCGAAAAGGCCCAGGCCGCTGCCAAGGCCCTGTTTGCCCAGGGCGGCGTCAGCGAAAACATGCCCACCTCCGAGTTCACCGCCGAAGAACTGGGCGAGGGTATCGCCATTCTGGATCTGATGGTCAAGACCAAGCTGGCTCCTTCCAAGGGTGAGGCCCGCCGTCTGGTGCAGCAGGGCGGTGTCATGGTGGGTGACGAAAAGATCACCGCCTTTGACCGCACCTTCACCGTGGCAGATATCCAGGCCGGTGACTTCATCATCAAGAAGGGCAAAAAGACCTTCCACCGCGTGGTGGTCAAGGAATGATCCGAAGAGCGGAACAGAAAGATGCGGCCGTCATTGGCCGCATCTACTGTGAAGGCTGGATGAAAGGCTATGATGGCCTCATGCCCGACTTTTTCCTCAATGCGCTGACGCCCGAGAACTGCGCCCCCAAGCCCGATCACATCGCCCCCGATCGACGCTTTGTGGCCGAAGTCGATGGGGAAGTGGTGGGCACCGTCACCTTTGGCAAGGGCCGTGAGGACAGCGCTCTGCTGGAGATCCAGTCCCTTTACGTGCTGCCCGACCGTTGGCAAAAGGGGCAGGGAAGTGCCCTGTTCCGTGCCGTGGTGGACACCGCCAAGGCCCAGCGGTATCCCGGACTTTATGTATGGACCCTGGAGGACAACACCCGGGCCAAAGCCTTCTATGAACACATGGGTATGACCCCCACCGGTGCTGCCCGTGAGTTTGAGATCGCCGGTGCCTACCTGCCGGAAGTCAAATATCAGCTGAAGTGGTAAAAGAACCCCGCCGAGCACTCGGCGGGGTTCTTATTTATACCTGTGGAAAGAAATAGGTTATTCGATTATCTGGATTGTGTTACCGCTGATCCAGATTGCCTGATTGTCAGACAGGAAGATTTCCTCATTTGGCACAATTTCGGAGTGTGTGATGCCCTTTTCACAATGGACGGTAATGGGATTCGAAATATAGTACAATCCGTCATCGAAGTTGCCGGCGGCGACCATGCTTCCGGCGCTCATTCCAACATAGAACAGGCCATTGGCTACTGCGGTATTCAGTACTTCATGAAAACCCGTTCTGTTGATTTCATCCATGAGTAATCTTGCATCGCCGCCACAGAAGAATATGGCATCATACTCACATAATTCCTCGACGGTCAAAAGGCGAAATGCAGGGGGCAAATCGTTCACTTCACGGGAATAAGTCCTGTTGTAATCTGCCGACAGGAGATATTTCAGATGATATACAAAAATATTGCGAATCTCAACTCCCATTTCCATGAGCTTATAAATCATCATGGAAATTCCCTCTCTTGCTCCGTCACTTTCGGTAGCGGCCGAGGGAATAAATATGATTTTTGCCTCATGAGGTTGTTTCTTTATGTTATTCCAGAACAGCTTTTTATGATGATCCGTCAACCCGCCGGAAGTCAGTAAAATTTTTCTCATGATGTTACCTCGTTACACGAAGAGCGTTTAATATTGCAAAAAGTGTACCAGCAAAGACATGAAAAATCAATATTAGAATTAAAAAACGCCCAAAGGAAACCGAATTCCTTTGAGCGTTTCTCTTTATTTCGGCGGATTGCAGGTCTTGCAGGGCTCATAGCCCGCATTCTTTGCTTCCGTAAGGCTTTTCTCGATCTTGCTCTTGCTGAGATGGGAGCAGGTGCCCAGATGATACTTGGTGCCGCTCTTGGTCACGTAGACCACCTGGCCGATGGGCTCGTCGGCAGAAGGCTCCGCTGTGGGCAGCGTCCGGTCACCCACAGGTGCGTCGGGCAGATCGGTGGGAATGAACACCGGCAGGGAAGGGGAAACCTCCGCCGGTTCAGACGGCACGACCTGCCGCAGGCCTTCGGCCAGCCCCTCATCATAACCCTTCAGCCGCCCTTCGGAAAAGGCCTCGGTATAAATCGCCTCCCGGCTGCCGGCCTCACCCTGGGCAAACCCGGCATGATAGCCGCTGTTATAGGCCTCCTCCCGGGCAAGGGCCAGGTCGGTTTCGGAATAGGCGTTTCCGCCGCGGCCAAGACCAAAGGCGCACAGCAGGGCAAGCAGCCCCACGCCCCATTTGGCAAACTTTTTCACGGCAGATCACCTTCTCAGCGAATTAGTAAATATACTCGAACTGGATGCCCAGCACGTCCACGGTATCCTTCTCCTTGATGCCCCGGGCCTCCAGCATGTCAAACACGCCGGCCTTGCGCAGGGTGCGCTCGAAATACATACGGGATTCGTACTCGCCAAAGTTGACAGAGCCCACGATCTTCTCCACCCAGGCGCCGGTGACATAGAACACAGCGTCGTCGCCGCGGGTGATCTGGATATCCCGCTCGGGATTGAGAACAGGCTCGTCCAGGGTCATTTCGGCCTCGAACACCTCCACGGGAGGCAGCTTTTCCAGCTCGTTCCACACGTGGTACACCAGTTCCTTCACGCCCTGGTTGGCTGCGGCAGACATCTGGAACAGCTGGCAGCCCAGCTCGTCGCACTTGGCCTGCAGGCGCTGCAGGTTGTCGGACTCGGGATCCAGAATGTCGCACTTGTTGGCCACTACGATCTGAGGACGCAGAGACAGGACCTCGCTGTACTGCTTGAGCTCCCGGTTGATGGTCTCCAGATCCTCCGCAGGATCGCGGCCCTCGCTGCCGGCGGCATCCACAACGTGGACCAGCAGGCGGCAGCGCTCGATGTGCCGCAGGAAGTCATGACCCAGGCCGGCGCCGTCGGCGGCACCCTCGATGATGCCGGGGATATCGGCGCACACGAAAGAGGAACCTTCGGCCACGAATACCACGCCCAGGTTGGGGGCCAGGGTGGTGAAGTGGTAGTTGGCGATCTTGGGACGGGCAGCCGAGATCATGGACAGCAGGGTGCTCTTGCCCACGTTGGGGAAGCCGATGAGGCCCACGTCGGCGATCAGCTTGAGCTCCAGGATGATGAACCGCTCGTCGCCCTCCTGACCGGGCTTGGCAAACCGGGGAGCCTGACGGGTAGGGGTGGCAAAGTGGGCATTGCCCCAGCCGCCGCGGCCGCCGCGAGCAGCCACAAAGGGTTCGTCGTCGGACATATCATGGATCAGAGCGCCGGTCTCACCGTCCTTGATGAGAGTGCCCCGGGGCACCTTGATGATAATATCAGCGCCGTCCTTGCCGAAGCATTTTTTGGTGCCGCCGGGCTCGCCGTTGGCAGCCACGTATTTTTTCTTGTACCGGAAGTCCAGCAGGGTAGCCATGTGGTTGTCCACCACAAAGACCACGTCGCCGCCCTTGCCGCCGTCACCGCCGTCGGGGCCGCCGGCGGCAATATACTTTTCACGGTGGAAGCCGATGCAGCCGTCGCCGCCCTTACCGGCCTTGATTCTGATTTTCGCAACATCTACAAACATGGTATGTCACCCTTGTTTTCACAAATTTTATTTATTATATCACGGTTTTGGCGGGATTTCCACCGAAACCGGCAGTTTTCGGACAAAAAGAAAGCATCCCGGACGATTGTCCGGGATGCAGAGTCGCAAAGCAATTATTAGTTACTGCTGCACTTCTTCGTACACGGAAACCTGCTTGCGGTCACGGCCCAGTCTCTCGAACCGGACAGTACCGTTAGCCAGAGCGAACAGAGTGTCATCGCTGCCTCTGCCCACGTTGGTACCGGGATGAATCTTAGTGCCGCGCTGCTTGACGAGAATGTTGCCAGCCAGAACGAACTGACCGTCAGCACGCTTCACGCCAAGGCGCTTGGACTCGGAATCGCGGCCGTTCTTAGTAGAGCCGACACCTTTTTTATGAGCCATAGTTGCACCTCCGAATTAGATTTAAGTGAATTGTGCGGTTGATCAAGCGATGGTCTCGATGACAACCTTGGTGTAGGGCTGTCTGTGACCCTGCTTTCTGCGGTAGTTCTTCTTGGGCTTCATCTTGTAAACGATGACCTTCTTCTGCTTACCGGTCTTGATGACCTTGCCGGAGACCTTGCCACCCATGGTCAGGGTACCCTCGTTCTCCACCATCAGCACTTCGAAGTCAACGGAAGCACCGTCCTCCAGATCCAGCTTCTCAACATAGATCTCGTCACCGACGGAAACCTTGTACTGCTTGCCGCCAGTCTTGATGATTGCGTACATGTCTTTGCACCTCTCCTTCATTTCGGGCTCGCTCCTGGGGTGAGATCTCGAGGATCTGCTTGATACCCGTTCAATGCGGCTTTATTAGTATAACAATGGGTATTCGATTTGTCAAGAGAAATTCGGCGGTTTTTACGAAGTTTTTCAAGAAAATTTGGTTATTTGACATAGATGGCATCCTGTCGCCAGTCATCGCCCCAACGGAGGTCCTTCCAGCAGTGAAATGCCAGGTTGTAAAGGTCGCAGGCCAGGGCTTCCCGCTCAAAAATCACCCGTGCGTCGCCCCCCAGATCAAAGGCGTGGGCCGGCTTGGTGATCAGGGGAATGGTGGCCTGTTTGCGGGCGGCCTTGAGCACCTCGCGGCCCTTGTCGCTGAAGGCCAGCACCCGGGCGTAAGGGGGCGGCGCGGCGCTTTCTTCTTTGGTAATGCCCAGATAAGCGCAATAGATCATTCTCCGGATGCGGGACAGGGCGTAGCGCTTGGTCTTGGCCTGGGCGCAGATATCTTCAATGGAACGGCCTTTGCGGATGGCCTCCAGCAGACGGTTGTCCAGCCCTTCGTTGGCGTCGGGCAGGGCGGAAAGGTCCTCTGCAGTCAGCCGCACCAGGGTGCTGAGCATGGCGTTTTCCAGACGGCTCTGGTCAATGAGGGCCTGGCTCTTGTCCATGGCCTCTTTGAGAATGTCTGCCGTACTGTCGGGCAGATAGGAAAGGGCCTCGTCGGTTTTGCCTTCCCGCAGCAGCTGCCGGATGTGAGAGGCCGAAGCGTATTCGCCCTCTGCGCCCGCATCATGACCGGCACCCACACGGTGGATGGGCAGGATGTTCACATCCGATTCCCGGCGGACAAGGGCCTTGCAGTATTCCACCGCCAGAATGTTGTTGGGCTTCTGCAAGATCGCAGCACGCTCCTGGACTCTGGCATACAGTGCCCGTTCCCGGGCGGCGGCGTAGGAAATGCCGGTTTTCAGATGCAGCAGGGTGTCCTGCACCGTCCGGTGCTCCAGCAGCAGGGAAGCGGTCTCTTTCAAAAGGGCGGGGTCGGCGTCCTCGGCGCCAAAGCTCAGATCGGTGAGCACGCCGGTACCCAGGAGAATGTCCACCGCGCTCTGGGCAAAGCCCTCGGCAGAGCGCAGGGCATAGGGCGCGGGCAGCTCCAGCACCACGTCGGCGCCGCCCAGAACGGCGGCCTTTGCCCGCAGATGCTTGGGCAGGATGGCGGCGTCGCCCCGCTGGACAAAGTCGGAGGACATGCAGCAAACTACGGCACAGTCCTCTCCCAAACGGGCCTTTGCTTCCGTGATTTGGTGGGCATGGCCCTTGTGAAAGGGGTTATATTCCGAAACAACGCCGCAAATCCGCATAAAAACCTCCCGAAACGGTTGCCAAAACCAAATAAATAGTGTAAAATATATTGCGGTTCTATTATAGCATATAACTCTGAATAAAAAAATACAGGAGTGTGGAAAAATGAATGTTTTAGTCATCAACGCCGGTAGCTCTTCTCTGAAGTATCAGCTGCTGAATCCCGAAAACGGTGAGCTGCTGGCCAAGGGCCTGTGCGAGCGCATCGGTATCGACGGCAAGTTCACCTACAAGCCCCAGGTCGAAGGTAAGGCCAAGCAGGACGCTGTTGACGTCGCTATGCCCACCCATTCTGAGGCCATCCAGACCGTTCTGAACGCTCTGGTCGACGAGAAGAACGGCGTTATCGCCAGCATGAAGGAGATCGACGCTGTCGGTCACCGCGTCGTCCATGGCGGCGAAGAGT
>JAFXDF010000091.1 GCA_017521295.1 Clostridia bacterium | reverse complement strand
GTCCAGGCCGTAGGCGATCATCCCGTTCACCAGGGATGAGATGCGGCGGCTGTGGGTATTGCCCAGAGCCAGCTTGATGTCAAAGGGGATGTCCTCCTCCCCCAGGACGCCGGCCCGGATGGCGTCGTCGATGTCATGGTTGATATAGGCGATGCGGTCGGCCATGCGGACGATCCGGCCTTCCGGCGTGTCGGCCATTTTGGGGCCGGTGTGGCACAGGATGCCGTCCAGCACCTCCCGCGTCAGGTTGAGGCCCCGGCCATCCTTTTCCAGAAGGCGCACCACCCGGAGGCTCTGCTCGTTGTGGTTGAAGGGCACCCCTCTGGCGGAGGAAAGGGCACGCTCACCGGCGTGGCCGAAGGGGGTGTGGCCCAGATCGTGCCCCAGGGCGATGGCCTCGGCCAGATCCTCGTTGAGCCGCAGGGCCCGTGCCACCGTCCGGGAGATCTGCGCCACCTCCAACGTGTGGGTCAGCCGGGTGCGGTAATGGTCCCCCTCGGGGGACAGGAACACCTGGGTCTTGTGCTTGAGGCGGCGGAAGGCCTTGGAGTGGATGATCCGGTCCCGGTCCCGCATGAAGCAGGTGCGCACCGGGTCGGGGGCCTCCTCCCGCTCTCTGCCCAGAGAGGCGTCGGCAAAGGTGGCCCGGGGGCACAGGATGTGATGTTCACTTTGTTCAATGCGCTCCCGCAGGGTCATGCCCCCACCTCCCGATGGATATTTCGTCTATTCAATATATAAATACGCAATTTTTTCGTTTTTCCTCTTTTTTACGGGAAAAAAGTTTAAAGAAATTGTGAACAGCAAAGAAAACCTTGTCTTTTTACGCAAAAAGGCCCTGTCATCCCGAGCCTGCCGAGGGATCTCAGGGCAGATTTCCCGTGAGATCCTTCGACTCCGCTTCGCTCAGGATGACAGAGACGGGTGTTTCTTATAATTTCTTTCCGTGGAGCTCTTCGCCCATGTATTCGCACTCCAGCTTGCCGTTGGTACTGTCGATGAGCTTTAAGTTAAAAGCCTCAAAGTTCTCCTTGGGCAGGGCCACCGTGAGGGTGACGCTGGCGCCGAAGTCGGCCTCCACCTCGTCGGCGTCAAAGGCGGGCAGCAGCCGCCGCACCTGCTCCAACAGGTTGTAGGGACAGTCCACCAGCACCTGGGCATAGGGCATCATCATGGCCTGCCCGGCGGCGTCCAAAGCCAGCTTGCAGGTGTGGGAATAGGCCCGCACCAGGCCGCCGGCACCCAGCAGAGTGCCGCCGAAGTACCGGGTGATGACGCACATCACGTCAAAGACCTCTTCCTTCTTGAGCACCTCCAGGGTGGGCATACCGGAAGTGCCCTGGGGCTCGCCGTCGTCGGAAAACCGCATGACGCCGTTCTGCAGGATATAGGCGTAGACATTGTGGGTGGCGTCCCAGTACTTCTTGCGGACGGCCGCCAGGATCTCCTGGCACTGCTCGGGTGTGCTTACCTTATAAATATGGCCGATGAACCGGGATTTCTTTTCGATGAACTCGATCTCGGCCTCCTGATAGGGGACCTTAAAATTCTTCATGGTCGGGCTCCCTCTGGCTCTCGGGCAGCAGGTCGCGGATGCGGCCGTAGGTCTTGGGATCCACCACCGCTTCGATGGCGATGCCCTCTTCCACATACTCGGCCTTCTTTACGTTGGCCTCCCGATAGAGCCGGTCCAGCACGCCGGCCTGGGCATAGGGCAGGATGAAGTTCACCGTTTTGAGATCCTCGCCCAGAATGCGGCAGATGTTGTTCACCAGATTGTCCAGACCGATGCCCTTGCTGGCGGCGGTATAGATGGCGCCGGTCTCCCGGGGCAGCTGATCGTCCCGCAGCAGGTCCACCTTATTAAATACCATCAGTCTGGGGGTCTTTTCGGCGCCCAGCTGACGGCACAGATCTTCCACCACCTCAGCCTGCAGCCGCCACTGGGGGTCGCTGGCGTCGATGACGTGGACCAGCACGTCGGCATAGGTCAGCTCTTCCAGGGTGGACCGGAAGGCGTCCACCAGATGATGGGGCAGCTTGCGGATGAATCCAACGGTGTCGGAAATCAGAATATCCCCCAGCTGCTCGGTGTGCAGCACACGGGTGGTGGGGTCCAGGGTGTCGAACAGCCGGTCGTTGGCGTGAACGCCGGCGCCGGTGAGGGCGTTGAGCATGGTGGACTTGCCGGCGTTGGTATAGCCCACGATACACACCAGGGGCACCTCGGACTTTTCCCGCTTGTTGCGCTGGGTGGCACGGATGCGCTGGAGATCGTCGATCTCCTTCTCCAGCTTCTGGATCTTCCGGCGGATGTGTCTCCGGTCGGTCTCCAGCTGGGTCTCACCGGGGCCGCGGGTACCGATGGGGCTGGAGCCGCCAGAGGCGGTCTGCCGCACCAGGTGGGTCCACATACCGGTCAGCCGGGGCAGCAGGTACTGGTACTGGGCCAGTTCCACCTGCAGCTTGCCCTCTGCCGTGTTGGCACGGTCGGCAAAGATGTCCAGGATCAGGCCGTTGCGGTCGATGACCCGGCAGTTGAGCTCCTCCTCCAGAGCCCGGCCCTGGGAGGGCGACAGCTCGTTGTCGAAGATCACCAGGTCGATGCTGTTGGCCTGGATCAGTTCGCGGATCTCCTGCACCTTGCCCTCCCCGATAAAGGTACGGGGGTCGGGGGTGTGCCGGTTCTGCATGGCGGTGAGCACCGTCTCGCCGCCGGCGGTGGACAAAAGCTCCTCCAGCTCGGCCATGGTATCGGCGTCTGAATTGTCAAAATCAGCGGCGCTGTCGCAGCAAAGGCCCACCAGAATGGCCCGGCCGCGGACGTCCTCCCGCTTTTCCAGCATACTCATAATAAGGTCACCTCTTGTTCTGTCAACCGGTTATTTTACCCGAAAATTACGAAAAGCGGCACCTTGGCGGTGCCGCTGTATCATCGTATGGCTCAGATTACTTCTGTTCCAGGTTGAAACGCTTCTTGAAGCGGTCAACACGGCCGCCGGTATCAACCAGCTTCTGCTTGCCGGTATAGAAGGGATGGCAGTTGCTGCAGATTTCCACACGGATGTTGGCCTTGGTGGAACCGGTCTGGAACTCGTTGCCACAAGCGCACTTGACGGTGGTCACCTGATAGTTGGGATGGATACCCTCTTTCATTTCGTCTCACCTCGCAGTCGATTACTACTTTTCGCAACAGCTATTCTACCACAACACTTTGTAGAATGCAAGTGTTTTTTTCAAAATAAACCACAAAAAATCTATCAATTTTCCGTAAACATTGGGCTTTTCAGCAAAAAAGGGCTTGACTTTTGCTTCCCATGCGAGGATAATTGATACGATTGCTGTATTATACATCATTGTTAATGCACATTCAAGTCTATGAAGCAAGGATGGAGAAACATTATGGCGAAATCCGCTGGCGCAAACAAGCGCAACGATGAAAACAAGATCAATATCGGAATCAAGCTCACCTTTGTTGCCGTGGCTGTTCTGTGCGTGATCATGCTGGCCTATACCGTGGTGGATTCCATGGGTATTCTGGACCGCAGCACCACTGCCATGACCGTGGGCGAGGATGAGATCACCGTTTCCGAACTGAACAAGTACTATCACACCACCCGCAGCAGCTTCCTGAGCCAGTACGGCGATGTTCTGATGATGTACGGCTATGACTACACCAACGTCGCTTTTGATTCGCAGCCCTGCATGATGGACAACACCATCACCTGGAAGCAGTACTTCCTGCAGGAGGCCCAGGCTTCCGCTCAGGAGATCAGCCTGCTGTACCAGGAGGCTCTGAAGAACGGCTATACCGAGATGACCGAGACCGACAAGGGCTACTATGACGCCTACTTCACCCAGCTGGCCCAGGCCGCCGAGGCCCAGGGCGTCAGCGAGAGCAAGTACCTGAAGATGGTCTTTGGCAACGGCACCACCAAGGCCGACGTGGAAGAATACTACGCCAAGCGCTGCCTGGCCGGCGGTTACTATGACACCGTCATCGAAGGCTTTGGCGTTGACGAGGCCAAGATCAACGACTACTACCTGCTGCACACCGCCGACTACGACCTGGTGAAGTACTACGCCTATGACGTGGACTTTGACGTGGTCACCTACTCCGCCACCTCCACCGCCGAAGGCGCCGCCAAGAGCGAGGAAGAGGCCAAGACCATGACCCAGGCCAACATGGACGCCGCCAAGGCCGACGCCGAGGCTCTGCTGGCCAAGCTGAAGAAGGACGGCTCCAACTTTGACGAGACCATCCAGGCCTATCTGGGCGACAGCACCACCTTCGGCACCGGTCTGAAGGAGGTCGTCCTGTCCTCCGCTTCCGACGCCGTGCAGACCTGGCTGAAGGAAGAGGGCCGCGCTTCCGGCGATATGGAAGCCATCCTGGACGAGACCAACAGCGCCTACACCGTTATCGTCTATCTGGACACCCATCCCGACCAGCAGTACACCGTTGCTGTCCGTCACGCTCTGCTGAAGACCGAGACCGCTGCTTCTGACGCCACCGACGCCGAAAAGGCCGAGATCGAGACCAAGAACGCCGAGATCAAGGCCCAGGCCGAGGCTCTGTACGAGGAGTGGAAGGCCGGCGCCGCCACCGAAGAGACCTTCATCCAGCTGGCCAAGGACCATTCTGAGGACGGTTCTGCCGCCCAGGGCGGTCTGTACTCCGGCGTGTACAAGGGCCAGATGGTGGAAGAGTTCGAGGACTGGTGCTTTGACGAGGCCCGTCAGCCCGGCGACCACGGCATCGTGAAGACCTCTTACGGCTATCACATCATGTACTTCGTGGAGAACGAGGGTCTGAAGGTCCAGAGCGACATCCGCGCCACCCTGGAGTCCGAGGCTTACAACGAGTACCTGGACAACCTGGTGGACACCTACACCACCGAGTTCAACGACGCCGCTCTCAACAGAATGTAAGCAAACAAAGAAAACCGCTCAGCACACGCTGAGCGGTTCTTTTTTTATACCTGTGCGCCGGTGCCGGTCCGCAGGAACCAGACCCAGGCCTCCTTCACCGGCAGGCCGAAGAGCTCCTCCGCCGCCCGCCTGTAAAGGGCCAGCTGGAGGGCGTGCTCCCGGGCCTTCTCCCCTTCTCCGCCGGGCTGCACCCGGTCGGTCTTGAAGTCGATGACGGTGAGGCCGTCCGGCTCAAAAAGCAGCAGGTCGATGGCGCCGTTGAGCAGCACATCCTCCCCGGGCGGGCCTTCTTCCAGCAGCTCGCCGGCGTCCAGCAGGATGGAGAACTCATACTCCCGCAGCACCTTTTGTGCCCGGAGGGTGCGGCGGCCCAGGTCAGAGCTGGCAAAGGCCACGATGGGGCCGGGCCACACCTGGGCCCGTTCCTCGGATGTCAGATATCCCTGTGCGGCCAGCAGGTCGGCCTGGGCGAGCACGGCCTGCTCGTCGGTGCAGGCGACAAGGTCGGCCCGGTGGAGCAGCACATGCATGGCAGAGCCCCGCAAAAGGGCCTGCTTGTCGGGCTTTTCCAACGGCTGGGGATGGTGGTCCCGGGCCTGTGCCTGTTGGGGCAGGCCAAAGACCTCACCGCTTTCGGGCACCAGGGCCCGCAGGCCGGTGGGGGTCAGCTTGGAGGGCAGACGGGCGGCAGGCAGATGGGCGTAAACTGCCCGGCTTCTGGCCAGCAGGGGCCCGTAGGCGGGGTCCTCCTCCCCTGCCGTCTCCTGCCCGGGCAGGTCGGGAGCCGCCTGGACGGCCTCTTCCAGCTGATCGGCACGCACAAGGCGGCAAATCAAATCCGCGCTCCGGCTGTCGTCGGCCAGAGGCAGGGTATCGGGGCAAAGGCCCCGCAGCTCGCCGCAGCCGGGATGGGTCAGCAGGGCGGCAAGGATCCAGCTCATGGCATCGCTCTGCTGGGCCAGCCACTGGGCGGAGGGGGCACCGGCTGTCTCCTGGGCCACGGTCTCCACCTTTTTGGCCATGTTTTTGTCGGACATCACCAGAATGAGCTTTTCCCGGGCACGGGTCATGGCCACGTACAGCTTGCGCACCTCTTCGCTCCGCAGCTCCTGCCGGGTCTGGAGAATGATGGCCTGCTGCAGCTGGGTGCGCAGTTCGGCATGGGTGTCCTGCTGCCGCAGCCGCAGGCCGATGCCGGTATAGGGATGGAACATCACCGGCTTTTTCAGATCGTCGGTGTTGAATCGCTTGGACAGGTCGGGCACGATCACAAAGGGCCACTCCAGACCCTTGGACCGGTGGATGGACAGCAGACACACGCCGCCCGTTTCCTCCCCGGGCTCTTCGGGCAGGTCGTCCTCTTTGAGCTTCCGGTCGATCCACCGCAAAAAGGCGCTGAGGCCGCCGCCCGAGCCGTCAAAGGGCCGGGCAAGCTCCTCCAGCCGGTGGAGATTGCGCACCCTTTGTGCGCCGTTGTCCAGCAGGGCGAAGAGGCCCTCGGCCCCGGTCTCGTCATAGATCAGCCGGATCAGCCGGGACAAAGGCAGGGCCCGGACTTCCCCGCTCCACCGGTCCAGATCGGAAAGCACCCGCTTGCAGAGGGGCTCGTCGCTTTGCTCCACCCCGTCGATCAGATCCCCGTCGGGGGCCTGCAGCCGCAGCCGGGCCAGCAGGTCGGGGGAAGCCAGATACAGCGGCGACCGCATCACCGAGGTCAGGGGGATATCCTGCCGCCGGTTGTGCAGCACCCGCAAAAGGGACAGCATCACCGAGGTCTCCACCGTGCCGAAAAAGGCGCCGCCCCCTGCGCCGCAGGGGATGCCCAGCTTTTGCAGCTCGGAGCGGAAAATGGGGGCCTTGTTGGCAAAGGAGCTGAGCAAAATGGCCACGTCCTCGGGCCGGGCCGGGCGGGAGCCCTCCCCCTCCGGCACCCGCTCTTCCTTTAAGATACGGGCCACCCGGAGGGCCACCAGACGGGCCTCCCGAACGGCCTTGGCCTCCTCCTCTTCCTTGGTGGGGTCGGGGGGGCAATCCAGCAGCAGCACCTCGGAGGGCAGGGTGTTTTGGCATTCCCGCCCGGCGTACAGCCGCTGACTTTCGTCATAATCCACGTCGCCGAAGGCCCTGCTCATGAGCCGGGAAAAGACGGCGTTGCAAAGGGCCAGCACCTCCGGCCGGGAGCGGAAGTTGCGGTTGAGGGACAGCTTCACGTCCCCGGTTTCAGCCCCTGTAAAGTTATTAGACTTTCCATAGCGCTCCAGGAAGATCTTGGGCTCGGCCAGGCGGAAGCGGTAGATGCTCTGCTTCACGTCGCCCACGAAAAAGGCGCTGTCGCCCGCCCCACGGAGAGCCTTGAAAATGCGCTCCTGAATCTCGTTGGTGTCCTGGTATTCGTCCACCAGCACCTCTTTGAACTGCCGCCGCAGAGTCTGGGCCAGGTCGGAGGGCTTGCCCTCCTCATCCAGCAGCAGCCCCAGGGTCAGGTGCTCCAGATCGCTGAAGTCCAGCAGCCCCCGGCGGCGCTTTTCCTGCTGATACCGATCAGAGAAATCCCCCACCAGCTCGCACAGGGCCCACACCATGGGAGCGCAGGCTTTGCCCTCGGCCTCGATGGCCGCCCAGGGCTGAAAATAGCACTCCTGCCGCAGGGAAAGCATGGCCTGGGCAAACCGCTCCCGTCCGGCCTTGACGCGCTCCAGAAAGGCCTTGTCCTCGTATTTGCAGCCGGGCAGGCGGCCCTTTTCAAAGCTGTCCAGACAGGCTCTCGCTTCATCCCAGCCCGCTTCCATGGCCTGCCGCAGCCGGGCGGCAAAGGCGAGATAGCCCTCCAGCATGGGGCCGTATTTGGCCTCCACCTCCTCCACCGTTTGGCACAGGGCCCGGGTCTGCTCCAGGGCGGCGCGGGCGTGCTCCAGGCGGCTTTTGGCGTCATTTTGCAGGGCCTTCATCCACTCACGGCCCTCGGGGCCGCTTTCGCACAGGCGGGGCAGGTAATCCAGCAGCCGTTCGGGGTTGGGATGGCTGCGCATACGGCCGAAAATGTCCAGCACGGCGCCCGTCAGCACCCGGTCGGAGCGGCCGTCGGTGAGGTTGTCGCACAGCTGCAAAAAGGCCGGGTGGGCCGCCCGATAGGCCTCCTCCATGGCGTCGTTCAGCGCCTGCTCCTGCAAAAGGGCGCACTGGGTCTCGTCGGCCAGGCGGAAGTCGGGCTCAATGCCGCAAAGGGTGAAATGCTCCCGCAAAAGGCTCTGGCAAAAGGCGTGGACCGTCTGGATCCGCGCCGAGCCCAGCAGGCCCAGCTGCCGCCGCAGGTTATGGTCGTCGGGCTTTTGGGCCAGACGGCGGCGCAGCTCGTCGCCGATGCGCTGGCACATCTCCCCTGCCGCCGCGTTGGTAAAGGTCACCACCAGCAGCTCGTCCACGCCGCAGGGGGCCTTTTCATCGGTGAGCAGGCCCAGCACCCGCTGCACCAGAACGGCGGTCTTTCCCGCGCCGGCGGCGGCCGAAACGATAAGGCTGCCGCCCCGGCAGGTCACCGCCAGCCGCTGTTGTTCGGTCAGCTTGACGCTCATGCCTGCTCCTCCTCTTCTTTCAGAATTTCATGGACCCGTGCCGGGCTTTCCACCGGCAGGAACCGGAGTTTGTCCTTTTTCAAAGTGGGGTCAAAGTGACAGGCCTCCTTGAAATCGCAGAACCGACAGGGAGTGTCGTCCCGTCCGGTGCGGTAGGGCGTGGCCTCGATATCGCCCGAGGCGATCTGCCGGGCGATCTGCCGGAGGCTGTCCTCGGTCTTGCGCAGCAGGCGGCCCATCTGGGCGGCAGAGGCTATGCAGCTGGCCGCTGTAAAGCTGCCGTCCTTGCGTCTGTCCACCGGCAAAAACCGGAAGGTGCCGCCCTTTTCCATGGCCTCCAGCAGGTCGCTGTCATCCAGCACCAGGCCGATCCGCCGCAGCTCCTTGTCCAGGGCCTTTTGCACTTCGGCCTCGGTCTGGCCGGGCTGCGCCGATACAAAGGGATCCTTGGCCGGGATGTAGAGGGCGCCGGCAGGCTCCAGCCGCTCTGCCTTCTGGCCGGTGGCCGAAAGCACCGCCTGCAGGTCGGCCTGCCCCAGCATCATCAGATACAAAAACATCTGCAGGTTGAGGCCGTAAAGCAGGTCGGACAGGTGGAACTGCTTGCTGCCGGTCTTATAGTCCACCACCTTGAGGTAGAGGGTGTCGCCCCGGACATAGCCGTCCACCCGGTCGATCTTGCCCCCTACGGTGAGGGTAACGCTGCCCTCCCGCAGCTCCAGGGGCGGCAGATGGCCCTTTGGGCCGAACTCCAACTCAAAGCACACCGGGCGGAAGTCGCCCGCCTGGATCTCCTCCCAGACATTTTTCACCACCCGGCAGGCCAGATGTCCGGCCTGGCGGAAGAGGGCCTGCCACCGGGCCTCCTGCTGGCCCTTGGGAAGGTAGTTTTCCAGATATTCGTTGATATGTTTCACTGCCAAGGCCTCAGGCTTTACAGTCTCGTCTTTGCAAAGCTCCGGGATGGTGTTTTCCACTACATAATGCAAAAAGGTGCCGATCTCGGGGGCGCCGAAGCGGGCCTCCCGCCGGGGCTTTAGTCTGAGGCCGTACTGGAGGAAATGGCTCATGCGGCAGGCGCTGACCCGGTCCATCCGGGTAGCGGTGAGGCGGATCTGGCCGCCGTAAAGGCGCCGCACCAGCTCCGGGTCGGAGATGGGGCCCCGGGGGCTCTGGGCGTAAGCCCGGAGCGTTTCAAAATGTGCCCGGGCTTTTGGCTCGGCGCACACCTCCCGGAGAGCGGCGGCGGCAGGACCGGAGGTCTCTCCCCCGGCGGCGGCACAGGCCAGGCCGAAGAAGGGCTTGGGGGCGGTGAGGCGGAGGCTCTCCAGCAGGCTTTCGCCGCTTTGGGCCTCCACATTTCGCAAAATGCCCATACGGGTAAAGGCAAAACTGGGGCTTGCGGGGCTGCCGTCGGACAGATGCCGGGGCAGGGTGACGGTGAGGCTGTCAGAGGGGGCGGCAATGGCCCGGCAAAGGGCGCACTGCTGCTGCCAGACACGCTCCAGGGCGCTCTGGGTGAGCTCGATGCCCTCGGTCTCCAACGCCACACGCTCCTGCTCGGACAGCAGGCTCATGCTGGCTTTCTCGGGCGGGAACAGCCCCTCCCGGCCGCCGATGATGACCATGTGGCGCACCGGCATGGAGGAAAGGCGCTCAAAGGACACCGCCTGCACGGCGTCCAGGGTGGGCGGGATGGAGGACAGCTCGTACTGGCTGAGGGTCAGCTCCAGCAGCTTGCGGAACTCCCGGGTGTCCATGGGGATGTCCGCCATGACGGCGGAAAACTGCTCCAGAGCCGACAGCAGCAGCTGATACAGCTGGGCCGTCTCGGCGGCCTCCCTGCCCCGGTCGGACTGCCGCAGGGCTTTACAGCGCTTATTCAGCAAGGGTTCCAGAGCGATTTGCTCCAGATGCTCGGCCATGGCGGCGGCGTACTGTCCGCCCGATTCGACCTTCCGCAGGGCCTCCTGCAGGGGCTGCAAAAGGGCCCACACCACCTGCCGGGACTGCTCCACGGCGGCCAGTTTTTCCGCCTCATCGGGGGCCGGGCGGTCATAGCCGCAGGTGGGCATGGTGAAGGGCTTTTGCCACTTGCCGCCCCGGATGTTCCACTGGAAGCAGTAATTTTCCAGCCGGTCCAGGGCGTCACGGGAAAGACCGCCCACGCCGCAGCGCAGCCAGTCGGTGACATCGGAAAACTCCAAACCGTTTTCCAGGGCCCGGAGACCGCCCAGGGCCGCCTGCAGGGCGGGCGACTGGAGCACATCGGTCTTGTCGCTGAAAAACAGGGGGATATCATATTGCTCAAAGGCGGCCTGCAGGGCCGGGCCGTAGCTTTCCAAATCGCCGCAGACCACTGCCATCTCCCGGCACCGGACGCCGGAAAGGGCCTTTTGCCGCAGCAGGGCGGCGGCCAGCTCGCACTCGGCCTTGGGGTCGGGCAAGGTGTACAGATGCAGGCCCTCGGCCCCCGCTCCGGGCCGGGCACGGAAGTCGAACAGCTCCTCGGCCAGGCCCTCCAGGGCCTGGGGGCGCTTGCGGCAGACGGCCTCACAGGGGGTGACCCCGAAGGGGATGCCCCGACTTTCCGCCATGCGGCGCAGGCGCTCCAGGGTCTGCCGCTGCTCGGTGTAGAGGGTCTTATCGGCCCCCAGCTGCAGGGCCACGGTGACGGTTTTGCAGCAGCAAAGCATCTGCTCCAACAGGCCGTATTTCTGCCGGGTGAAGCCCTCAAACCCGTCCACAAATAGATGGACATCCTGCAAAAGGCCCGACTGCTCCACCCGTTCGGATGCCAGATCCACCCGGGCTGCGGGGTCAAGGTTACCGGCTTTACACAGGACGTCATAGCTTGCATAGATCAGTCCGATATCCCGGATCTTGGGCGACAGGCCCTCCTGCTCCAGCAACCGGGCCGGAGTGATGCCGCAGGCCATCAATTCCGCGGAAAGCTCCACCAGCTTTTCCACCAGCTGAGGCCGGGGCGCCCGGCGGAAATATTGCAGCGAGGACTGCACTCCCGTCAGCGCCCGGTGCATGGTAAGCACCCGTCCGCCGGGATCCAGGGTGGTGACGGTGCCGCCGGTCTCCTTCAGCACGTCCTCGGTAAACTTGGAAAAGGTGGTGACGGCGGCAAAAGCGCCGCCCCGGTTGCCGCAGAGCTGCAGCAGCCGCCGTTCGGCCTGGTGGGAGCCGCTTTCTGGCACCAGCAGCAGGGACTTCTCCCCTGCCCGGGCCAGCGTATGCATTTGTTCCAGCAGCCGGGTGGTCTTTCCGCAGCCCGGGCCGCCGGTGAGGATGGTCAGCATAGTTTGGGCTCCTTTCCATAGCGTTTTGTCATCCTGAGCGCAGCGAAGCGCAGTCGAAGGATCTCACGGTAAGCTCGCCTTGAGATCCATCGATACACTCGGGATGACACCGTTTTATCCAATTGATGTTTATTTCTTATTTTATCACACTTTTCTGCCGATTTCAGCCCCGATTTCAGGATTTTTCCCGTTGCGAAACGGCAACAATTGTCGTATAATAAATGATGTATGAAATTTTTTACGAAAGAGTGTGACAAATGGACATCACCAAGCTGGAATCCCTGGGTCTGTCGCAGGAAATGATCCGCGCTATCCAGGACACCGGATATGAAGAGTTTACTCCCATTCAGGAAAAGGCCATCCCCCTGATGCTGGAGGGCCGTGACATCATCGGCCAGGCCAGTACCGGCACCGGCAAGACCGCCGCCTTCGGCATTCCTGCCATCGAAAAGATCGTGGACCCCGACGACCAGGCCGACCCCCAGGTGCTGGTGCTCTGCCCCACCCGGGAGCTGGCCATGCAGGTCAGCGACGAGCTGCGGAAGTTTTCCAAGTATAAGGAGGGCCTCCGTGTGGTCACCGTTTACGGCGGCCAGAACATCGACACCCAGATCCGCGCCCTGAAAAAGGCCGCCGTGGTGGTGGGCACCCCCGGCCGTGTCATCGACCATCTCCGCCGCCGCACCCTCAAGCTGATGAACATCAAGCTGACCATTCTGGACGAGGCCGACGAGATGCTGGACATGGGCTTTGTGGACGACATCAAGCAGATCCTCTTCAACACCCCCGAAAACCGCCAGACCGCGCTGTTTTCGGCCACTATGCCCGCCCCTATCATGCGCCTCACCCAGCGGTTTTTGCGCAATCCCGAGACCGTCAAGGGCGACGAGGGCGATACTGCCTTCAACCTCATCGACCAGTATTATGTGGAAGTGCCCAAGTCCAAAAAGGCCCAGGGCGTCCGCCTTCTGTTCGAGCAGCAGGGCGCCCATCGGGGTCTGATCTTCTGCAACACCAAGCGCATGGTGGACGTGCTCTGCCGGGAGCTCAACGAAATGGGCCTCAAGGTGGAGGGCCTCCACGGCGACATGGCCCAGGGCGCCCGCACCCGGGTCATGGCCCAGTTCAAGTCGGGCGAGACCGACCTTTTGATCGCCACCGACGTGGCCGCCAGAGGCATCGACGCCTCCGGCGTGGACATCATCATCAACTACGACATCCCACAGGATATGGAATACTACGTCCACCGCATCGGCCGTACCGGCCGCGCGGGCAACACCGGCGTGGCCTTTACCCTCATCGCCGGCAGCGGTGAGTTCTTCTCCCTGTGCGACATCCAGGACACCACCGGCATCCAGCTCCAGCCCTACTACCTGAACGGCCTGGAGGAGACCCCCGAGGACAAGTTCTACGCCCGCAACACCAACCGCAACGAAAACGGCCCCCGCCGCTCCTCCCAGCCCCGGCAGAAGGGCGCAAACGGCGGCAGAAAGGCTGACAACGGCGGCAACGCCGTCATCTCCTTTGACGTGGGCTCCAACCACGACGTCACCGAGCGGCAGATCGTCAACTCCATCCTCAAGTATGCCCGCATCAAGAAGGACGAGATCGGCGAGATCACCATCAAGGAAAACGAATCCCGTGTGGAGCTGGCTCCCGACGTGGCCCGCCACGTGATGCGCTCCATGCAGAACGGCACCATCAACGAGTTCCTGGTGGTGTGCAAGGCGGTCTCCGGCGCCAAGGAGGTCAACGCCAAGGGCGAAGCCCGGGGCAGCGGCCGCCGGGGCGGCAAGGGCGGCAAGCCCTCTCAGGGCAGCCGCGGCAAAGGCCGGGTGGTGCGCCGATGAATACCCTGCTGACCCCCGCTCTGGTCATCGACCGTGAGGCCATGGAGCGAAACATTGCCAAAATGAACGGCATTCTGGAAGGCACTTCCATGAAGCTGTATCCCCATTACAAGTCCCACAAGTGCCCGGCCATCGCCCATCTGCAGCTGGCCCGGGGCGCCGCCGGCATCACCTGCGCCAAGCTGGGCGAGGCGCTGGATCTGGCCGAGGCCGGCATTCCCAACATCGTCATCGCCAACCAGGTCGTCCAGAAGGAAAAGCTGCCCGTGCTGGCCGCTCTGGCCGGCCGCTGCCGTCTGACGGTGTGCGTGGATCATGCCCGGAACGTCCTGGACCTGGAGGCCGCCATGGCCGAGGTGGGCGGCAAGCTGCACCTGCTGGTGGAGTATGACGTGGGCATGGGCCGCTGCGGCGTTTCCACCCAGGAGGAGTTCCTGGCCCTGGCTCAGCTGATCGGGCAGCAGCCCCATCTGGTGTTCGAGGGCATCCAGGCCTATGCCGGCCAGCTGTCCCACGAGGAAAACGGCGAAAAGCGCTTTGCCGATGTGCAGCGCATCGAGGCCGAAGTGGCCGGTCTGAAGGCCTTCTGTGCGGAAAACGGCGTGACCGTCCGGGAGGTCTGCGGCGGCAGCACCGGTTTTGCCCACGAAAAGCCCAAGAGCACCGTCTACACCCAGGTGCAGTTCGGCAGCTACCTCTTCCTGGACCGCTCCTTCCAGCCTCTGGAGCTGCAGTTTGAGCAGGCCCTCTTCGTCCAGACCACCGTGCTGTCTGTCAAGGCCGACCGGGTGGTGGTGGACTGCGGCGTCAAGACCATGACCATGGACCAGTATCCCCCCTACTTCCCCGCTTTCCCCGGCGCGCAGCTTTCCTTCAGCGAGGAGCACACCACCATTCTGGTATCCGATCACGGCCTGCAGCCCGGCGACAAGCTACTGTATGTGCCCGGCCACTGCTGCACCACCATCAACACCTTTGACAAGGTGTATGTTTCGGAAAAGGGCGTGGTCACCGACTGCTGGGATATCACCAGCCGGGGCAAGGCCCAGTAAAAAAACATAGCAAAAAAGACCACACCTCCGTGTGGTCTTTTTCTTTTGTCAGCGTCAGTCGTCGTCCTCGTCGATCCAGCGCTTGGGCTTGCCGCCGTAAAGGGCGTAGCACAGGCCCATGGCCGCCGCCGCCATACCGGCATAGGTCAGGCCGTAAACCAGCAGCATACGGTCGAACTTGAAATAGGTAAGCAGGTCGCCCACCACATAAAACAGGCCGCACAGCACCGTCACCGGCCATCGGTGGCGCACCGACCAGCCGGCCCACCAGCCCAGGCCCACCGCAAAGCAGGGAAACAGGGCGTACCACAGCACAAAGGCCACCAGGGTGCCGGTCTCGCCGGGAACGATCCGGGCCGCAATCACGGGCACCAGAAACATCACCGCAAAGCTGAGCGCGGTGCCGATGAGCAGATCTTTTTTCGCTTCCTTCATTTAAACAGTCCTCCTTGGGGACGGGAATGGTACTATCATACCCCTTCCCCGGCAAAAAGTAAAGTGCTAACGCCCGCTGCAGGGGACATCCTTTTCAAAAATCAGGTCGTCCACATCGGGGGCTTCCCGGGTGGGTCTGGGGTCTTTTGGTTCACGCATACACATCGCTCCTTTTAAGCCAGTGTATGCCGCCTGTCACTCCACCGTGAGGGTGTGGAGCCATTTTCCGCTCTTCAGCCGCAGCAGACACAGGGGCAGCTTGAGCACATCCTCCATCACAAAGGTGCCGCACACCATCCACAGGAAGGGCACCCGGAACACATAGGCCAGCAAAAAGCACCAGGGCGCGCCCCAGCAGAGGGTGACGCCCACGTCCAGCAGAGCCGACACCCGGGTGTCGCCGCCGGCCCGGAGGATGCCCACCACCAGCACATAGTTCAGCTGCCGCAGAGGGCACCAGCAGCAGTAAAAGGCCAGAATGGCAGCGGTGAGGTTTGCGGTATAAGCGCTCTCCACCCCCATCAGATTGATCACCGGCCAGCGGATGGCAAAGAGCGTCCCGCCCAGCACGGCGCCCATGGCAAGGAACACAAAGAGCATCTTCCGGGCGATGGCCCGGGCGTCCTCCAAAAGGCCCTGGCCGATGGATTTTCCGATCATGATGGAACAGGCGTTGCAGGCGCCAACGAAAAACACGAACACCAGGTTTTCGATGGAGCTGTAGAGGGTATAGGCGGCGTAGTTCTCACTGCCCTGGTGGGCGTAGATCACGGCGTACAGGTTGAAGCCCACGCACCAGAGGGTCTCGTTGCAGATCACCGGCAGGGCGATGTGGAAGTACTTTTTGATAAAATCCCGGGGGATGCGCAGCACCTCGGACAGGCCGTAGAGGGTGTAATGCTTCTGTTTCAAGCCCACCAGAACCACCAGAAGCGCCTGGAGGATCTGGGAGATGACGGTGGCCACGGCGGCGCCCTTCAGACCCATCTGGGGCAGGCCCATTTTGCCGTAAATGAGGCACCAGTTGAAGAAGGTGTTGACGCACACCGAAATGCCCGAGATCACCAGCGGCGTGCGCACATCCTCGGTACACCGGCGGGCCATGTTGGCGATTGTGGCAAATGCCAGCGGCACCGCGCCCCAGCAGACGGTGCCCAGGTATTGGGCGCCGGCCAGGCGCACGGCCTCTTCATCGGTGAACAGGCACATCATTTCATAGGGAAACAGGGCGGCGGCCACATTGTACACCACGGCGGCCACCAGACAGAGGCTCATGCCCAGGCTGTAGGCCCGCCGGACACCCTTGTGGTCTCCGGCGCCCCAATACTGGGAAATGAGCACCGAGCCTCCCGAGCAAAAGCCGAAGGTGATCATCTGCAAAACGAAGGACCATTTTCCGCCGATGCCTACGGCGGAGGTGGCCACATTGCCCAGCCGGGCCACCATACCGGTGTCCACCAGGCCGGCGCAGGAGGCCAGCATATTCTGCAAGGCGATGGGGACGGCCAGGGCGAGCATCCGGCTGTAAAAGCCGGGCACAGCATATTTGGTCTTGGTCATGGGCACCTCCGGAAGGGATTTTTCTTCATTGTACCACGGAAAAGACAGGCCGGCAAGTCCGGCGGCCTTGCACTTCCTTCCATGATTTGCTATAATAAATTATTAAATCAAGGAGAGGAGGTCTGCCCGTGGAGCTTACCCTGTCTGCCATTCCCGAAAAAGAGGCCCTGCGCTATCTGGGTGTCAAGGGGGATGTGCCGCCCGCGCTTTTGGAACAGGTGCAGGATGCCTGCCGCGCTCTTCTCCCCCACTGCCGGGTGCGGTATGTGTGGCGGCTTTTGGACAAGGAATCCCTGTCCGACCTACTGGTGGGACAGGACCTGCCCACCCTCCTCCGGGACTGTGACAGGGCGGTGGTCTTTGCCCTGACCCTGGGCATGGAGGCCGAGGCCCTCATCCGACGGGCCGGGCTCACCTCCCCCACCCGGGCCCTGATTCTGGACGCCTGCGCCAGCGCCGCCTGCGAGGCGGCCTGCGACGAGCTGCAAACCCGGCTGGAAGGGCAGCTCTGTCGGGAGGGCCTCTTCCCCACCGACCGGTTCAGCCCGGGCTACGGCGACCTGCCCCTGGAGGTGCAGCGCCCCCTGCTGGACCTGCTGGACGGCCAGCGGGCCTGCGGCATCACCCTTTCCGATACCTTTATCATGTCACCCCGCAAGTCGGTCACCGCCGTCTTTGGCCTGGCCGACAGGCCCCAGGGCAAGCGGGCCCGGGGCTGTGCTTTCTGTTCCATGAACCAAAACTGTTCTTTCCGAAAGGCAGGGATCACCTGTGCGTAACATCACCATTCTGGACGGTGCCATGGGCACCATGCTGCAAAAACAGGGCCTCAAGCTGGGTCAAAAGCCCGAGCTGGTGTGCCTGGAGCACCCCGAGGCGGTCACCGCCATCCACCGGCAGTATGCCCAGGCCGGCTCCAACATCCTCTACGCCAACACCTTCGGCGCCAACCGGCTGAAGCTCCGGGACACCGGCCACACGGTGGCCGAGGTCATCTCGGTGGCCATCGGCTGCGCCAAGGACGGCGCCCGGGGCACCGGCGCCAAAGTGGCGCTGGATATCGGCCCTCTGGGCCAGCTGATGCGTCCCATGGGCAGCCTCACCTTTGAAGAGTGCTACGATATGTTCCGGGAAATGTGCGTGGCAGGCGAAAATGCCGGGGCCGACCTCATCGCCATCGAGACCATGATGGACCTTGCCGAGGCCCGGGCCGCCGTGCTGGCCGCCAAGGAGAACACCTCCCTGCCGGTCATCGTCACCATGACCTTTGAAGAGAGCGGCCGCACCTTTTTAGGCTGTGACGTGGGGGCCGCCGGCATGGTGCTGGAGGCCGTGGGTGCCGACGCCGTGGGCGTCAACTGCTCCCTGGGCCCGGACAGGATGCTGCCCACCCTGCAGCGGCTGGCAGAGCACACCTCCCTGCCGTTGGTTGCCAAGCTCAACGCCGGTCTCCCCGACCCGGAGACCGGGGAATACTCCCTTTCCCCCGAGGAATATGCGCGCCTGCTGGAGCCCGTTCTGGAGCTGCCCGTGGCCTTTGTAGGCGGCTGCTGCGGCACCTCTCCCGACTATATCCGGGCCATCAAGGCCCGTTTCGGTATGCGCGGTGTAAAGCGAAATACCCTTACACCAAAAACCCGTGTTTGCTCGGCCCGTAAGGTGGTGGATCTGGGCGGCATCCGGGTGGTTGGCGAGCGCATCAATCCCACCGGCAAAAAGCGCTTCCAGCAGGCCCTCCGGGAGGGGGACCTGGACTATATCCTGGCCCAGGGCGTGGCCCAGGCCGACGCCGGAGCCGACATTCTGGACGTGAACGTGGGTATGCCCCAAATCGACGAGCCCGCCCTCATGGCCCAGGTGGTGGAGGGCCTCCAGGGGGCCCTGGACCTGCCCCTGCAGATCGACTCCTCCGACCCTGCCGCGCTGGATGCCGGCCTGCGGCAGTACTGCGGCAAGGCCATCGTCAACTCGGTGAACGGCAAGCAGCAGTCGCTGGAGACCGTTCTGCCCATCGTGAAACGATACGGCGCCGCCGTCATCGGCCTGTGCATGGACGAAAACGGCATCCCCGAAAGCGCTGACGCCCGCCTTGCCATCGCGAAGCGCATTCTCCAGGCCGCCCAGGCCCACGGCATCCCCAAGGAGGATGTGTACATCGACTGCCTCACTCTGACGGTGTCCGCCCAGCAGGACCAGGCGGTGGAGACCCTGGAGGCCGTCCGCCGGGTAAAAACCGAGCTGGGCCTCAAGACCACCCTGGGCGTTTCCAACATCTCCTTCGGCCTGCCCGCCCGGCCGCTGATGAACCAGACCTTCCTCACCATGGCCATGGGCGCCGGGCTGGATCTGCCCATCCTCAACCCCAACGACAGGGCCATGATGGACGCCGTGTCCGCCGCCCGGGTGCTGCAGGGCACCAAGGCCGACCTGGACCGGTATGTGGAAAAGCACAGCGGCCAGACCGCCCCTGCCGCCCCCGTTGCCAAGGAAAGCCGCTCCCTGTCCGAGCTGGTGGAAAAGGGCCTGAAACAGGAGGCCCGTGCGGTGACCCGCACCCTTTTGGAGACCATGCCCCCCATGGAGATCATCCAGCAGCACCTGATCCCGGCCCTCGACCGGGCGGGCGAGCTGTTCGAGGCAGGCCGGCTGTTCCTGCCCCAGCTGATGAACGCCGCCGAGACGGCCCAGGGGGCTTTTGACCTGCTGCGGGAGGCCATGCCGGCATCGGACAAGCCCTCTCAGGGCACCGTTTTGGTGGCCACCGTGGAGGGCGACATCCATGACATCGGCAAAAACATCGCCAAGTGCATTCTGGAAAACTACGGCTACAAGGTCATCGACCTGGGCCGTGACGTGCCGCCCCAAAAGGTGGCCGACGCCGTTCTTGCAAACCATGTAAAGCTGGTTGGCTTGTCTGCCCTCATGACCACCACCCTGCCCTCCATGGCAAAGACGGTGGCCCTGGTGCATGAGCGGTGCCCTGACTGCAAGGTCTACGGCGCCGGCGCCGTGCTCACCCCCGAGTACGCTGCACAGATGGGGGCCGACTTCTACGCCAAAGACGCCAAGCAGGGCGTGGACATCGCCAAGCAGGTACTGGGGGTGAAAGCATGACCTTTTTGGAACGACTGGACCGGGGCCCCTTCCTCATGGACGGCGCCTTCGGCACCTACTGCTCCCGGCGGCAGGGCTTCCGGGGCGACCGGTATGAACTGCTGAACCTCACCGACCCCAAGCTGGTGGAGGACATCCACCGGGAATACCTGGCGGCCGGCTGCAACGCCATCAAGACCAACACCTTCGCCGCCAACCGGGAAAGCCTGGGCGACAAGCTGGAAGCGGTCATTTCCGCCGCCTGTGCCATCGCCAAAGCCGCCGCCGCAGGCACCGACGCCCGGATCTTTGCCGATCTGGGCCCTCTGCCGGGAGATCCCGAGCATTTCTGGGCCTTCAAGGCCTTCCGGGAGGTCATCGACCTGTTTCTGGAAAATGGGCTCACCCATTTCCTGTTTGAGACGCTGGACGGCCCTGCCGGGCTGCAGCAGGCAGCGGCCTACATCAAGGGTCTGTGCCCCCAGGCTACCGTCATCGCCAGCTTCGCGGTGAGCCCCGACGGTTTCACCCGTTCGGGTCTGTCCGGCCGGGAACTGGTGGTGGAACTCCAGGAGGATGAGGCCCTGGACGCCATCGGCTTCAACTGCGTTTCCGGGCCCCACCATCTGCTGCAGCTGATCCGCACCCTGCCGCCCCTGAAAAAGCACCTGTATGTCTGCCCCAACGAGGGCTACCCCACGCTGGAGGGCGGTCTGGCCCGGTTTGGCGACAATCCCGGCTATTTTGCCCATGTGCTGATGGAGATCCTGGACGCCGGAGCCGACATCATCGGCGGCTGCTGCGGCACCACCCCCACCCACATCCGGGAGATCGCAAAGCTGCTGGAAGAGCGGGCAAAACGCCCGCCTGTGCCTGTCAACAGGCCCGGTGTAAAGCCCTCCGCCCTGCCGCCCATTTCCAGTCCCCTGTGGGAGAAGCTGGAGCGGGGCGAGCTGGTGATCGCCGCCGAACTGGATCCCCCGGCGGTGAGCGACATCCGCAAGTTTCTGAAAAACGCCGAAAATCTGGTGCTGGCCGGCGCCGACACCATCACGGTGGCCGACTGCCCGGTGGCCCGGGTGAAGGCCGACAGCTCCATGATGGCCGCCAAGCTCAAGCGGGAGCTGGGGCTGGATCCCCTGCCCCATATGACCTGCCGGGACCGCAATCTCAACGCCGCCCGGGCCCTGCTGCTGGGCCTCTCCATCGAGGAGATCCACAACGTGCTGGTGGTCACCGGCGACCCGGTGCAGGACGCCGACCGGGGCGAGGTCAAAGGGGTCTGGAGCTACAGCTCCGCGGGCCTTGCCAGCTATGTGCAGGCCCTGAGCCAGGAGGGTATGGCCGCCCCCTTCCACATCTGGGGCGCTCTGAACGTCAACGCCGTGAACTTTGACGCCGAGCTGCAGAAGGCCTTCCGCAAGATGGACTGCGGCGTGGGGGCCTTCCTCACCCAGCCGGTGTTCACCCCCCAGTCCATGGAAAATCTCCGCCGGGCCCGCAAGGCTCTGGAGGGCGCCTATCTTCTGGGCGGCATCCTGCCGGTAATCTCCCACCGGTCGGCGGTGTATATGAACAACGAGGTGGCCGGCATCGTCATCCCCCGGGAGGTGGTGGACCGGTATGAAAACGCCGACAAGGAGCAGTGCCGCAGGCTTGCCATCGAGCACAGCCTTGCCCTGGCCCGGGAGATCCGGGACACGGTGGACGGCTTCTATGTGATCACCCCCGGCGCCCGCCCCGGCATAGGCGTGGACGTGGTAAAAGCCCTTCGGGAACTGAAATAAACAGAAAAAAGCACCCCATCCGGGGTGCTTTCTGTTTTTTACGGCAGTTTTCGGCCGCATTTGGGGCAATATTGGAAGTCCTCCCCCAGCTTTTCGCCGCACCAGGGGCAGTAGGCGGCCTCCGAGGGGGCGTCCGGGCTTTCCTCCCGGGTGTCCACGATCTCCAAAAGGGAGTCCCGGTCCTCGGGCTCGGCCTGGGCGTTGCGCTTGTGGTACACCAGACTGTACACGCCCATGCCGATGAAGCACAGGCCGAACAGGGCAAACAGCAGGCCGATGGGGCCGGCCACCGGCACCATGATGACACACACCAGAGCCGTCCAGATACAGCCCCAGACGATTTGCATGACGGCCCCTGCCGCCCCTCTCCGGGACGGGCCGCGGCCGGGTTTGATGCTTTTCATAGCGGTATCCTCCTTGTGTGGGATACCGCCATTTTAGCACAAATTCAGAAAAGCGTAAAGACCGCCTTTTCCTTGTCATCCTGAGCCGCAGCGCGGCGTGAGGATCTCAGGGTAAGCTTTCCGTGAGATCCCTCGGCTTCGCTGGGGATGGCAACGGTGAAAGGTCAATCCTCCCCGTGCTTCAGCATACCGTAAAGCATGACCGCGGCCTCCTCCCGGGTGAGGGCCTCCCCTGCCCGGACGGTGTTGTCCTCGGCCTCCAAAAAGCCCCGCGCGGCGCAGTTGACCACCGACTGCCGGGCCCAGGCCGGCACGGTCTCCCCGTCGGCAAAGGCCATCTCCCGCCCGTCGTCGGCCAGGGACAGGCACCGGTCGGCAATGGCGGCCGCTTCGGCCCGGGTGACGGCGCTGGCGGCCCGGAAGGCCCGGTTGCCGCCTCCGTCATCGGAGCCCTCCACCACACCGGACAGGATGCCTGCCGCCACATAGCCCTGGGCCCAGGCGGGGATGGCGTCGTTGTCCGACAGGCCGGTGGAAACGGCGGCGGTGGGCATTGCCATATCGGCCACCACGGCGGCCATGGCCAAAAACTGGGCCCGGGTCAGGGTCTCGTCGGGCTCAAAAAAGGCCTCGTCGCCAAAGGCCTCCCCGGCAAAGACCCCGGCCTCCCGGAGCCTGAGGGCGGCGAAATGGGCGGGGCTTTCCCCCATATCGGTATAGGTGAAGCACTCCTTGTCGTGGCGCTTGGTCACCGTCACGGTGATCCGGGCGGCCTGGGAGCGGTTGCCGAAGCTGTCGGTGGCCACCACCGAAAAGCTGTCCTTGCCGCTCTTGCCCTGGGGGGTGTAGCAGAACCGGTCGCCCTCAATTGTCACCGTGCCCCGCTTGCCCTGGTCGGCAACGGTGAAGGTACAGCCGTCCCCCTCCGGGTCCACCGCCTTCAGCGTGCCCCACAGGGGCAGGTCGGCATAGGTCTCCCAGCTCTGCTCCACGGCGATGGGGGAAGCGTTGGGAGTGTCACTGATGTTCAGATGGACGGTGACGGCCTCCTCCCCGGCCCCGGTGCGGGAAAACACCGGCAGGAAGCTGAAGGAGGTGTGCACCTCCCGCCCGATGTCGGGCACAAAGCACAGGGCCCCCAGGCGGCTGACCTCCACCGCCTCACCCGAGCGCACATCGGCCCCGGCCAGCCGCAGAACGCCCCCGGAGGGCAGGTCTCCCATGACGATGGCCGACAGGCTTTCCTCCCCGGTGACCCGGTCGGTGAAGTCCTCTTTGGTAAAGGTGATGAGCTGGCCCTCCCCGTCCGACTTGGCAAAGGCGGCCACGGCGCAGGGGGCCTCCTCTTTTCTGAAAATGGCCCGGACAGGCACCGCCGCCGACAGGGTCATAGCGCCGGCCACCGCCAGCCACAAAACTGATCTTCGCAGGTTTTTCATTTGCGGTTTCCTCCTTATTTCTCCGTTTGCAGGTAGTTTTGGGAGAAAAAAACCGATTATACCGAACAAATCTTTGCCTATTTCTTTCTTTTTAAGCAAATCTTTGTTCAGATTACCCTTGTCAAACAGGCTGAAAACCATTAAAATATTTTATATAATAATGAGGAAAGAGATAGCTGTATATGAAGAAACAAGAAACCTGGGTCAAGCCCCGGCACAGGGTCATCACGGCCCTGGCACGGCTGGTGCTGGATCCCTTTACCCGTCTGCGCTACGGCATCCGCGTGGAATCCTTCAAAGAGCAGGGCGACCGGCAGTATCTGGTGCTCATGAACCACCAGACCGCCTTTGACCAGTTTTTCCTGGGCATGGCTTTCAAGGGCCCGGTGTACTATCTGGCCTCCGAGGACCTGTTCAACAAGGGCTGGGTGTCGGTACTGCTCAAGTGGGCGGTGAACCCCATCCCCATCAAAAAGCAGACCACCGACCCCCGCGCCGTGCGCAACTGCCTCAAGGTCATCAAGGAAGGCGGCACTCTGGCCCTGGCCCCCGAGGGCAACCGTACCTATTCCGGCAAGACCGAGTACATGAACCCCGCCATTGTCAAGATGGCCCAGAAGTTCAAACTGCCCATCGCCCTTCTGCGCATCGAAAACGGCTACGGCGTGCACCCCCGCTGGAGCGACGTGGTGCGAAAGGGTAAAATGCGCGCCTATGTGTCGGAGGTCATCGAGGCGGAGGAAGCCGCCGCCATGACCGAGGCCCAGCTGCGGGCACGCATCGAGCAGGGCCTTTACGTGAACGAAGGCGTGGCCGGCGGCCCCTTCACCCACCAGAAGCTGGCCGAGTATCTGGAGCGGGCCTATTACGTATGCCCCCACTGCGGCCTCAGCACCTTTGAGAGCCACGACGACCTGGTGTCCTGCAAGACCTGCGGCATGACCGCCCGGTATCTGCCCACCCGGGAGATGGAGAGCGTCAAGGGGGACTTCCCCTTCCGCTTCACCACCGAGTGGTACAAGTACCAGTGCGACTTCGTCAACAAGCTGGACACCCGGACCCTCACCGAACAGCCCCTGTATGAGGAAAAGGCCGCCTTCTTTGAGGTCATCCCCTACAAGCGGAAGGACCTTTTGCGGGAAAGCGCCGCCCTGCGGCTGTACGGCGACCGGCTCACCGTGGACGAGGGCACGGCAGAGGAGCTGGTGTTCCCCTTTGAGACCACCGACGCCTTTACCGTTCTGGGCAAAAACAAGGTGAACATCTACTCTGGCGACAAGCTCTTCCAGCTGAAGGGCGACAAGCGGTTCAACGGTTTGAAATATGTCAACCTGTTCTACCGCCACAAAAATATCGTAAAGGGGAATGAACATGTCGAATTTTTGGGACTTTAGTGTTTGGGGGCCCTTTAACCTCATCACCGTACTGCTGCTGAGCCTGCTGGTGGCCAACATCGTGAAAAAGTACATCCCCGGTATGGAAAAGTCGCTGATCCCCTCCTCGGTGCTGGGCGGCGGCATCCTGCTGGTGATCTCTTCGGTCTTTACCGCCTGCACCGGCAAGGCCATGTTTGACACCGCCTTTTTCGGCGGCAACGGCTCGGCCGCGCTGGAGATCATCACCTACCACGCCCTGGCCCTGGGCTTTATCGCCTCCACCTTCAAAAGCGGCGGCGGCAAAATGACAAAACAGCGCACCGTTGAGATCTTCAACAGCGGCGTCACCACGGTGGCCACCTATCTGATGCAGGCCATTTTGGGCATGGGCATCACCATCGCCGCCGTGTTCCTGCTGTCCGACTTCAACTTCCCCGCCGCCGGCGTGCTTCTGCCCTTTGGCTACGGCCAGGGCACCGGCCAGGCCCTGAACTACGGCACCATCTACGAGGGCCTGGGCTTTGAGGGCGGCAAGAGCTTCGGCCTCACAGTGGCCGCCCTGGGCTTTTTGTCGGCCTCCATCGGCGGCGTCATCCATCTGAACCTGCTGCGCCGCCGCGGCCTGGTGGTGCGCTCTGCCGCCGCTGACGGCCGCATCGCCTCGGAGGAGATCCAGGGCGAGGGCGAGATCCCCATGTTCGGCTCCATGGACAAGATGACCGTCCAGATCGCCTTTATCTGCGGCGCCTATCTGCTGGCCTTTGGCCTGATGTACCTGCTGGGCCTGCTGCTGCCCGGCATGAAGAGCGTCATCTTCGGCTTCAACTTCCTGCTGGGCGTGCTGTCCGCCACCATCATCAAAACGGTGATGAACCTGCTGAAAAAGCACGGCTTCGCCCGCCGCAAGCACTTGAATGACTTCCTCATGACCCGCGCCAGCAACTGCTGCTTTGACGTGATGGTGGTGGCCGGCATCGCCGTCATCCGCCTGGACATCGTGGAAAAGTACTGGGGCATCCTGCTCATCATGGGCGTGATCGGTGCCGTGAGCACCTATCTGTACACCCGCAAGATCGCCGTCACCCTCTTCCCCGGTTATGTGGAGGAGCAGTTTTTGACCACCTACGGTATGCTCACCGGCACGGCAAGCACCGGCATCATCCTGCTGCGTGAGATCGACGGCCGTTTCGAGACCCCCGCCGCCGACAACATGGTGTACCAGAACTTCCCCGCCATCGTGTTCGGCTTCCCCATGATGCTGCTGGCCACCCTGGCTCCCCAGAAGCCCTATCTTACCTTCGGCATTCTGGTTGTGTTCTTCATCGCCATGAACATCCTGCTCTTCCGCAGCAAGCTCTTCGGCAAAAAGAAGTAAAAAAATTGCCCCGCACCCTATGGTGCGGGGCTTTCTTTTTTTGTTACAGCCAGCTGGACACGAAGATCTCGATGCCGATGAAGATCAGAATACAGCCGCCGAAAATGCCGGCCTTGCCGGCCAGCTTGGTGCCGGCCTTTTTGCCGATCTCCAGACCCAGGGCACAGATGAAGAAGGTGACGCCGCCGATGAGCAAGGCGGCCAGCAGGGCCTCCCAGAAGTTGTAGTGGGCGATGGTGAAGCCCACCGACAGCGCGTCGATGGAGGTGGCGATGCCCTGGAGCATCAGGGCAGCCAGGCCCACGCCGCAGGTGCCGTCCTCGGCGTCACAGCCGCGGATGCCCTCGATGAGCATCTTACCGCCGATGAAACACAGCAGGATCAGGGCGATCCAGGGGATGAAGGGCTCAAAGGCCGAAAACAGGCCCAGCAGCATGGTGACGCAGAACCAGCCGATGAGGGGCATCAGCGCCTGGAACCCGGCAAACACACCGGCCACGGTGAACAGCTTGCGCTTTTTCATCTGGGGCTCGTTGAGGCCGTTTGCCAGCGACACCGAAAAGGCGTCCATGGCCAGGCCCACGCCCAGCAGGATATTGGTAAAGAAGAAGGAAAATCCAAGATGCATCTTTCGTTGCTCCTTTGTTTTGATGGTAACTGTATCAGTTTACCATCCTCTTCCTGTTCCGTCAAGGGAAAGAAATTTGGAAAGCACGCTTGACATTTGTACAGCTTCTGCTATACTGAAATTACGGAAAGCAAACTTTCCATTTTGGAGGTGCTTATGAAAAACCGACTGGAAGAACTGCGAAAAGCGCGCGGCATCCGGCAGGAGCAGCTGGCCGAGGCGCTGGAGGTCAGCCGTCAGACCATCGGCTCTCTGGAAAACGGGCGGTACAACCCCTCGATCCTGCTGGCCTTTAAGATCGCCCGGTACTTTGGCCTGGCCATCGAGGATATTTTTATCTATGAGGAGGAATCCAAATGAAAAAGCGTGATTTTTACATGGGTATCGTCAGTCTTGCCCTGGGCATTATTTTGATCGCAATGGGGTTTGTCAGCCGGAGCGATGCGGGCGGTCTGCTGAGCGGCCTTGGTGGAGGCCTCACCGGTGCGGCAATCGGCGTGATCCTGCGTTGGCGCACCCTTCAGAGCGCCAGCCAGAGTGACTTTGCCAAATATGTGCGCCGGACAAACATTGCACAGCAGGACGAGCGCAGCGTGATGCTGCGTGGCCGCAGCGCCTACATCACCCTCAACATTCTGTCGGTGGTTCTGGGTCTGGGCTGGACGGTGTTCGAGGCACTGCATCTGCTGGGGCGGTGGACGCCCTACAGCGGCCATGCCGCGGCCTTTTGTATCGCGCTGTTTCTGCTCATGTGGCTGTGCTACTGTGCGGTGCTGTTCTTTTTGGACAGGCGCAGCTGACCGTCATGCCGGGTGCTGCAGCAGCTGCTGAATGAGGGCGGCTTTGCGCTGCTCATGCTCTTCCGGTGTGGGGCGGTGTTTTGATGCCTCCACCATGCGCTGGTATGAGGGTGAGTTTGCCATGGCAGGCGGGGTCTCCAGCGGCGGCATCTCACGCCGCTGAGGCGCCGCGGCCGGTGTTTCTTTTTCTGTTTCTGTGTTTGCAGATGCAGATGCTTGTGTGACTGCATCTGCATCTGCTTTTGTATTTGTTTCTGTTACTGATTCTGTATCTGTTTCTGTATTTGGATTGTTATTGTTTATGGCATCGCAAGCATCGTTAAGCATTGCTTCTTCATGCCAACGTTTGCTTGCGCCCTTGATAGCACGCTGCCGCTTCATCTCGTAATGCTCCCGGTCCACGTCCGAGGCGTTCTTCATGTTCACCCAGACGATCTGCATGACCTGCTCCCGAAACTGCGGCTCGATGCCGTCCTTTGCATAGGCCATAAGGGCCAGCATCACCTCGCCTACCTGCTGGGTGTCCAGCAGCTTGAGCATCTCGAAAATGTGGAAATAGATCATCACGCCGGGCCGTTCCTTGTTTTGTTTCATGGTGTTTCCTCCTTTTTTGCTTTGTCCACACCATACGCCTCACGGGCGGAAATTTCCAAGGAACAGTTCCTGAAAATTATTTCCATTTCAGGGTAGCATATTGGAAGAAAATGCGTTATAATGTTAACGCATTTGATATAAAATGGGGGATAATATGAAATTCCAACTGACCAAACAGGAAAAGAACTGGGTCCTGTATGATGTGGGCAACTCGGCTTTTACCCTTTTGGTTTCCACCATCATGCCCATTTACTTCAACCATCTGGCAAGCTCCGCCGGACTGAGCGACGTGGATTACCTGGCCTATTGGGGCTACGCCGCCTCGGTTTCCACCCTTCTGGTGGCCCTGCTGGGCCCGGTGTTCGGCACCATGGCCGACTACAAGGGCTTTAAAAAGCCCATCTTCCTGGCCTTCCTTGCGGTGGGCGCCATCGGCTGCATCAGCCTGGGTCTGGCCAAGCAGTGGCTGATCTTCCTGATCCTGTTCGTCATCGCCAAGGTGGGCTATTCGGGAAGCCTGATCTTCTACGATTCCATGCTGCCTGACATCACCGAGCCCGACCGGATGGACAACATCTCCTCTCTGGGCTACGCCTGGGGCTATATCGGCTCCTGCCTGCCCTTTGTGGCCTGTCTGGTGCCCGTGCTGTTTGCCGACGGCCTGGGGTTGTCCATGCCCGCAGCCATGCTCATCGCTTTCTGCATCACCGCCCTGTGGTGGGTGGGCATGTCCCTGCCCCTGGTGAAAAGCTACCGCCAGAAGTACTGTGTGCCCCGTCAGCCCGGCGCTGTCACCGCCGCCTTTTCCCGGCTGTGGAACACGTTGAAAAACGCCCGTAAGGAAAAGAAAGCCTTTCTCTTCCTGCTGGCCTTCTTCTTCTACATCGACGGCGTGTACACCATCATCGACATGGCCACCGCCTACGGCTCGGCCCTGGGTCTGGACAGCACCGGCCTTCTGCTGGCCCTGCTGGTGACCCAGATTGTGGCCTTCCCCTTTGCCATCCTCTTCGGCCGACTGGCCAAAAAGCACCCCACCGAAAAGCTGATCTCGGTCTGTATCATGGCCTACTTCGGCATCGCCGTGTTCGCCATCTTCCTGCAGAGCCAGTGGCAGTTCTGGACCCTGGCGGTGCTGGTGGGTATGTTCCAGGGCGGCATCCAGGCTCTGAGCCGCTCCTATTTCACCCGCATCATCCCCGCCGAGCAGTCGGGCGAGTACTTCGGCCTGCTGGATATCTGCGGCAAGGGCGCCGCCTTTTTGGGCACCACCATCGTCAGCACGGTGACCAAGCTGACAAACAACATGAGCCTTGGCGTGGGCATGATCGCTATTCTGTTCGTCGTCGGCTTCGTGCTGTTCCGCATGGCGGCAAAGGTCCCCGCGTCGGTAAGAGAATAAGAAAAACCGCACATCCCCCCTTTTGTCATCCTGAGCGCAGCGAAGGATCTCCCCCCCCCAGGGCAGCAACTGCCGGATATGGGAGATTCTTCGGCCCTTGGCCTCAGAATGACAGGAACGGGGATGTGCGGTTAATTTTTTTTACAGATAAAACATGGTCACATACTGACAGGCGGTGCCGGCCATGACGAACAGGTGGAAGATCTCGTGGGAGCCAAAGTGTGGGTGCAGGGTGTTGAGCCTTTCCAGCCTGAGGGCGTAGAGCACGCCGCCAATGGTGTAAAACACGCCGCCGGCCAGCAGCCACCAGAAGCCCGGCCGGGGCATGGCCGCCCAGATGGTTGGCAGCTTGGTGAGGCACAGCCAGCCCATGCCGATATACAGCACCGAGGACAGCCACTTGGGGTGATAGACCCAGAACAGCTTGAGCACCAGTCCCCCCAGGGCCACCGCCCACACCGCCAGCAAAAGGCCCTCGCCCCCTTTTCCCGCCAGGGTGGTGAGGCAGATGGGGGTATAGGTGCCGGCGATGAGGAAAAAGATCATGATATGATCCAACTTTTTCAGAATGCGGTTGCGGCCCTTTTCCAGATCAAAGGAATGGTAAGCCGTGCTGGCGGCGTAAAGCCCCACCATGGACAGCAGAAAGACGCTGAGGGCGGCCATCTGCATCCGGCTGTAGCCCTCCCCTGCCCCGTGGATCAGCAGGGCGGGCATGGACAGCACCGAAAGGGCCAGTCCGATAAAGTGGGTGATGGCGCTGCCGGGGTCTTTCAGATGGAAATAATACCGGCGGCGGGGCAAGCTGTGATCACACATGGGGCAACCTCCTTGGCTCTATCGTGAAATCGGTTTTTCAAAAACTTATCTTGCGCTTATTATAAGCGTTTTATGCGTTCCCGTCAAGAGTTTTTCAAAAACCTGTTGTAAGAATTTACATTTTGTGTTACACTGTTTTTTGAAACGGAGGTGCTGTTTATGAACCTTTCTCTGCCCGAATATGACCAGATCCCCAACGTGGGGCTCTATCTGGAGCAGGTGACCAAATATGTGAACGAATACCTGGAGCCCATGGGCTGCACCCCCCTCACCGGGTCCATGATCTCCAACTATGTGAAAAAGGACCTTTTGCGCAACCCCATCAAAAAGCAGTACGACCGGGAGCACATCGCCCGGCTGCTTTTGATCGCCGTCAGCAAAACCGTGCTGTCGCTGGAGGACATCGCCCGGCTGCTGGACAGCCATCCCCAGGGCCGTGAGGGCTATGAGACCTTTTGCGGTATGCTGATGAGCGCCCTGGGCGAGGTGTTCGCCAAGCAGCCCGGCATTCTGCTGCAGGACACCCTCACCGCCGTGGCCCACAAGCTCTATCTGGAGGCCCAGCTGCGGGGCGATATCCGATGAAGATCCGCCCCTACCGGTCTGCCGACGTGGAGGCGCTGGCCCGGCTGTTTTATGACACGGTGCACAGCGTGAACGCCGCCGACTATTCCCCCGCTCAGCTTGCTGTCTGGGCCACCGGACAGGTGGACCTTGCCCGGTGGGATGCCTCTTTTCTGGCCCACCGCACCCTGGTGGCCCAGGAGGACGACACCATCGTGGGCTTTGCCGACATGACGGCAGAGGGCTATCTGGACCGGCTGTACGTCCACCGGGATTATCTGCGCCGGGGCGTTGCCACCGCCCTGTGCGACGAGCTGGAGCGCGGCTGCGCCGCGGTCACCCTCACCACCCACGCATCCATCACCGCGCGGCCCTTTTTTGAAAAGCGTGGCTGGCAGGTAATGCGCCGGCAGCAGGTGCTCCGCCGGGGCATTGCCCTCACCAATTTTGTCATGGAATACCGTCGAAAGGATGATACCAATATGAACGTGATCGACCTCACTTATGTGATCTCCCCCGATATGCCGGTGTACCCCGGCACCGAAGGCCCCAGGCTCTCCCCTGCCAACACCTATGAAAAGGACGGCTTCAAGGAGACCCTGCTGTCCATGTACAGCCACACCGGCACCCACATGGACGCCCCCGCCCATCTCTTCGGCCACTGCAGCACCCTGGACGCCCTGCCGGTGAGCCGGTTCGTGGGCACCGCCGCCGTCATCCCCTGCACTGATGTGGGCGAAGGCGGCCGCATCACCATGGAGCATGTGCACCGCAATCCCAACGCCGAGCAGGCCGACTTCCTGCTGTTTTACACCGGTTGGGGCAAGCATTGGGGCAAGCCCGAATACTTCGGTGACTATCCCTGCGTCACGGCCGAAGTGGTGGATTTCCTCATTCAGACGGGCAAAAAGGGCATCGGCCTGGATACCATCGGCCTGGACCCCATCGCCGACGCCAACCTCACCCTGCACCGGCAGCTGCTGATCACCGATAAAACTGTGATCATCGAGAATCTGAACAACCTGGACAAGCTGCCCGGGGACCTGTTCACCTTCTGCGCCCTGCCCCTGCGGTACATCGACGCCGACGGCTCCCCCATCCGGGCGGTGGCCTTGCTGGAAGCCTCTTCCATTTTTTAGAAAAATGTAACGATAGTTTTCTCCTCTTTTCCCATAGATTTTGTCGGCTTTTTTCTAATTTTTTCTTGCGCATAAGCCCTATCAGGGATATAATAATGGGTGAATTCTTTATTCTGTAAATATGGAGGGTATCCGTATGAATCCTAATGTTCGTCCCGAATCCATGGAACGCATCACCACCCCCGAACTGGCCAACGCCTTCATCGAAGAGCAGGTCAAGCTGGTTCGCGAGCAGGTGGGCGATAAAAAAGTGCTGCTGGCCCTGTCCGGCGGCGTGGATTCTTCTGTAGTCGCCGCTCTGCTTATCAAGGCCATCGGCAAGCAGCTGGTTTGCGTCCACGTGAACCACGGCCTGATGCGCAAGGGCGAAAGCGAGCAGGTCATCGAGGTCTTTGGCAAGGCACTGGATGCCAACCTGATCTATGTGGACGCCACCGACCGCTTCCTGGACCTGCTGGCCGGTGTTTCCGATCCCGAAAAGAAGCGCAAGATCATCGGCGCCGAGTTCATCAAGGTCTTTGACGAAGAGGCCGCCAAGCTGGAAGGCATCGACTTCCTGGCCCAGGGTAC
>JAFXDF010000015.1 GCA_017521295.1 Clostridia bacterium | reverse complement strand
TTGGCCTGCCCATCACGGCGGAGCAGGTGGCGGATCTGGAAGCCCACATTGATGGTATTGATTTCGACTGCGCTGCGCAAAGGGAAAAAGAAGTGCGCCATGATGTGATGGCCCATGTCTATGCCTACGGCAAAGCCGCTCCCTCTGCAGCAGGCATTATCCATCTCGGCGCTACCAGTTGTTATGTGACGGACAACGGCGATTTGATCCTCTATCGGGACGGTCTGCGCTATCTGCGCGGAGAGCTGCTGGGCGTGCTGAAAAACCTTGCGGCATTTGCGGAGGCGTACAAAGATCTGCCCACCCTGGGATATACCCATTATCAACCGGCTCAGCTTGTCACGGTCGGCAAACGGGCTACCCTCTGGATGCAGGACTTCCTCTCCGATCTGGAGGAACTGGATTTTGTTCTGGACAATATGAAGTTCCTCGGCTGCCGGGGAACCACCGGAACGGAGGCCAGCTTTGTGGAACTGTTCGAGGGTGACACGGTCAAAATCGACGAGATGAATCGTCAGATCAGTGCGGAGTTCGGCTTCGACCGTTGCTTCGATGTTTGTGGGCAGACCTATCCCCGGAAGGTTGACAGCCGCATTCTGAACTGCCTCAGCTCCATTGCCCAAAGCGCCTACCGGATGGCAAACGACATTCGCCTTTTGCAGCATGACCGTCAGATGGAAGAGCCCTTTGAAAAGAACCAGATCGGCTCCTCTGCCATGGCCTACAAGCGCAACCCCATGCGCTCAGAGCGCATCTGCTCCCTGGCCCGCTATTTGATGGCGGATGCGGCAAATGCTCCCATGACTGCTTCCGTGCAGTGGATGGAGCGCACACTGGATGATTCCGCCAACCGCCGCATTTCCATGCCGGAGGGCTTCCTGTGCGCCGACGCCATCCTGCGTCTTGCCAACAACGTGACCCGTGGGCTTGTGGTCAATGAAAAGGTCATCGACAAAACCGTGCGGGAATATCTGCCCTTCATTGCCACGGAAAATCTGATGATGGAGGCTGTCAAGAGGGGCGGCGACCGCCAGGAGCTTCACGAGATCATTCGCCGCTGCTCCCACGCCGCCACCGCAAAAATGAAGGAGGGCGAAGCCTGCGACCTGCTTCAGCGTTTGTCGGCAGAGCCTGCTTTTGGCATGACCGAAGAAGAACTCTGCGCCTTGCTGCGACCGGAGGATTACATTGGTCGCTGCCCTGAACAGGTAGATGCGTTCCTTGCGAAAGTGAGACCTATGCTCGAAGGGGTCTCTGCTGCACCCGGTGACATTGAACTGTAAGGAGGGCCCCTATGGAGAAAGTGTTGATTCTGGATTTCGGCGGACAGTATAATCAGCTGATCGCCCGGCGGGTCCGCGAGTGCAATGTCTATTGTGAGGTGCACCCCTATACCATGCCCATGGAGGAGATTCGCGCGTTTTCACCCGTCGGCATCATCTTCACCGGAGGTCCCGGCAGCGTCTATGAAGCCGACTCGCCACAGGTCGACCCTGCCGTTTTTGAACTGGGCGTCCCTGTGCTGGGCATTTGCTATGGCTGCCAACTCCTTGCGCACCACCTCGGCGGTCAGGTAACTCCAGCACAGAATGATTCCGCCCGCGAGTACGGCAAAACCGAGACTTGGTATGATGTGTCCTGCCCCATTTTCAAGGGTTTGCCGGAGAAGGGCATCTCATGGATGAGCCATGGTGATTATATGGCGGAGGTGCCTGCCGGGTTTCAGCTGACTGCCCATTCCGCCGCGTGCCCCAACGTGGCCATTGCCGACGATACCCGTCGTTTCTATGGCGTACAGTTTCATCCGGAGGTAAATCATACCGAGCATGGCACACAGATGATCCGCAATTTTCTGTACGAAGTCTGCGAAGCCCGCCGTGACTGGACCATGGCAGATTACAAGAACACGGCGATCCGCCGGATTCGTGAAAAGGTGGGCAGCGGCAAGGTGCTGCTGGCGCTCAGCGGCGGAGTGGACAGTTCTGTTTGTGCGGCACTGTTGGCAGAAGCCATTGGCAGTCAGCTCACCTGCGTTTTTGTAGATCACGGTCTGATGCGCATGAATGAGGGCGACGAGGTTGAACAGGCTTTTTCCAAATGGAGCATGAACTTTATCAGGGTCAATGCTGAGAGCCGCTTCCTCTCGAAGCTGGCGGGAGAGTCAGACCCAGAGCGAAAACGTAAGATCATCGGCGAAGAATTCATTCGGGTATTTGAGGAAGAAGCGAAAAAAATCGGTGCGGTGGACTATCTTGCCCAGGGCACCATATATCCCGATGTCATTGAGTCCGGAGCCGGCGCCGCTGCTGTCATCAAGAGCCACCACAATGTCGGCGGTCTGCCGGACTATGTGGACTTCAAAGAGATCATCGAGCCGCTGAATATGCTGTTCAAGGACGAAGTGCGGCAGCTGGGTCGGGAACTTGGTCTGCCGGAATATCTGGTCAGCCGCCAGCCCTTCCCCGGCCCCGGCCTTGCCATTCGCATCATCGGGGGTATTACGAAGGAGAAAGCCGATACCCTGCGGCAGGCAGATTTTATTTTCCGGGACGAGATCGACAAAGCCGGACAGGATAAATGTCTGAGCCAGTATTTTGCTGTCCTGACAAACACCCGCAGCGTCGGTGTCATGGGCGACGGCAGAACTTACGACTATACGCTGGCGCTCCGCGCTGTCACCACCGACGACTTCATGACCGCAGACTGGGCGCGTATTCCCTATGAGGTGCTGGACCGCATCTCTGTGCGTATCGTCAATGAGGTGCGTGGCATCAATCGCATCGTTTACGATATTACGAGCAAACCCCCGGCAACAGTGGAGTGGGAGTAACCGAAATTTAATAAGTTGTTGTAAAAGTTGACGGACAACCGACTGTGTTGTCCGTCAACTTTTGCGTTTCTTTGTAAATATGGCTTTGCAGCGGTGGTTTTTAGGGAACTTTTTAGGAGATTTTAGATAAAAAGTTCCCTAAAACTTGGTTTTCTTCTTGCACATTGGGGAACAATGATGTATACTAAAATCGAGAGAAGTTCCCCAAGGAGGTTGCTATGGAAAACAATTACTCCAAGATTCAGGAATTGCTGCATCAGAAAGCCGACTGTCAAGCGCGGTTGAATCTGATTCCATATGAAGGCACGCCGGAGATTAAGGATCGGGAGGGACAGAAGTACCTCTATGTGCGCAAGCGTGTCGGCAGCCGCTTGACCTCTACCTATGTAGATGCCTATTCTGACGAACTGTATCAGTTGTTGCTCCGTAATACCAAAGAGGCCAGAGAACTGCGCAAGCACATC